>CANRVD010000041.1 GCA_947643145.1 uncultured bacterium | reverse complement strand
AAGAAGAACGCAGAAACAGCGTTCTTCACATCGGATATACCGAGAACTTTCCTATTACGGCAAAAGAGCGCACCGACTTCGCTGGTGCGCTCATCTATTATACCTGTGTTGCTCCATCTACAGACAACGTTGCTCCGGTAATATAACTTGCTAAATCACTGGCTAAAAATAATACTGCATTGGCCACTTCTTCTGGTTCTCCCACTCTGCCAAGAGGAATCGTTGAGGAAATCCTCTGAACCATTTCCTCTGGAAGCGCTGCTACCATATCTGTTCTGGTTACACCCGGTAATACTGCATTCACACGTATCTGGTCCTTTCCAAGCTCTCTTGCAAGGGATTTTGTCAGACCATTGACAGCAAACTTGGATGCCGGATAGCCACAACCTGCTGGCTGTCCGTAAATGCTCACCATAGAACTCATATTAATTACAGAGCCGCCGCCCTGCTCCTTCATAATCGGTGCTGCTGCCTTAGAACAGTTGAATACTGCATTGACATTTAATGTCATTATTTTTTCAAAGTCTTCTGGCTTATATTCATAAAGAGACTCTCTGGCAGAAATTCCCGCATTATTTACAAGAATATCCACTTTTCCAAATTTATCCTTTACTGCCTGTACCGCCTTCTCTACCTCATCGTAATTTCCAAGCGCCGGACAAAGTCCCATAACATCTGCATCCGGCATTTTTGCCTTGATTTTCTCTAATGCGTTGTCCACCGTTTCCTGTCTGGAGCCAAACAGTGCAACCTTTGCACCTGCATCCAAAAACTTTTCTACAATCGCAAAACCAATGCCTCTTGTTCCACCTGTTACAACTGCTGCTTTTCCTTCCAGCATTTGTGATACATTCATAGTTTACCTCCATTTCTGCATAACGAACTTTGTTACTTTCGCCATCTGTGCATACTGCAATGTGTGTACGTAGTGCAAACCCAAATACCAATACCGCTATCTATTAATGTACACTTCTTTTGAGCGAATTACAAGCCTTTCCTACTGCGCAACCAGATAATCATAGGCTGCCTTCACCTGATTGTCTACTTTTAGTCCACTTTCCGGAAGTTTCTCCGCCTTTTCAGACAGTTCAACTTCCTTATCCGGTGTCAGTCCCTTTCCATGAATATTCCGGCCATTCGGTGTATAATAACGCGCTGTTGTCATTTTTACCGCAGAGCCGTCATCCAGCGAAAAGATTCCCTGTACAATTCCCTTTCCAAAGGTCTGGGTACCAATCAGCACACCCGCCTTTTTATCCTGAATGGCCCCGCAGAAAACCTCCGAAGCACTGGCTGAATTTCCATTTACCAGAATAGCAAGCGGTTTTCCAAAAGAATCATCATCCTCCGCTTTATATTCTACTTTCTCTCCATTTTTATCCTGACTATACACAACAAGTCCCTTTGGCAGCATACAGTCTAACATCTCTACTGCCGCATCTAGCAAGCCGCCGCCATTATCACGTAAATCAATAATCAGTCCCGTTTCTCCTTTTTTCTCTAAGTCCTTAATTGCGCTTCGAAACTGCTCCGGTGTCACCTGCTCAAAGCCACTGACCTGTATATAACCAATCTTTCCATCCAACATACGGCTGCTTACCGTATCCTCCACAATTTCATCCCGGATAACAGTAATATCTTTCTTCTCATTCTCTCTCACAATCGTCAGTACAACCTCCGATCCTTGCGCCCCCTTAACCAAAGCCTGCACCTGAGATATCTCCTGTCCGGTTACTTCCTTCCCGTCCACTGCAAAAATAATATCTCCGGCTTTCACACCTGCCTTCTCACAGGGACTGTTTTTCATCGGTTTTACAATGGTCACAATCCCAGTCTTGGAATCAGCAGAGATATAGGCCCCGATTCCACAATAAATCCCATTTGTCTTTTCCTGAATATCCTGATATTCCTCTGCTGTGTAATAAGCAGCATATTCGTCTCCCAGACCATTAATCACGCCCTTGTATACGGAATCGGCCATCTTTTTTTCATCAATATCATCTAAAAAATATTCATCAATAAATATTTCCAAAACCTTGACTTTATTCATGATTTTTCTTTCCAGAGCACTATGCCCACCACCAGTCCCCAGTATGCCGCTCAGATTTACAGCCCCCGATATTTCCAAGGCCAGCAGCAAAACCAAAATCCCAAGCAGACAGCTTGATGCTCCAAGCAAAAAACCTTTGAATATTTTATTATCTCTCATATATATCTCCATTCTTTACTGTCTTTATTCCCGCGAAGCTCCTTTGCATTTGGCTACTGCGATACATAATTTAACGGATTCACATAAGCGCCATTTGCATAAATCGCAAAATGAAGGTGCGGTCCGGTAGAAATCCCGGTGTTTCCAGACAAAGCCACCTGCTGTCCCCTTGAAACCTTTTCTCCCACGCCTACGCTTAATCTGGAACAATGCATATAATAAGAATATACTCCATCGCCATGATAAACCGCCACATAATTTCCGGCAGATGATGAATAAGTCGCCGTCACCACCGTTCCATCCATAGTAGCTAATACCTTAGTTCCAACCGGCACAGCGATATCAATACCTTTATGATAACTGCTTGCTCCTGCTGTCGGAGAAGGCCGATTGCCAAAATAAGAAGAAATTCTGCCGGAAACTGAAAGCGGCCATAAGTACGATCCACCTACTCTGTTATCAGAAACATTGGAATCCTGCTCCGCAGCCTCCTGCTTCTTTCTTGCTTCCTCTCTTGCCTTTGCCTCCTCTGCAATCTTTTTCCTCTGCGCTTCCAGTAATGCCTCTAACTCGTCTTCCTCTTTCTGAATCAAATTCTCAGCCGATTCAAGCGCATTATTTTTCTTTTCAATCATAGACTTGTAATTTGCCAGTTCTTTGGACTTTTCATCCATCAGTTTATCTACAGAATCCTTCTCTACCTGTAGGCTTTCCTTAAGTTCCTCTAAATCCCTAAGGTTTTCATCCAGTTTCTCCTCTGCATCCTGAAGCCTGTCGCATGTTTTTTGATATTGGATTAACAAATTATTGTCATAACTTGTCACCTTATTAACATACTCCACTCTGTTAAACAGCTCTGAAAGGCTTCCTGCCTCTAACAATAATTCCAGATATCCCTCATTCCCATTTTCATACATATATTTTATGCGCTGCTTCATTGTCTCATACTGTGTTTTTTTTGCCGCCTCTGCCTCTGCTTTTTCTTCCCGTAATTCTTCAATCTGCGCCTGTACTTTTGTGATTTCCGTCTCATTCTTTTCGATTTTATCCGCCAATTCTGTCAGCTTATCATCCAGTGCCTCAATATATTCCAGCACATTGCTTTTCTTTTTTTCCATAGCAGCGATATCGCTTTCCAGCCTTTTTTTCTCTTCTTCGGCCGACTCTCTCTGGCGGTTCGCCTCTTCAATTTGTTTCTGAATATCCTTTGACGTTGTTTTTCCCGCCTGTACCACACGAATTTCATTTCCACCTCTCAGAAATCTATAAACTCCGCCGCTTCCGATAAATGCGGCACCTACAAGCCATACCACTGTTATTGCCATAATTCGTTTCTTCATACTTTCCTCCCCTGTTATTACTTCGAAAGTTAATAATACCAGCAATTTACAAAATGTCCCGCAAATGCTTGCTCACAGACATTGCACTTCCCAAAAAACCAATACCAACTCCTACAAGCAGAAAAAGCGGAACGAGTGTTTTAAATTCCTCTGCTGTCTCTCCAAAAACCAGCCATTGGGACAATACCGAAAAGTGAACCAAAATAAACTGAACCATTCTTGCATATAAAAACCACAGTAAAATTAAAGGCAATATCGCCCCAATCACTCCAATAACAATCCCTTCTATCCAAAACGGCATTTTAATAAACATATCAGTTGCCCCAATATATCTCATAATCGAAATTTCATCCTTACGCACACGGACTCCAGTTGCTACCGCGGTACTGATTAAGAAAAGAGAAACAAGCAGCAGCAGAATAATAATGGTTGCCGACACATAAGTTACCAGCATATTAAAATTCATCAGGCTGCTTGCTACGGTATTAGAACCATTTACCTTGCGCACTCCGTCAATTTTACGAATCAAATGAATAATGCTCTCCTGATTTGAAACATCACTTAAATATACTTCAAAGGAAGCAGAATCTTTCAGAGGATTTTCTCCACCAAATGTATCTTCAATCTTTTCATCCTCTCCATACATCTCTTTCTGAAACTTTTCCCATGCTTCCTCTGCAGAAATATATACTACCTTTTCCACCGTTTTACATGCCAGAATTTCTTCCTGTATTTCATCAATCTGCTGTCTGGAAATCCCTTCTTCAAAAAACACTGTGATTCCGACATTACTTTCTGCATTATATATCATATTCTGAAAATTGCTTATCAACGCATAAAATATTCCCAGCAAAAAAAGACAGGTCGCAATTGTTCCAATAGCTGCTAATGAAAATAAACGGTTTTGCCCTATATTCTTCATGCCTTGCTTTACACCATATCCAAATGTACTCACTGAATATATCCTCCCTGCGCCTCATCATTGATTACTTCGCCTTTGTTCAGAGTAACAACTCTTTTTTTCATCCTGTCAACAATCTCATTATTATGCGTTACAACAATAACCGTTGTTCCAAGCTGGTTCATCTCTTCCAATAAATTCATGATTTCCCATGAATTATCCGGATCCAAATTTCCGGTTGGTTCGTCTGCCAAAAGAATACTTGGTCTGTTCACCATTGCCCGCGCAATCGCAACACGCTGCTGCTCTCCTCCTGACAATTCCTTTGGATACGCCCTGATCTTTTCACCCAGCCCTACCATTTCTAACATTTGCAGCACGTTTCTCCTAATCCTGTCATTACGGACTCCTATAACACGCTGTGCCAGTGCTACATTTTCAAAAACATTGCGGTCTTCCAGTAAACGAAATTCCTGAAATACTACACCAATCATCCGCCGGTAATAAGGAAGTTCTCTTCTTCCCATTCTGTTTAGCCTGCGTTTTCCAACAGAGATTCTCCCTGAGGTCGCCTTCACCTCACCAAGCAAAGTCTTAATAAAAGTGGATTTCCCAGAACCACTGCTTCCTACCACAAATAGAAATTCACCCTTTTCCACTGACAAATCAATATTCCGCAGGGCTTCCGTACCTGTAGGATATGTTACTTTTATATGCTCTAAACGAATTAAAATCTCATTATGCTCCATTTTTCACTCCATAATCAAACAGCAGAGAATCCTATCAATAAGATTCCCTGCGCTAATTTTTTATCTCATTACCATTCCTACCCAATTCAAAAAACAACTATCTTTTGCAGATAAGTGGCAAGTCTGTCTGTTTTCTGAAATAAACTAAATAGTAACTTTAATACTCAAAGTTTTCCATATACTTCATATACTTTACAACCATCAGCGCAATTTTAAAGGTGATGGCATCATCAAAAACACGAAGGTCAAGATTCGTGCTCTTTTGCAGCTTATCCAAACGATATACCAAGGTATTTCTATGAATATATAGCTGTCTGGAAGTCTCTGACACATTTAAGCTGTTTTCAAAGAACTTATTGATTGTTGCAATTGTTTCCTCATCAAAATCATCTGGCGACTTGGCACCAAAAATTTCTTTAATAAACATCTTACAGAGCGGCATTGGAAGCTGATAAATCAATCGTCCAATTCCCAAACTGCTGTATGCTATTACGTTCCTGTCACTATAAAAAATTTTTCCAACATCAAGCGCCATCTTAGCTTCTTTATAAGAACGGGATACGTCCTTGATTTCCTGCACAATCGTACCATACGCCACATGAACCATAGTCATTGCCTCCGTATTGAGCATATCTAAAATAACCTTTGCCGTCTTTTCCATATCCTCATAATGTTCCCCTTCGGCAAGTTCCTTCACCAAAATAATATTTTTTTCATCTACCTGTGTAATAAAGTCCTTCTTCTTCCCAGCAAACAGCCCCTTTACTGTTTCCAGTGCATTAGCATCCTTCTCATTCTTTGTCTCAATCAAGAACACAATCCTTCTAACATTTGTTTCAATGTGAAGCTTCTTTGCACGGTTATAAATATCTACCAAAAGCAGATTGTCCAGCAGCAAATTCTTAATAAAGTTATCCTTGTCGTAACGCTCTTTATAGGCAACCAGCAGATTGCGGATTTGAAAAGCAGCTAACTTCCCCACCATATACACATCATCACTATCACCTTTCGCTAAAATAACATACTCTAACTGGTGCTCATCAAATACCTTAAAAAACTGATATCCCTGTAAAACCTGACTATCTGCTGGAGAGTCCACAAACGCCATGACAGCTTCTTCATATTCTTCAATATTATTAATTGTGGTTGCAAGCGCTTTTCCTTCAATATCCATCACACAAATATCAATTCGCGTAATATTTTTCAACCCATCAATCGTTGTCTGTAACACTTGATTTGAAATCATAACATCCCTCCAACATATATTATTCAAAAAAACCTTCGGCAATATACACAAAAATACCCATATAGTAATATATTATCATCAATTTATACAAATGTAAATACAATTTTCTACAAAATACCAGCAACTTCCACTAATGAGTTACGATTCACTACTACCACAATAAGTATAAAACTAAAAGGAGCTGTGAAAACAGCTCCTTTTATATATCAACATTATTTAATATATAGACTAGTTAGTAATTGTATTCTCTGTCTCTTTATCAAACACATGAATCTTAGTAACATCAAGTGCAATCTTGATTGTATCACCAGGACGTGCAGTTGTACGTGGATTAACACGAACCGTCATATCCTTGTCATGGCCTTCTACAGTGAGATACAAGAATACCTCTGCACCGAGCATTTCGTATACTCTTACAGTTGCCTCTAATACATTGTCTGAACCACCAGAAATGTAGGCTTCTTCATCCTTAACATCTTCCGGACGAATACCCAAAATTACATCCTTACCAACGAATCCGCCTTCGATAACCTTCTCAGCTTTTGCTTCTGGAAGTTTGATAGAATAGGAGCCAAACTCAAGGTGAAGATCATTTCCACTCTGTACAGCTTTACAATTAATGAAGTTCATCTGAGGAGAACCAATAAATCCAGCAACAAATACATTACATGGCTTTGTATAAAGGTCGAGTGGTGAAGCAACCTGCTGCATGATACCATCCTTCATAACTACGATACGGGTACCAAGTGTAAGAGCCTCTGTCTGGTCATGTGTTACATAAATAATAGTAGCTTCAAGACTTTGGTGAATCTTAGAAATCTCAATACGCATCTGTACACGAAGCTTGGCATCCAAATTTGATAAAGGCTCATCCATCAAAAATACCTTAGGATTACGAACAATTGCACGACCCATAGCTACACGCTGTCTCTGACCACCAGATAAAGCCTTTGGCTTACGGTCTAAAAGCGCCTCGATATCAAGAATCTTAGCTGCTTCATGAACCAGTCTGTCAATCTTATCCTTTGGAGTCTTTCTTAACTTAAGACCAAATGCCATATTATCATATACTGTCATATGTGGATACAGAGCGTAGTTCTGGAATACCATCGCAATATCTCTGTCTTTTGGCTCTACGTCATTAACCAAATTATTGCCAATCCATAATTCACCCTCTGAAATTTCTTCCAAGCCGGCAATCATACGAAGCGTTGTTGACTTACCACATCCAGATGGTCCTACAAAGATGATGAACTCCTTATCTGCAATGTCAAGATTAAAGTTCTTTACCGCCTGAAATCCGTTTGGATAAGTCTTACAAATGTTTTTTAGTGATAAACTTGCCATACTTATGTATCCTCCTATATATTAAATAATAATTTTTTATTGTGTGCAACTTCCCGCCACACTTAATCTATAAATATAATACACTATATGCCCTAACTTTACCATAGCATAATTAGCCAAAGAAATAATTCACGTTTTGTGCAAAGCGTATATATTTATTTTTTTTCGTTCAATTCATCTTAAAATCAGCCAAAAAAATAGTAAATATCTGTTTGTTTTGACTAATTTTCCCAACTAGCAGAATAGTTTCTAATCTATTTCTCCGAAACCTTCACCCATGACTTCCCTTGCCTCCTGTATAACCATGAATGCAGATTCATCCTGCTCCCGCACTATCTGTACCACGCACGGTACTTCACGCTTACCCACGACACACAATAATACTTTTTTAGAATTGTTGCTGTACATCCCTTTTCCTTCCAGGCATGTCGCTCCCCTTCCCATCTTTTGTGTTATTACATCACTAATCTCCTGATATTTCTCAGAGATAATCCAAACCTGCTTCCCTACCTTCAATCCCGACAAAATATTATCCATTATCCAGGATGTCAGAAAAACAGCCATTACAGCATACACTGTAGAAATAATACCAAACACCAACGCTCCGGCAAGAATAACCAAAGCATCCAGCACAAAGAGAATGGTTCCTACCGAATACGCTTTCAAATAGGAATGTATGATGCTGCTAAGCAAATCTGTGCCTCCAGTTGAATAGCCTCCTGCAAAAACAAGTCCCAGCCCAGTTCCTGTCAGTCCCCCGCCAATTGTCATCGCAAGAAAATAGTCCTTCTGCTGGATTTCAGATATTGGAAGAATTAATAAGAAAACCGTAAAACAGATATTGGCAAAAAATGTATACCCCAAAAATTCTTTCCCTTTTACGAAGTATCCCCATATAAGAATCGGAACATTAATCGCAATATTGGTAAGCCAGACTGGTACTCCTCCCGAAAAATACCACTTAGTCAATTCCTTAATCGCAATTGCCAGTCCGGAAACTCCACCAGTTACCATATGCATTGGCTCATAAACAAAATTAACTGCTGTCGCCATTAAAAATGTCCCTGCCATTATTCGTGCAATCTTCCAAATTACTTTTTTCATATTTTCCCCATTTTGTGCTGCCTTATGCATAGAATGCAATAATTTTACGATTTAGGAATACAAATACTAATTTTCATCTTCCTTTTGTATTTGCTCCTCTATCTGATTATTATATTGCACAACTTTCTTCCGAAATATACGTGCTTTGAAACCTTTTTTTACAGTTTGTTCCCTAACCAGTTTATGGTAGATTTTTTCTAAATGCAGTTTCTTCACCCAAACAGGGGTTTTCTTTTCCTGTGCAAGTATCAATCCTGCCACTCCACCGATTGCAATACAAATCTTTGCATTCAGCAGAGAAACATGCTCCATAATCCATTTTTCCTGCACTCCCGTCTCCAAATCTACCAGCAGGATATCTGGTATATGGTTATTAATCTCATTGACAATCGCTCCATCATCCATCTCTTCATTATATGTGTAGAAGCCGGCAATCCGAAGCTCAGGCTGCATTCTTTTGCAATACCCCTTCAGTACTTCCACATCTCTGTCACTCTTAGATACAATATATATTGAACGGTTCTCTTTTTTCAGTTTTTCAAGTACCAAACCAAAGCTTTTACAGCTTACCACCATATCACCTGCTTCCAGTACATCCGCATGGTGGGCGCTCAGCAAAGCCTCTTCTCCCGGCAGAAACAACTCTGCCATTTCAATCAGCTTTCGGTATTCGTCTTCTGCCACTGCCTTGTCCAAAAGTTCTGTAGACGCAAATAAAATCACTTGCAGTTTTTCTTCTGACAGATATTCATTTATTTTTTTTATAAAGACGTCATTCGTTAACATATCGACGTCAATATCCATAATTTTAACCGAAGCCTGCATAATACCATCCCATTAATTAATTTGCATCAACTGTTCCGAGAATAATTTCAATATCGTACCCCTCTGTTACACCCCCAACAACTATTTCAGGATTATTAAAAAATTCCTTTAAATCCTCTCCCTGCCCCTTCGCGCTCACTTTTATCCTTGTAGTAGTCAGTGTCTCTGCTGTATAATTTCCAACCTTAGGAACTGTAAAGCCCGCGTTCTCTAACTTTGTCTTGGTGGAAGAAGCAAGACCTGCAATCTGACTTCCATTTAAAACATAGATTCGCAGTCCTTTTGAACTAACAACATTGCTCTTCGTTTCCGGGGTACTTGATGAACTTGAACTCTTCCCACCACCTGCTGAAATCATATTGAGCTTTTTCAAATCCTGCGTATCTGCATAAGTTACTGTATTATTTGTTAATTGCTTTAATGCTCTTTTGGCAGCTTTTGTGTCTACCTCAAATATTTTATCCGTATAAATACCTGGTATTCCCCAAAAGTGGAACTTCGTAACATCCATCTTCTCATAGGCTTCCAGATAACCAATTTTATTATGTACTGTCAGATTAGAATGCACCCTCTCATACTGGTCTCTGATATAGTCTGCAATCTTTGTCTGGTCATGATTCAAATCTGTCAGTTGTCTCTGATATGCCTCACTCAAAATAGAAATTTTCATCTTTGATTTCAGTGTTGTATTGGAAGTTGGAATTGTTCCATCCGGTCCCGGTGTATTATTCAAAGAACTTGTTGTCTTAAATCCTACGTTGACCCTCTGCTGCATATAATGGCTGTCATACGTTTCCTGACTAATTGCCGTATAATAACTAATATCCGTGCCAAGCATCTTTTCAAAAATCAAAACGCCATATCCATAGGCATCGCTTTCATCTTCAAAATACTGTTTTAATTCAGAAACCCTGATTATCTGCGGAATCTCCTGATTCACCTGACACAGCTTACGATACATAACAGAAGGAATCGTATAATTAGTCTTGACAGGAATCGTAACATAATCCATGTTATTGGTTTTAGTGTTACAAATCTCAAGTATAACATTTGTTACTTTGTTTTTATCATCCGATACATAAATCAAATTTTTCGATATTTCATCTGTGGTTGCATCATCAATAATGTCTTTTAAACTATCAGAATCCGTATCAATATCTACTCCGCCATTTGACAAGATAGAATATGATATTTTGTAACTAATAAACCCTACCCCTAGTATTACAACGATACATAGCAGAGATTTCAGTAAGCTCATAAGGAATAATTTCATTACACTTTTTTTCTTCTTCATCTCAGTACCTTTCTTTTGAAATACAATCAACTAACAAAACATAGGTCATATTATATCAAAAAAAGAAAAGTATGTAAAGTTTTGCATTTCATGTTACAATAATTAAGTTATCAAATCGTTACTGTTCATTTCGTGCCCAGTAACAGTAAGTCAAGACAGGAGGATTTCAATATGTCAAAAAAGGTAGTTGCCGTCACAGGAGCTTCGAGAGGAATCGGAAAGGCCATCGCACTAAAGTATGCCAGAAAAGGCTATCATGTTGCCATCTGCTGCCATACACAATCTGACAAGCTTCTTGCTGTACAACAGGAAATCCTGGCTCTTTCCGTAGATTGCATCACTTTTACAGGTGATATGGGCAATTACGAAACGGCCTCTGCTTTTTTTTCAAAAATTAAGGAACACTTCGGCCATCTTGATGTTCTGGTGAATAACGCCGGGATTTCCCACATTGGACTAATCCAGGATATGAGTCCTGCAGAATGGGAACAAATTCTCTCCTCCAATTTAAGTTCTGCCTTTTATTGCAGCAAACTTGCAACGGAAATGATGCTTCCTGCCAAATCCGGAAAAATCCTCTCCATCTCCTCTGTCTGGGGGTGCGCAGGAGCTTCTGCCGAAGTTGCCTATTCTACCACAAAAGGAGGTATCAATGCTTTTACCAAAGCACTGGCAAAGGAACTTGCACCAAGTAATATTCAGGTAAATGCAATCGCCTGCGGAATCATCGATACAGAAATGAATTCTTTTCTCTCCAGAGAAGAACTGGATTATATTTTAGAAGAAATCCCGTCCGGAAGAATGGGGACTGTCTGGGAAGTCGCTGAACTTGCCTATTCAATCAACAAAAAAAATGATTACCTGACAGGACAGGTAATCATTTTGGATGGCGGATGGCTCTAATGCACTAAAATTTTGTATAGAACTGCTTTGTATGCACTACTTCTGGCGGAATCTCCATGCCATCCTTTTCCCACACCCTGAATTTCAAATCATATTCCTTTGCTCTCTTTGTACGTTCCCTGCCAAACCTTGCCATTCCATCGCGGAACATCGGCAGTTCATTGAGTTTATCACGTATTTCCTTCACAAAAGGACAATAGGTAGCAAGAATCTCCCTGACCGGCTTACTTAAAACAAGACCGCCCTGCGCTTCATGCTTAATCCAGTTTTCATAATCCAGCACAAATACCTCTCTGGAATTGTTACGGCATTTCTGAATCTGCATCTTAAGTTTCTCTTTTTTATCATCGGATAATTCTCTGTTTTTACGGTAAAATTGTATAAAATCACAATATTCACTTGTCAGGGATTTAAGCTGTATATTGTTCCATGAAGCTCCCTGTATCGTTCTGCACAATTCCCAGCGGAAACGTCCAAAAAGCCTAATCATCTCACCGTCCAGCTCTCCCTCTAAAAAGATCGGCAGCAAAAACCTTCCCGGTGTATTTCTGCGGCGACCGCTCAGTTCCTGCCACATAACGCTCTTGCTTCCATAACATGGAAATACCAAAATATCCGGTAATACTTCCTCCTGAATATATTCTTTGATAAAAGGACTTCCTTCTTTTCCATAAAGACTCTCACGGTAAAAGACAGAATAGTCAATGTGCAGCAGCTTTTGCACTGCAGCATTGATTTTATCCTTTGACATATACGAACGGCTAAGCGAGCCGGTACAGCCTTCCGTAAACAGAAACGGCACAAATGCAGAAACCTGCCCAAATAAAATGCGATGATTGGCACGGAATATATTTTGTATCTCATAATCAAACTTGGCATTTAAATCATTAGATAATGCCTGCTGCTCTTCTGCTGAAATCTGACCGTTTTTCTTCATCTCACGCAGATTCGCATCATAATCCAAATCAAATTCACTCTTAGAAGGCTCTTTTTTTCCCTCTAAAATCAGGGTCAGCCATTCCTTCATATCATAAACGGCGCAGGAACCAATTCCAGAATCCGTTCTGTCTATTGACAAAAGCTCTTCCTGAATACTTTCTGAAACAACTCTTTCACTAATAAAGCCATATCTTAAAAATAAATCAATAACAATAGGCGTCTCCTCTTTTGATTCGTAATCCTTTAAAAATACGTTCTTATATAAATCATAATATACCTTGGTGAGGCTTCTTCTAAGATTTCTTACCTCATCTTCTGTCGCAAACTTATCAGGGAGCGCTTCAAATGCATCAATATCATCACGCAGCTTCTGTGCCTGCTCCTCTTCCAAATCGCCATAATCCAATATCTGCTCAAGCGCATCATTTAATTCGCCTATATCAACAGAACTTCCTTCTCCCAAACCTGACTCACCGTCTGTACCGGATGCTGAACTGCCTGCTCCATTTAACAATTCAAAATAAGCCTGTTCCATAAACTCATGGTCTACTTCAAGATTTATCCCCGCACGCTCAGCCAGTAAATTTTCCATTGAATTAACCGTATCAATCACATCATCAAATAATGAAGTTGTTCCTGATACATCTCCTCCGGCACGCTGTACAAAGGATGCCTGCTGCAATACACTGCTGTAAAGGCTTTGCTTGTCTAGGATTAACGGCTGTGCTAAAAGCTTCATGTATTCTGCTACTTCCCTGCAGCGCTTCTGCAAACCACGCACCAGTTCTACCTGCTCTGCAATATGAGTCATTGATATCACGACACTTGCACCAAAAAATGCTTTTTGTATCTCCGGTGCCACTTCTGCACAGGCACGGTAGTACTCTGTTTTTCTAAGCCCTGGATTATTTTTTTCTTCCCATTCATCCAAGTCCTCAAGCTTTCGCAAAGTATTGGTTTTAGCACCTGTCTGCCTGCCGATTGCCTGATAAGTCTGGTATGCTTTTTTTATAAACTGACATACACTGCCTGCTTTGCCATCTAATTCCATTAAATTTTTAGATAGTTCTCGTATGTATTTGCTCAAAGTGGAGACCATTAACGGCGCATAATCCTTATTAGCCTTAATTAATGCCTGGACAGTTGCATTGAAATCTGACGCCGGAAACGAATAAACTACCGAATTCGTATCTGCTGCATAGGTGACCTTATGCTGCTTGTCCGGCAAATCACAAAGTCCTAAAAAATTACCGGAACCCAACGCTAAGTTAATGCCTTCTGCCTGAACGCGCACCCTGCCCTTAACCACTAAACCAATTTCTGTTACTTCATCGCCCTCTTCAAAAATATTTGTTCCTTTGATTATTTGATTTACACTGTTCTTTTTTAATTCTGCTTTCACTTAATTTCCTCCACCTACAAATTGATATCACATAAACTGTACCAGCACAAGAACTTTAACAGGACATTCAAAATTCTATCTCTCATTATACCTTTTTCTCATAAACCAGTCAATTTTCTTTTCAATTTTTATATGGGTTTTACGCATAGTGTTTAGAACGGCTGTGAATAGTATCCCGTAAAGAAATTCCTGAAAACTGAAAAAGCTGGTAATGTACCAGCCATTGTATCTTCTTTTTACCCCCGTGCATTCTGCCTTGTAGAAATCAATGCAAACGTTACCAATGCTGACAGCTCGGCTCCGGCGACCTTACGGCACACGAAAGTCCTCACTTAGTGCTGCTAGGTTCCCCTCCTGACACGGTTCATGAGTTTCCATTGCGCAAGACCAAAACGTCAACACCTCATACACTGGGCAGCTTTGCAAATAATAACTCCGAAGCAGAACATCACCCCTGCTGTAGCGGATTGCAGGTGCAGGGCACCGCTAACTCCCCGGCTAGCACGGAAGCTTTTTTATTATATCGGTTGTTCCATACCATGTCAAGTACGAAAGATACGAAATTAACAGGAATGGCAGCATGATTGCAGGGCTAAAGTCACTTTCGCTTACGGAGTTTTTTAAAAAATTCAGTCAGCATTTTTTTACATTCTTCCTCTAAAAGCCCTTTTTTTGTTTCTACCTGATGATTAAATCTTCTTTCTTCCAATAAATTCAAAATGCTGCCCGCACACCCTGCTTTGGGATTCATTGCTCCAATAATCACTTTGGGAATCCTTGCCTGCACAATCGCCCCGGCACACATCGGACAGGGTTCAAGGGTAATATACATCGTGCACTCTTCCAACCGCCAGTCGCCCAGTTTTTTACTTGCTTTTTGGATCGCCAGCAGTTCAGCATGTGCCAGTGTACTCCCTTTTAAATTACGTTTGTTATATCCTCTTCCGATAATCTTTTCCTGATAGACAATAACACAGCCAATTGGGACTTCTTCGATTGCTTCTGCTTTTTTTGCCTGACGGATTGCTTCCCTCATATATTTTATGTCTTCCCTGCTCCAATCCTGCTTCCCTTCCATATATCTTCTCCATTCGCTGCTGCTCACTCCGTGCTTATCATCATTGAATACACACCCATACACATTTTACTATTTTTGCTGTATAATAGTGTAACGAAACAAAATATAAAATGCAAGAAAGATTTTGCATTTATAAATTTGAAATGTCTGGAGGCAGTATTTTATGCAGTTTACCTATCAAACAGAACGTCTTCTTCTAAAAGTCCTCACACCTGAATACGCAGCGGTTGTTCATAAATTCTACCGGGATAACCAAAGCTTTTTAGAACCTTTTGAACCACAAAGACCGCATAGCTTTTATACTACAGATTTTCAGTATTCCAACCTGCGCTGTGAATATGATGCATTTTTAAGGCTCGCCCATTTCCGCTACTGGCTTTTTCGGAAAAACCAGCCGGACTCTCCGATTGGTTCTGTCTGCTTCAGCAATCTTTTGCAAGGTGCTTTCCATAAATGTATGCTCGGTTATAAATTGGGCGAATCATTCTGTCACCACGGCTATATGCAGGAAGCGCTTTCCTGCCTGATTTCTGTTATCGCAAAGGAAATGAACCTGCACCGCATTGAAGCATATGTACAGCCAGATAATATGCCTTCCATCCGCCTTTTATCCAAACTTGGATTTATGGAAGAAGGCTATCTGCAAAAATATGCAGAAATTCAGGGCCAATGGGCAGACCACCTTATTTTTACCTATTTAGTTCCTACTCCTGTAAAATGAATTGCCTGCCGGCTCCACTCTATACGTTACCACATGGTAACTCCATAAACCAGTACCCAAACGCCCCCTGCTGCATTCCAAAATCCCCAATCGACTGAAATTCCTGAAAGCCGAACTTGAATGCATTTCTGCGTTCTTTCTCACTAAAGATACCAGGAACTCCTAAAACATACCTTCCATCCGAAAGCTGTGCAAATAAGAGATGGCGATAGCAGTAATAGCCATGCAGCAAAAAGCGGTTTCCTGATAAAGACCAGGAAGCGATTGGCAGACAGCCGATATCCTGTAATTCCATACGCACACATGCCTTTGCCACTCCACTCTCAAACGGTTTCATTGACGGAAAACTCATAAGAATTCTTTTCCCATAATCATACATCCTGCGTTTAAACGGACATGCGCCGCAAATCGACTGCATTTGTATATCATCTTCCGTCTCTTCCTTTATCTTTGGCGGAATTTCTTCTGTTTTGACATCCACCTCGTTATGAGCTTCTTTTATCTGCTCCACCTCTTTCACTTCTTCTATCGGTTTAATTTCCTCTTGCTCCTCTTCTTTTTCTTTCTCCTCCTGTTCCGCTGGCAAATCTTCTTTTTGCACCGCCTTTTCCGGCTCCTCCGGTACTTCTTCCGGTTTTTCACTGACTTTTACAAGTTCCACAGTCTCCTGTTTTTCTTCTTTATTATTGTTTTTATTCCAGTTTCCAGGATAAAAGAAGTCTTTTTTCCATGACGTTGCAAAATAGATAAATTCCCCTCCATCAATGAAAATACCGTCCATATCATCCAGTTTTTGATTTGTTCCAAAAAGCTTATCCGCCTCGCAGTTTCCTTTCCAAACAACAGTATTTCCTCTGACTGCCATAGTTCCCATATAAACTGTCTGTATCCCTTCTGAAAACTGCTGGTACAAGTACACTTTCGGTACAACCTTTAAAACTGATGTTCTGAACTGAACAGAAATCCTTACCTGATTTCCCCTTTTATCAATTTTTGCATAACCTGCATTTACTCCTTTTTCTCCCTGAACATATTGGTATATGTACGACACAATCCGCTCATACTGGTTCATATACAAAATCCTCCCCTTACACTTTCTTATTCTATCTATATTCTGTCCTACCATAAGAATAGAACAAACATATTGGACTTTTTACATACAACTTGCTATAATGCTTGTTGTTTGCATCGTTTTGGTAAAAATTATTAACTTTAGGAGGATATATTTTTATGAGTGAATCATGTAATAACGATTGTTCTAACTGTTCAGCCGACTGCGCCAGCCGCGACCCAAAAAGTTTTCTGGAACCGCCACATGTGCAGAGCACTATCCGTAAAGTGATTGGTGTTGTCAGCGGAAAGGGCGGCGTTGGAAAGTCCATGGTATCATCCATGCTCGCTGCCAATTTTCAAAAAAAGGGGTATCATACTGCTGTATTGGATGCTGATATTACAGGCCCATCCATTCCGAAAGCATTTGGTATCAATGAGCGTGCTACTGGTGACGAAAACGGCATTTACCCTGCCGTAACCAAAACAGGCATCCAGATAATGTCTGTCAATTTATTATTAGAGGATACCACAGACCCTGTCATATGGAGGGGGCCTGTAATTGCAGGCACTGTAAAGCAGTTCTGGCAGGATGTTATCTGGACAGATGTAGACTGTATGTTTGTAGATATGCCGCCTGGAACCGGAGATGTCCCTCTGACGGTTTTTCAGATGATTCCTGTAGACGGTATCATAATTGTAACTTCTCCGCAGGAATTAGTTTCCATGATTGTTTCCAAGGCTGTGAAAATGGCACAAATGATGGATATTCCAATTCTTGGAATTATTGAAAATATGAGTTATGTAGAATGCCCGGACTGCGGAAAGCATATAGAGGTATTCGGTAAAAGCCATGTTGACAAAGTTGCCTCTGAGTACAATCTCCCTGTTCTCGGAAAACTTCCTATGACACCGTCAATCGCAGCCGCCAGTGACGCCGGTGATATAGAATCCCTGCAAAATGACTGGTTTGAAGAGGCGGTAAAAGTGATTGAAGCAGCGTCTTCACACTGATTGTTTTGCGTTCTATCCAAAAAAAAGGGGTTGTTAGGAAATTAATTTTTCAAACTAGATATTGACATCTGTAAGACAACAAAACGCCATATCTTGTTGAAATTTTTTATTTCCTGGCAGCCCCTTTTAATTGTTTTGATTTACAGTTATTTGAAACACCATGCACAAACCACCCTGCCTGTCAGTCTGGGTCCTGCAAAGCAATAAACAAGGCCGGAATCACCTGCTTTTTTCTTGAAACGGTATTTTTCAATATAATCGGCTCCGTCTCTACTGGCAGGGAAAATGCTTTGAATGCCAAATCTGTAGCGCCACTTCCGGCACATAAAAGCTCTGTGCTTTCTTCCATAATATTTGTTAACATAAAGTAAATCATATCTACCTCATGTTCTGACAATGCTTTTTTCAAATAAGGAAGCATTTTATCTTTGATTGCATCCAATTCCTTCTCCGTCATCGAATTAATCTGTCCTACGCCTAATGTAACCCCTTCCAGTTCAAACTTCTTAAAGTCCTGATAAAAAATTTCTTCTGGGGATTTAATAGAAAGGTTACTGCCCGCCTGAAACATTTCAGCCGCATATTCTTCCGGCAGAATGCCAGCAATCTCTGCCAGCTTTTCTGCGGCATCCCTGTCCACTTGTGTACAGGTTGGTGAACGGAATATCAGCGTATCAGACAAAATAGCGGAACAAAGTAAACCTGCTATCCGTTTAGGGATTTCTACAGAGTATTCCTGAAACATCTGATATATAATCGTAGCAGTACATCCTAACGGCTGATTTCTAAAAAAGACTGGCCCCATTGTTTCCATGCTTCCAATTCTGTGATGGTCAATAATCTCTAAAATCTGCGCCTCGTCTATTCCATCTACCGCCTGTGTCGGCTCATTATGGTCTACAAGAATGACTTTTTTCTTTCTTGCCCCCAAAAGACTTCTTCGGGAAATCATACCAAAATATTTTCCATTCCAGTCAAGAATCGGAAAATCCCGGTAACGCTTCTTAGTCATCGTCTCACGGATATCGTCCAGAAATTCACCTCTTCCAAAGGTAACCAGATGCTTCTGCTTCATAAAATATCCAATCGGAATGCTTTGGTTGATTAAACGGGATGCCGTAAACGTGTCATATGGCGACCGTATGATAAAACAGCCATGATTTTCGGCAAGCCTGCCAATCGTGAAAGAAACAAGTGCCCCGTCACATACAATAATACACTTTGCCCCCATCTCAATCGCGCATAACTGGGACTCATACCGGTTTCCTAAAATAACGATATCATCCTTATCAATATAGCTTTCCATTAAATCCGGATTGGCTGCGGCAATCAGGCACTTCCCGGAATGCACACGCTCTTTAGCATTTCCCTGAACCATTTCGCCATTTAAGGTCTCTACAATATTCTGAAATGGCGTGCACGCCTTGGCAATTACACAACTGTCATAGACATCCATATAAGATTTTGCGATATCTTCTATTGTAATCAAACCATTCAGATATCCATTATCATCTACAATCGGGAGAGTCTGAAGCATCCCTTCCTTCATGATTCCCCATGCATCTTTCAGAGAGATATCCTCCCCAACACCTTCTACACGGTTCACCTCAACATCCATAACCTGTGTCCGGACATCTCCAAGATATTCCGGCGCCGCTGTCTGGAAATAGTCCAGCACAAATTTACTCTCTGCATTAATCTGCCCTGCCCGCTTTGCAATGTAATTACCGCCTGTTACTTCCCGCTTCAGGTATGCATACGCAATGGCAGAACATAACGAATCTGTATCCGGGTTTCTATGTCCGATTACATTGATTGCTGCATCTGTATTTTTACCCACTCGTCTGCCTCCCTTCTATATTATTTATAGTCATCCTCTGTATATGTTGAAATATCAATAATATACTTGAACTTTTTAGCCAGTACAGGCACAAAACGGAAAAGCTGGTCTAATGTAGTGCCCTCGTCTGCCAGTATCACTACAAAGTCCCCAAAGTATTCTTCCATAATAGAGAATATCTTCGTGATTGTTGGGAAAAGCAAATCTGCTGCCTCCTCAACCAACAGACAATTTCCCTTTAACTGGCTGCGGAAAGTTATCAAATCCATCTTGTTCAACTGCTCTGCATGAATCTTTGCAATACGCCCCTGTGACAAATAACCTGTCTCTTTCATAACGCGGACAATCTGCTTGGAAACACCTATAATACGGTCTGTCCCATTTCCCATCAAAACAAAGTGAGAAGGGTCAAGTTCTCCTGCAATCAGTTTTAACACATTTCTGAAGGATTGTTGCAAGGCTCTGGTCGTCGGTAAATCTTCATATGCAATCTCGGGCACTTTCATGTAATCGGTTTCTACTACTGGAATTTCAGGTGCATGATAGTTTTCCAACGAGTTCTCCGCCAGCTCTTCTTCCTGCAGGGCTTCTTCACTATCTTCCGGCTGAATTGCTTCTTCCTCTTCCGGCAAAAGTCCCTCCCTATCCTCTGACAGAATCTTTTCCTTATCTTCTGGAATATTCTCCTCATCTTCCGGGTCTTGTATTTCTTCCTCCAGTAAATCCCTCAAAAGCTCTGTCTCACTTTTTTCCGATTCCATACTTTCTAAAACTTCTTCCGCCACTTTACTTGCTGCAATTTCTTCCTGTTCAATCACAGGTTCTTTCTGCGTGGTTACAAACACTTCCTCCACTGCTGGCTTCTCCGGCATGGTTACAGGCTCTTCTTCCACTGCCGGTTCCTCTGGCATGGTTACAGACTCTTCTTCCATTGCTGGTTCCTCTGGCATAGTTACAGGCTCTTCTTCCACTGCTGGTTCCTCCGGCATAGTTACAGGCTCTTCTTCCACTGCTGGTTCCTCCGGCGTGGTTACAGGCTCTTCCTCCACTGCTGGTTCTTCTGGCATAGTTACAGATT
The DNA here is from genome assembly GCA_947643145.1 of uncultured bacterium. GTDB lineage: Bacteria > Bacillota > Clostridia > Lachnospirales > Lachnospiraceae > Butyribacter. Next base: position 5,134 of record CANRVD010000041.1, on the reverse strand, counting down.
CTTCTTTCACTGCCAGTTCTTTCTGAGCTGCCTGCTCTCTGGATTTGTAATATTGCCTTACCTCTTCATCCAGTGCTTCCATCAGTGCATCCTTCGGTTCCTCCTGCAGTTCTTCTTGGAATATGTCTTTTCTGGCTCCAATCGCCACAAATTCTTTCGTAACCTCTTCTTTTATAATTACTTCCTTCGTTTTCTCCAAATCTTCCGGAGTCTCAGAAGCAACTCCAAATTCCCCATGAATCTCCTCAATATCAATTGGTATATAATTCCTTCCTGCTGTTTTCTGAATTGCCTGTGTCATTCTGTCTACTACATTACTGGCAATATTCTGTGCATCTTTCGACGTTTTTTTAGATGTATGTTTATGTGATATTTTCGGTTCACTCTTAGGCGTATCATGGATTACGGTAACAGCCTTTTCCTTTAACTGGTCGCGTTGTTCCATCTCGTAAATCGCCGAAATTTCTTTCGCAAGGTTCTGCGTAATGCCGGTTCCTGATTGGGAATGAGGAATATATGCAGGCTTTGCCGCTTCCGGTACAATATCTTCTTTTTCTTTTTTCCTTTCTTTCTCCTGAGGTTCTTTTGGTAATTCTTTTGGCTGTTCTTCCTCCTTCTTGCCAATCTTTAATAATCCGGACAACTTTTGAATCGTTTGGGACAAATCCAGTCCATCCTGCTCAAAATCATCCTCTTCATAGTCATCAATAAATGTATCATCGGAAACTTTATCCTCCTTTGGAAGTTTGGATATATTCCCTTTATTTTCCTTTATCTGCTCTTCCTTTTTCTTTACAGGAATTTCCTCTTTTTCAAAAGGCTCTTCCCTGTCAAATACCTCTTTTTTGTCAAAAGCTACCAGTCCATCATCGTCTTCCTCTGTATCCCGCCTCTTCGGTACTTTCTCTTCCTCGTACATATCATCATAATCATCCTCAAATGCCTGTGCCTTTCTGGCTGCTCTTTCCGCCAGACGTTCTTCCTTCTTCTGTGCTCTCCGTTCTTTTATAAACTCACCTAAATCTGGCAAAGAACCCGTATCATCAGGATTTGGCTCTTCTTTCCTCGGAACAGTAAAATCTTTGTCATCATAATATGGAATGGGGTCTTTTTCCTTCAAATGGTCTATCAGTATTTTTGCCCGTTCCACAATTTCACCCGTTCCAAACCAAAGAAGAATATCTTCGCATTCCTCCATACATTCTTCCCTGCGGCCTGCACGGTGATATAATTTTGCCAGCTCATATGCCCACTCTTCTATGTACTCCTCCTGCTTTAACTCCTGCAAAATCTCAATCAACTGTCCTATCGGGGCACCCGACGCCTTATCAATCCGGTAACGCAAAATCAGCACATCCCTTGCATTCGGATTCATACGTACAAATTCCTGATAATATGCCTCTGCATCCTCCAGGGCATTTGTCCTGATTGACAGATAAATCAGACGGTACAGCACCCTTCTGGTGCGCGAACGTCGGTATATTCTTAAATAAGTCGCTTTTGCGGCTTCGTATTGTTCCGTTTTTGTATAAACCTCTGCAAACACTTTCAAATCACTTAGAGAACGCACCTGCCGCATATCCAGCGTCTGAATCACTGCCAGTGCCTTTTTATATTTCCGCTCATCCACTAAATGATGAATCTGGGAAATTCGAATTGCTAACTCGTACTGTCTCATATTAATCCTCATTTCTGCGCACATTTTTTACTGCATATAAGAAACTAACGCCTCTTTTCCTTTGTGTCAGGTGCGCTTGGACACAAACAAAACCATCAGAAGAACTCTTTATAAAAACTTTCCCTACGGTCTGCCGCAGTCGCAAACTTTCCACGTAAGCTCCATGCCCGGTCATCCAGATTACAAACCAAAATACCTTCTTTGCCTGAAATTTTGCCAAGAACATTTCCAATGGAATCGACAGCCATACTATCTCCTGTATACACACTGCCATCCCGTTCTCCAACACAATTTACTCCAACCACATAAGACTGTGTCTCAATCGCCCTTGCACGAAGCAGCGTCTCCCAATGGGCGCTCCTGATAGCCGGCCAGTTTGCTGTTACAAACATTATATCCGCTTTTCTGGCAGCAATCTGAAAAATTTCCGGAAAGCGTAAATCATAGCATATAAAGAGGCTTATCGTCCGGCCTAAAAATGGCACCGTTAAAATCTGTGTTCCTTTTTCATATACTTCTCCCTCATGTCCATAGGTAAAAGGATGTAATTTTGCATAATCGGCAACCACTTCTCCTTCTTTATCTACTAAAGTAAATCGGTTCGTCCCCTTTGCTCCCGGCTCTTTTCCAAAGGCTGCCCATCCGAAAGCGACTGCTGTCTGATACGTAACCGCCATTTTTTTCATCGTAGAAACCGTTATAGAATTATTTTCCTCTTCCCCAACCTTTTCTAAATTTATAGAACATCCGGTAAAAGACATCTCTGGGAATATTATAACATCACATCCAGCCTTTGCTGAATCCCTTATCATCTTCTCTGCTTTGACAAAAGACCGCGCTTTGTCCTCCCATACCATATCAAGCTGACCTAATGCTACACGCATAAGCTTCCTCCCTTCGATAATCTGCATCTTTTTTGGCAAATTACATTATACCGTTATTTCTTCCATATTACAACAATCCTGTTACGACAATTCTTTCCAAATATTTTTCATAGTTACTATTCACGGCTGATTTCAGAAAATAGTCAAACTTGTTGTGCTTGCACATAAGAGGTTGATTATTTTCTGAAATCAGCGTGTAGGCTGTTCTAAACATCATAAGAAAAACAAAAGCTGCTGGTTTTGCAGCGCCAGACGGCATAGCCGGATGGTTTTTCGCATGATGTTTAGAATTGCCGTGAATAGTAACTTTTAATAGTTTCTGTTCACACGCATCCAGCAATAGCAGTGCTTTTAGCACTATATACACACCTTTTTCCTGAATGACCACAAACTGCAATTCCAAACAGAATATAAAAGCATCTGGATATCTACTTTCCAAATGCTTTCCTTTTTACACCTTTTGTATGCCTAATTTCATTATGATAATACATCAATCTGTCGATTTTGAGAAGTTACAGATTTCCCAAATCTCCAATTTATGCTATACTATATCGAAAAGAAAAGTGAATCAAAAACTTAAAAGGTTGAAAAAGACTTCAGCCTGACAGGTTTGGGACTTTGCGCTGCCTGACACAAACCTGAAAGTGCACAGAAGCAGCGCAGAAATGAGGTAAAACTATGAAAATACAGTCAGTTTTTGACAAAGCATTCTCTGAATATGGAAAAGTTCTAGAGGGATATGACTTTACAACGCTCCTAAGCACGTTAGAGGCAAATTCAGAAAAACCCGCGGATTCTGTTATTTACGTTCCTTCTGTTGATGCACTGGAAGCTACTGATGCTTATGCCGCCCTTCGTGACAACTGCTATGGCGGTATGCCGATTGAAATTGGCTATTGCAACGGTACCAATACCAAGCTGAATTGTTTCGAATACCACAGGGACAGTGAAATTGATGTAGCCGCAGATGATGCCATTTTACTGGTCGCACGCCAGCAGGATATTATCGACGGACAAATTGATTCTTCAAAGACAGAAGCCTTTCTCTGCCCAAAGGGATGCGGCGTTGAATTATACGCTACTACACTTCATTATGCCCCTTGCAGCGCAAAAAAGGGAGAAGGCTTCCGCGTCGCTATTATTCTGCCAAAGGGAACAAATGAAGAAAAACCTTCCTTCCAGCCAAAAAATGAAGAAGACAAATGGCTGCAGGCACGAAACAAGTGGCTGATTGCGCATAAAGATACAAATGAAGCCAAAAATGGCGCCCATATTGGCATTACTGGCGAAAATATAGATATTAAGGATTTGATATAAAATTACTATTCCCAGATAATTCATAACAATAGTATTATTACGGCAGTTAACTATCATATGATTTGTATGTTTAAATTGCAATATTTAGCGCTATAATAACAACATTTTAGCAAAGAAAAGGAAGAAAAGGATTATGGATTTACCTGTAGAATTTTTATCCCGTATGCAGTCACTTCTTGGAAGAGAAGCAGATGATTTCATGCAAACATACCAAAGACAAAAAACATACGGCTTACGGATGAATCCCCTTAAGTGCAGTGCACAAGCCCTGCCCTTTACTTTAACACCCGTTTCATGGGCAAAGGAGGGCTTCTATGCTTTGCCAGAAGAGCATCCGGGGAAGCATCCTCTTCATGAAGGTGGCGCATATTATATTCAGGAACCAAGTGCGATGGCAGTGGTAAGTCTTTTGTCCCCAGAACCTGGTGATAAGGTCTGCGACCTCTGCGCCGCTCCCGGCGGCAAATCTACTCAGATTGCCGGAAGGCTTTTGGGTAAAGGACTTTTAGTTTCTAATGAAATCTTTCCTGCCAGAGCAAAAATCCTTTCCCAGAATTTGGAGCGCTTTGGTGTGGGGAATCTGGTTGTATGCAATGAGACGCCAGAGCAAATCGCAGGACATTTTCCTCTTTTTTTCGACAAAATTCTCATAGATGCCCCCTGCTCCGGCGAAGGAATGTTCCGCAAAGACGATACGGCTATCCGTGAATGGTCACCAGAGCAGGTAACTATCTGCAAAGAACGCCAGCAGATGATTTTAAGTTATGCTGACCAAATGCTGGCTCCAGACGGTGTCATGGTATATTCTACCTGTACTTTCGCTCCTGAAGAGGATGAAGCCATGATTGCATGGTTTTTAGAGCAGTATCCTGATTACGATTTGGAAGACTGGCGGGAATTTTTACCGGAAAACTGTGGTTTAGAAGGCGGCAGATCAGACTTTTTGCCAACTCCCCCTTCTAAAACGGAAGATATGGAAAAAACGCTTCGGCTCTGGCCGCATAAGCTGCAGGGCGAGGGGCATTTTGCTGCACGTCTCCGTAAGAAAGGGACAAGTATCTCTCATGAAACTTATCCTTGCCGAAAAAAAGAAAAAAGGAAACGAAAAGGGTCGGATCTTGACGGATATCTTGCTTTTGCAGAACAATTTCTCAGGATTTCTTCTGAAAATACAGCATACAGCGTTACCACCTTTCTGTCCTCCAATGCCAGATATGAATATTTTGGAGACGAACTGTATCTTGTCCCACAGCAG
>CANRVD010000040.1 GCA_947643145.1 uncultured bacterium | reverse complement strand
AGACTTGACAATAAGGTATAATAAAGAGAATAAACATTCATGCGTTTGTCCTGGCTATCTGTTTTCAGGAATTGTCATAATGAATCAGTTATGGTAGAATATTTTCATAGATAGTGAAAGTAAAGAGGAATAAATATCCTGCGTTATTTTGTCAAATATCAACGAGACAAGAAACGGGGGAATATATGCCTGCTGTTGCGTTTTAGTTTTTTGGATGGAGGAGCAAATGAAACTGATTTATGAAAAAGAATATGATGGAAATCCAGAATCCCTGCCGGGAAGGGAACATATGCCGGGAGCAGTAAAATTTAAAGAATTTGAAAGTTCTAAGAGCATGGCAATTTTTGCAAATGTTATGGCATTCGTAATCATTATTCTGTTGATTGTGGTAAGTATACTACGTTTTGGACTGGAGTTTAGGTTTAGTATTATAGGATGTATTTTGGCTTTGGTAATTTTATTTCCGCATGAAATTCTTCATGCCATTTGCTTTAAGGGAGAGGTCCATTTATATACGAACTGGAAACAGGGAATGCTATTTGTGGTTGGTACAGAGGATATGAGCAAAGCACGATTTGTTTTTATGTCTCTTCTGCCCAATCTGGTATTTGGATTTCTACCGTATTTGATTTATCTCATGACCGGGCAGGCAATATTAGGAACACTCGGTACTTTGGCAATCGGCATGGGTGCCGGTGATTACTATAATGTATTTAATGCATTGACACAGGTGCCAAGAGGTGCCAGAACATATCTGCACCAGTTTAACTCATATTGGTATATGCCGGAGGAGGTTCATAATGACAGGTAAACAGGGAATTATTTTTGATATGGACGGAACTCTTTGGGACAGTGCAGCACAGGTAGCAAAGTCATGGTCACAGGTTGTGGCAGAGCAGTATTCTCCAGAGAAAGTGATTACTGAAAAGGATTTGCAAAGTGTGATGGGGCTGACGATGGATAAGCTGGCGCAGGCACTTTTTCCAGAACTTCAGGAGCAACAGCGGATGGAGTTATTAGAGGCCTGCTGTCAGACAGAAAATGAGTATCTTAGAAAAAATGGCGGCAGTCTGTATCCTGATGTCGAGGAGACGTTAAAGATATTGCAAAAGAAGTATCCTCTTTATATTGTCAGTAATTGCCAGAGTGGTTATATTGAAGCTTTTTTAGAATTTTACCGCTTTGAAGATTATTTTCAGGATATTGAATGCTTTGGAAATAATGGTTTGAAAAAGGGAGAAAATATTCGGAAGGTAGTGGAGAGAAATGCTTTGGAAGATGCCGTTTATGTAGGGGATATTCAGGGAGATTTTGATGCCAGTGCAGAGGCTGGCATCAAATTTATTCATGCCGCATACGGCTTTGGAAATATCAGGCAGCAGGTAGCATCCATTCAAAAGTTTTCGGAACTTCCTCAGATTATCGAATCATTAATTTTTCCTGTTTCTTTTTCGGAATGCCTTGATTTTCATTAGCCATCCATTGGCATATTAGAGCCGGTTTCCCATCTCGAAATCGTTCTTCCCGATACATTGAGGTATTCTGCAAGTTGTTCCTGCGTCATATCTTTTTCTTTTCGGAGTTCTTTTAAAAAGCTCCCCATCTTTTTTAAATTCAATGTTATGTCCTCCTTTCGTAAATATCATATCTTCTGTTATTGGAAGATAACACGACAAAAAGCGGGAAAACCGTTTTTTTCCATGTAGACATAACGTGTCCTGCTTTTAAGGCTATGTTCCCAGAAGTCTGTATTTTTTCAGTACAGTGAAATTGCTACCTCATATAAAACATGCCGCCGCTGTTTTCTTCCACGGTAACTGATATGTGCTTTTCCATTATGCTTTTCAAATTATTGCTGGCGATTTCTTTTAGAAATGGTACTTCCTGTAAAACCATCCTGCCACTGGCCGCATCCGGCTTTCCATAAACGTCTTTGTGTCCCGGGAAATAGATGCTGAATCACTGGGCAATCTGGCTCTTAAGTCGGGTAATCGCTTCCGGCGTCTGGAACCTCATGTTGGACAGATTTCTTATCTCCGCATAGATTCCGGTTGGAATGTACGGATTAGAGAACCTTCCTTCGTTGACAATGCTGCTATCGTCTTTCGATATTTACGGTCATTTTTGTTTGGATTGTTGTCATCCAGTTCTTTTGACTTTTCGACATGAACGCCATAAAGTTGGATGCATCATTACGGAATGCAAGCGCTTTTCTGGAATACTCGAAGTTTCTTCAGCCAAATGTCATGGCATAGTGAGTCTGACTTTCCACATTGATTCCCGCGAAGCAACGAGCCAAGCGTGAGTTTGCAAGGAACTGAAAATTCCTTTGTATTTTTAATTATACAGGAACCTTCTTGAAATTGAAACAGTAGCTCCCCTTCTTGCCTGCCTGATTTTCCGATTTGCATTTTGTTTAAGCCTTGCCGTAGCACGGTTTTTGAATGCGTGAAAAAATTGCAAACAAAATATTTAACCATAACAACTTAAAGAATGATATACTGCTTTGAGGTGAATATCAAAAGAAAACTTAAGTTTAATGGCTGTATTGTAACTATTGATGCAATGGGGACACAGTAAGAAATAGCAGAAATATAATTGCAAGGATACGGACTATATCCTGTTGTTAAAGGAAACCAGAAGATACGCTATAATGATGTAAAACTGTGCTTTGACGTCATTATGAAAGACAAAGATGTTATCGGAAGTCCAAATTGCCATAAAACGGTAGAAAAGGGCATACAAGGATAGAAATAAGAAAATGCGAAATTTCTGAAGAAACAGGATGTTTACATGCCAAACATGAGTGGGTCGGGCTGCAAGGGATAGGTGCCACGTATTGTGAAATAGGGGAAATGGGAAAAATCAATACAGAGTCACTATTTTATAGTTGAAAGAGAATGATAGCAGAAGAAATAATGCGGCATAAAAGAAACTATTGGGGGGATGGAAAACTGCCTGCCAAGAGTTTTTGGTATGATTTTCAGGGAAGGTACAAGGACGATTCAGCAGAAAACTTTAACGTTTTGTGCCAATTCATCCTAAACATTTTAAAAGTGGAAAAAGAATTTAATGACAGCATTACAGAGAAGAGTTTAAGTATCTGCTTGACAGCAGCTATCTTGATAAAATCGAAATAATTGGATAAATACATAAATTTTTCATGTATTTAAAAACTGTGATTGGCGTGGTTTGAGTTATTGACCTTTTGGTGGCTTGTGGTTATAATCTATGCTATAGAAAATTCACGATATATTGGTGATGGGTTTGAGTTGTGAAAGTGGTTTGGCAGGAGGAGGCAAATAGAGGAAGAAAGGAAAGAGCAGATGATGAATCAGGAAAAAGTAATTGTAGTTGATTTTGGAGGCCAGTATAATCAACTCGTAGCAAGACGTGTCAGGGAATGCAATGTCTACTGTGAAATTTATTCTTATCGCACTGATATTGAACAAATTAAAGCAATGAAGCCGAAAGGAATTATTTTAACAGGAGGCCCTAATAGCTGTTTTGAAGCGGATTCGCCTAGCTGCTCCAAAGAACTTTTTGAACTTGGAATACCAGTTCTTGGACTTTGTTATGGAGCACAGCTTATGATGCATATATTAGGCGGAAAGGTTGAACATGCACCGGTTCGTGAGTATGGAAAGACAGAGGTTTTGGTAAATACAGAGTCTCCTCTTTTTACAAATGTTCAGGAAAAAACACTTTGCTGGATGAGCCATTTCGATTATATTTCCAAAGTGGCAGATGGATTTTCTATCGTTGCACATACAGCAGACTGTCCTGTTGCGGCGGCAGAGAATAAAGAGAAAAAGCTTTATGCCATTCAGTTTCATCCTGAGGTTCTTCATACACAGGAAGGAATTAAGATGCTGCATAATTTTGTACGTGATATCTGTGGTTGTGGCGGAACGTGGAGAATGGATTCATTTGTGGAAAATTCTATTCAGACAATTCGTGAAAAGGTTGGAAATGGCAAAGTGCTTTGCGCTCTGTCAGGTGGTGTAGATTCTTCTGTAGCGGCGGTTCTGCTTTCTAAGGCAATTGGCAGCCAGCTTACCTGCGTATTTGTAGACCACGGTTTGCTACGCAAAAATGAGGGAGATGAAGTCGAGGAAGTCTTTGGAGAAAATGGCTCATATGAGCTGAATTTTATCCGCGTTAATGCGCAGGAACGTTTTTATGGAAAGCTTGCGGGAGTTACGGAACCAGAGCAGAAAAGAAAAATAATCGGTGAAGAATTTATTCGTGTCTTTGAGGAAGAAGCAAAGAAGATTGGTACAGTAGATTTTCTCGTTCAGGGAACAATTTATCCAGATGTAGTGGAAAGCGGTCTTGGCGGTGAATCAGCAGTTATCAAGTCCCACCACAATGTGGGAGGTCTTCCCGATTACGTTGATTTTAAGGAAATTATCGAGCCTCTTCGCGACCTTTTTAAAGATGAGGTTCGAAAGGCCGGGCTGGAACTTGGTATTCCAGAAAAGTTGGTGTATCGTCAGCCATTCCCTGGTCCAGGACTCGGTATCCGTATCATCGGAGAGGTGACAGCAGAAAAGGTTCGTATCGTTCAGGATGCAGATGCAATTTACCGTGAGGAAATTGCTAATGCGGGTTGTGATAAAACGGTTGGACAGTATTTTGCTGCATTGACGAATATGCGCTCTGTAGGTGTTATGGGTGATGAAAGAACATATGATTATGCAGTGGCATTGCGGGCTGTGAATACGATAGATTTTATGACGGCAGAAGCCGCAGAAATACCTTTTGAGGTGCTGCAGAAGGTGATGAGCAGGATTATCAATGAGGTAAAAGGGGTTAATAGGGTAATGTATGATTTGACGAGCAAGCCACCTGGGACGATTGAGTTCGAATAGCGGACATTTTGGTTGAAAATTCTTATTTTATATAGGTTTTCGACCTTTCTTTTTACTCTGTGATGTTAAAATGATGTTAATAATAGAGCCAGTTACTTTCATTACTCAAATTTGGAATAGGATACTCCATTGGTAGGTTCTGTGAGGCATCTGTTACCAGCAGATGCCTTTCTTTAAGTTTATACCACAGCAGATAAAGGATTTTAACTTTATCTGTTATTCTGGCTGCTCCTGCTTTGGAGTACGTAGTTGGTTCAGCCTGTCTGCAAGTTGCTGGTCCTTATCAGGGTACAGATGGGAATAAGTATCCAGTGTGGTTTTTACAGACTCATGCCCCAGGCGTTCAGCAATTTCCAGAGGAGTAAAGCCCATTTCTATAAGCATACTTGCATGTGAGTGTCTTAGGTCATGCACCCTTATAGGCGGCAGGCCGGCTTTTTCTGCAACTCTCTTAATTTCTTTATCCAGTGCAGATTTCGTGAAATAAAATATTCTGTCCCCTTTTTCAATGCCATAGAGTTTTGATACATATTCCTGAATATCATCATACAGAAAATCGGGTATGGATATGCACCTTTTAGCCTTTGGTGTTTTTGGCTCAAGAAATAGTTCCTCTCCTTTTATTTTCGCATAGTTTTTATTGATATCTATCCGTTTGGTGGAAAGAATATCTGCAGGAGTAAGTGCCAGCAACTCCCCGGAACGCATACCAGTATAGAAAAGCACATCAAACGCAAGTTTGACGGATGATTTCTGTATTGCATTGGAAAACTGTTCGTATTGTTCCTGTGTCCAAATATGCATTTCATCAGCCTTACTCTTTCCTATGCTGCCGGCTGCCCTGCAGGGATTGGATGGAAGCTGGTAATGTGCCACAGCATAGTTCATGATGGCAGATAATTGGTTGTTAACTGTCTTTAGATATGTCTGTGAGAATGGTTTCCCTGCATCATCCCTGTATGAAATCAGTTCGTTCTGCCATTTGCGGACTTTGATGGTGTCAATATCACATACCTTCAGGTTCCCAAAATAGGGCAGCAGCTTTCCCTGTATGATGAAACGCTTGTTTTCCATTGTAGTAGGTTTCAGGCGGTGAGACATATCCTCTAAATAGTTTTCTACGAGAGAAGAGAAGAGTATATCACTGGTGTTTTTCTCCTGTTCCATGAAGGAACGCTCATATTCCTTGGCTTCACGCTGCGTCTTGAACCCACGTTTGCAGATATGCTTTTTCTTCCCGGTCCAGTCAGTGTAATAGAAATTGGCATACCACATGGTTTTACCATTCTTTAGGGTGTATTTGTAGGCTGGCATTGAATTCCTCCCTGCGTTTATAAGCTTTTGCTTGGCTGACATATTGCCATGGAATTTAAAAGGTTGCTTTACATAGTTATTGCAATTTGTTATAATACACTTAGCAAGACAGCTGGAGGGTAGGTTAGGTCTACCCGCTCCGGCAATAATTAAACAAACTAAAAATAGCTGTCCGACTTTTACCAGAGAGCAGGACGGCTATTTTTTTATGGTTGGCATATTCCAAAATTGCTACAACAAGAATTGCAAACGTTAGCAATACCATGAATTCTTCGTATGTACTCATAATATTTCCCCCTTCCGCAAGACTCGGAACGGGTAGCGCCGACCTACCAGCTGCCCGGTTAAGGGCATTATTTAGCTATGGTTTTGAGAGTGTATTTATAGGTTAACAATAATTTGTATTTCTTTTAAATTAATTTGTTGTATTGAAAAGTTGCAGTAATATGTTATAATATGTTTAACAAGAGAGCCGATGACTAGATGAAGCCTAGCCGCCGGTAAGTATAATTTACTACATAAAGTAGCGCCTTAGTTTACCAGACCGAGGGCGCTACTTTTTGCGTGATATGTAAATAACAAGAGTTATCACAGCACAAAGCATTATTACAAATTGGATTAATTCCGCAAATGTAATCATTAGCACCAGCCCCTTTCGTTGGTATTCCGGCGGCTGGCATAATCGCCCCATCGGCTCCCTGGCCAAGCATACCATTTAGATGTATCACTTGCTTGGCTAGGAGCATTATTTAGTTATTGCTTTGAGGGTATATAATGTTGGTAAATTTGTTATCTTATTTTATGATTTTACTGTACTTTCTCTATATCCCCGTTATCCTTGTAAACAAAATATTCATTTAGCAGCATACCGCTAAACAGTTTCTTTGCATCATGTTCTTCTCCGGTGACATATTCATATACTGCAACATCAAGTATGTTTCCTGCAACTGATATCTTGGTTGTGGTTTTGTTGGTAAAATTCACTATCCCATGGATTTCTTCATCACCCAGAAATACCCATTTATAATAGCTCATGGCATATTTTTCCATTCTGACATTAGCAGCAATCGTTGATATTCTCCAGTTTCCAGTCACATCATTTCTAACTTTGTCAGCCTGAAAAGTGCCATCTATATCATGTATATCTTTATTACTTATGCCAATTATATTCTTACCCTTTCTATGTTTCTTTTTCTGTTTTTTCTTGGTTGTACACTTTACTTTTAGGTCATATTTCTTGCCATTATATGTTATTGTAACAGTACTGGTTTTTCCTGCTTTCAATGTCACAGGTTTTTTTATCTCAAACTCATTTTCATATATCTCCTCTGTTGTTCCATCGCTGTATATACCAGTAACAGTTATACCAGAGTTATCATCATCCAAAACCGTACCTGCTTTTGTCACTCCTTTATATTTAGCTTCGATTTTTACCAGAGTATTTTCCTCTGAGACGGATTCTTCGCTATTTGTTTCTGGAGTAGCAGTCTGTTTGTTTGTCAAAACACCATCTTCATTATTTTTTGTTATCTTTTCTGTTGATATAGTCTCAGCAGAGTTTTTTTCAGAGGCTGTATGCATCATGCGAACTGCCGATCCTGCTAACAACAGCCATAGACACAAACAACAAAACATTTCTATAGCTTTTAATTGTTTGTCAATCTGCTTGTCCTTCCATATCAAGAATGCTCCAACTGGCCAAATAACCAGCATCAAGGCACAATATAAAATAACTTTAGGCATTGACTTTAGTTTTTCTTTTTGTAGCTGATTAGATAAATTTGATACATTCTCAGTTTTTTTCGCTACTTGATTTTGTTTTGGCAGTATTCCCTTTTCATAGTTTTTTAATATTTGCATTGCTTCTTTCAGGGTGACACCAGTTGCAGCACGCAATTCGCGTGCTGCTTCTACGCTGTTAGCGCTATGACGTTGTAGAAGCGAATCTAAATCGTAATCAGTGTTGTTTATTCGTACCATATTAATTCTTCTCCTCTTTTATCTTTTTCCCCTTCGGTACCATTCGAAGGGAATTATTTTCCCGTGTTTTCGGTTCCTGTCCTTTTCTGTGGTTCATCCGCTGCAACGGATTCTTCATGCTCTAAGTCAAGACATTTACCAAGAAGCCTTAATTTTGTTTTACTATCAAGAGAGCAATATGAACTTAAAAGTATCATGATGTTTTCTGAATCGCAGTGATAATATTGAAGAATTACTTCTTCATCGGGTGTAATACGTTCCCTTTGAGAATTATCTAGTAAATAGTCAACAGAAACATCTAATACATGAGATATGCGAACCAGTTCTTCTGCTACTGGCTGGGTGTGACCAAACCAAAGTAAATCAAAGCGATTTTCTGGTATACATGATTTTTCTAAAATCTCTTGGTAATCTATATTTTTAGCTTTAGCAATTTGTTTAATATTCCAATTAAAGTCCCCTTCTTCGTAAAAATAGTCATAACAATCATTGGTTCTTGATGACGTTTTTTTTGTACCAACTAATTCATCCAAAGTTATGTCAAAAATAGCAGCTATTTTTGACAGAATGTCAGCCGGTGGTATTCTTTCACCATTTTCATAATACGAAACGTTTCTTTGCGTTACACCTATTTGCTCTGCTAATTTTGATTGAGATATGTGTTTTGCCTCACGGTAATATTTAATTACATTTCCGATTTTGTTATTTTTGTTAGACATTTTTTAGAACCTCCAGTTCTTATTATAGTAAAAAAAACAAAAAAAATCTTGACATAGAACAAAGAGTGCTGTACTATTTATTCAGAACTAATAGTTCTGACATGAAAGGAGGTAAAAATAATGCGGAATAATCAGATGAGAGCACTTAGGCAGAAAAAACAGATTTCGATGAAAGAATTATCACTGAGAACAGAAGTATCTGAGAGATACCTATATTTTATCGAGAACGGGGAAAAAACGCCCTCCTTAAAAACTGCACAGAAAATTGCTTTTGCATTAAATGAAAGTGTTGAAAATATTTTTTTTACCTCGGCATAGAACTTTAAGTTCTGTATATAGCATTATAAATCGTGGAGGTGAAAAAGAAAATGGCAAATGTAGGTCAAAAGACTAGGTTCAACATATTTTATAAGATGCGTTCAGATGCTTCAAAACATAATGAACAGTTGAGCAGCAGAAGCGCGGCTTCAGATATGATGTCCATTGACCAAGGGAGACTCCACAGGATAGAGAGTGGTGTTGCAAATCCTTATCCGGAAGAAATCCGCCTTATGGCAGATTTATACAATGCTCCAGAACTGGAGAACTATTACTGCACGAATATATGTCCGCTGGGGGATGGAATACCGAAGGTTGATATTGTGAGCTTAGACAGGATTTCTGTTAAAGCACTTTCAACATTTCGTAAATTAGAGAAAACAAAGGAACTTCTATTAGATATTACCGAAGATGGAGTAATTGATGAAAGCGAGAAGCCGGAGTTGGAAAAAATTCTTGAAACCCTGGAGGAATTGGAACAGGTGGCACAAAGTTTGAAACTATGGGTAAAGAAAAACTTGTAAAGGGACTGCGGTCCGGACAGGAGGTGGTGGTTATGCTGGTCATTAAAACAGACTTTGGAGATTTTGGGCATCCAAAAGACCTGCTTCATTACATGAAAAAGGAGTGTATTACAGATGCACATGTCAGAGTGCAGTATTGCTTTGAGGATGCGTTTGAAAAGGATATGTCAGTTGACAGTGTATCAAAATGGGCAGCAACGTTTATCAGTCCTGTTGCCGGAACTTTAGAAGATGCAATTAAATGGCTGAGGTTAGGGGGTGAATAGAATGAGTGGACTGGCTACGGCACCAGGGGTTTTGGGAGCTGCACTGACAACTTATGTTACGGCTGCAGATGTCATGAAGCTGCTTGGCTGCAAAGAGAATAAGGCGTATCAGACAATTAGGGAGGTTAATCAGATTGCAAAAAAGGATGGGCAGTTTGCTTACGGGCAGGGAAAAGCAAGTAAGTATATTTTTTCCGAGAAATTTGGCATTCCTATAGATGTGGTTAATGCCATTATTGATAAAAACAGGGAATAGGAGGTGCATTATGGCATATTACAGCACTTGTCCACATTGTGGTGCAAATTTGGACCCGGGGGAACCATGTGATTGTCAGGAAGAAGGAAAAAGATGTGCGGAATTTTATAAGCATGTTACAAGAGAGAACCGGGAAACAGGACAGTTATCATTTTCTTTGAACAGCAGGGAGGTTGCAGGTTATGAAAAAGCTGCTTATTAGTGGAATCGGAATAACAGGTGGGATTTTTGTCTTCATGGCAGCCTTTTTACAGCCGCTGTCTCCAGTAATGGGAACAGACAAAGGACTGATGGAAGAGGTCACAGAAAAGAGTAAACCGGAAGCAGCAGTTCCTGTAGTTACAAGCTTACCGGCAACGCCACAGCCAACAAAGGAGCTTGGCGGTATCAGTAAAAAGAATGCGTATCTGCTTATGAAAATTGCAATGGCTGAAGCGGAAGGCGAGGATACCGAAGGCAAGGCACTTGTAATCATGGTGGTTCTAAACCGGGTGAACAGCAGTGGTTTTCCGGACAGTATAAAAAAGGTTATTTTTCAGGAGAGGCAGTTCAGCCCTGTTGCAAATGGAAGATTTGACAGGGTAGAGCCGGATGAGGACTGTCAGCGTGCATTGGACATGATTCAGAATGGCGGATGGGATGAAAGCAGGGGGGCTTTGTATTTTGAAAGTAAAAGCGACTCTACATGGCATGAGGACAACCTGCAGTTTTTGTTCCGGCATGGAAACCATTATTTCTATACAGACAGGAAGCCGGCAGGGGAGTAGATGTATATTAGTTAGTTCTTTAACACATAGGAGGTTTGATACATGGGTGAGGATGTAAAAAAGAGAGAAGTGGAACAGCTTCTCGGATGTGAAATAACAGATGGACAATTCGATGAGGCATTAGTATATGCCAAAAGAAAGCAGGAGTACATCCACAGTCAGGAACACAGTGCGGTAGCATTGCAGCACTGGTATCTCGTAAAGCTGACGGAGGAATATGTCAGAAATCTTGCTTTCTCAAAATTCACTATGGATTTATGCAGTTTTCTGCGTGATATGGAAAAAGAGCACCTGTTCAAAGAACAAGGTACTCCAGCGAATAACCATATTGTAGCAGGTTCTGCATTATAAATCAAGCAAAAAAATACAATATGGAGGTAAAAAAATCTATGAATGAATTATCTTTAATCCAAAAATTCCCAAAGGAAAAATTTAATTTGCTCTGCAACACGGATACGATAGCGACCATTCCGGAAATCAAGTCTCCGGTGGTACAGCAGGTCAGTCTGGATACGAACCCTGCAAGGGGGGAAGTCTATATCCATCAAAAAGCAAAAAATGAGGGGACTGACAGAAAAGGAAATTATCATCCTGCAACTCCGGATTTATATGCAATAACTAAAAACGGGTTGAAAAAACTGGCGGACGGGGCAGGAATCAAAATGGTATCCAGCGAGCATGTAATTCCTGCCACCTGTCAGAAATGTGTCGCTGTTAATCAGAACAGCGGAAGAGTTGTACAGTGTGGAAACTGCAAAAACAAGGATGTGGCATTCAGGGTTACGATTTCAGTTCCGCAGTTAACAGGCGAAGTTCTTATGGTTGCAGATACAAATGAGATTATTGTGGAAAATGCTACTGCATCTATGACAGAGAACCAAAAAGCAGAATTTATGAAGTTTTTGCCGCAGATTTGTGAGGCAAAGGCCTTGAATGGTGCTATCAGGACGGCGCTGCATTTAAAAGGCACTTATACTTTGCAGGAACTGCAGAAGCCTTTTGTAGTGGCCTATCTTGTGCCTAATCTTGATAACGAGGATGTAAAGCGGGCTGCCATTGACAATATGTTTTTATCTTCCGGCAGGTTATTTGGAAGCACACCGTCTGTACAGCAGATTGAGACAAAACCGCCGGAAGGGAATCCTGAGCAGAGTGCAACGGCCGGGGATTATGACAGGTATGTGGATGGAACATATAAGGAGATGGAGAATGTGCCACAGACGGATTCCTCTCCACAAAACCAAATGACCGAAGAACAGAGGAATGATTTCTATTGTGATATATGCGGGATTTCAATAGAGGAAAAGGTCTGGGATTATTCAGTGCAGCATTATGACAGACCGCTTTGTTATAAATGTCAAAGAAAAGTAAGGGGGAATGGAAAATGATTAAGATTTTGCATACGGCGGACTGGCATCTGGGCTCACCCAGAAGTCCAATGAAAGACGGAGTTAATCTTCGGACAGAAGACACAAAGTGTTGTCTGGATGAAATGGTAAGGGTGGCTGGATTGGAACAGCCGGACTATGTACTTATATCCGGCGATGTCTTTGATGTTGGCCGGCTTTGGTCCGACAGATGCTGTGAGGAAATTATTACAGCCATCCATTATATCAGGGAACTGGCTGCAGTATCAAAGCAGGTGGTTGTCATGCGCGGCACTCCGAACCATGATGGGGCAGGGCAGTTTAATGTACTCTCTGAAATGTTTGCGGATTGTCGGAACGTACATATTGTGGTTACTCCGCAGGTAGTTTCCTTTGATGATGTGGATATTGCAGTACTGCCGGGATTTGACAGGGGAGCATATAGGGCAGAATTTCCGGGGCTTTCCAGTGACGAAGAAAATGAGGTATTTACACAGGAGCTTGCAAACATTGTTACCGGTTTAAAGGCGCAGTGCAAGCCAAATAAGAAGAGCGTACTCATGGCACATTATACGGTACCCGGATGCAATGCGGAGAGCGGGCAGACAATGTTTTTGACACAGTTTGAGCCGGTTATTCCGCAGGAGGCACTGATGGCCGCAGGATATGATTTGGTAGCTTTAGGGCATATTCACAGACCGCAGAAGATATTACAGCATGACTGGTATTATTCCGGTGCGATAAATGCAATGAATTTTAATGATGAAGGGCAGGAGCGGGGATTTTGGATTCATACAGATATGCCATTTGATGGATGGGATAACAGGTTTTTTAAGACGCCAATCAGGGAATTTATCACATTTGACTTTACGGATACGGACATTACAGCTATTAACCTTGGGCACATTGACGAGGTGGCATACAATTACTGGAGATATAACGGGGCGGTACAGGATAAGATTGTCAGGATCCATTATAGCTGCTCAGCAGACAATAGCAAGGCATTGAACAAAGCGGTTATTGAAAGGACACTCCTTGCTGATGGTGCCTTTATGGTATGGGAAATTCTGCCGGATAAAATTGATGAATTTGCAAACAGGACAGAGCTTGCTAATGCGACAGACCCGGAAGAAAATCTCATTAAATATCTGGAAGAAAAACAGGTGGAACCGGAAAAGATACAGGAACTGGTGCTGAAGGCAAGGCCGATTATTGCAGAGGCAGAGGCAAGTATGACTGTGGCTGCTAATACCGGCACATTTGAACCGGTGGAAATTGCAGTTAAGAACTACCGCAATTATGAGGAAGAAACCTTTAATTTCGAGGATATTACCTTTTGTACCATCAATGGGCAGAATGGGGCAGGAAAGAGCAGCCTGTTTATGGATGCTGTCATTGACTGTCTCTTTGAGGAACCAAGAGAAGGAGTTATTAAAGACGATACCGGTAAATCTCCTTGGCTCAGGAATGATGAAAAAGCGCGTTCCGGTTCAATAATGTTTACATTCCGCATCGGCGAGAAGAAATACCGGGTAACAAGAACAAGGGCACGTTCCGGGAAAGGAACTCTGAATATTGCTGAGCTTGTGGATGGAGAATGGAAGGATTGCTCAAAGGAACGCTACAACGATACCCAGCAGGAGATTTTGAATATTCTTGGTATGGATAGCTTTACCTTTAAATCATGTGCGCTCATCATGCAGGATCAGTATGGCTTATTCCTGCAGGCCAGACCAGAGGAACGTGTGGAAGTTCTTGGTACCCTTCTTGGATTAGGCATTTATCAAATCATGGAGAAAATTGCTTTCGATGCTGCAAAAGTAAATGGCGCAAAAGGCAGGGAATTGAAACAGGAGATAGAAGTCCATAACAGAACAATTTCTGAGTTTGGAAAGCCTGATGAGGAACTGGAAGTGTGTAAGACAGAGCTGGAAAGGAATGAGAGCAGTCTACAGGCAAAGGTTGCAGAGAGAGACCGGCAGAAACTTATCCTTGCAAACCAGCAGGCAGCCGCAGAAAGGCGGGCAAAGCTGTTGGCATCTATTACTACTCTGCAAAGCAAAAAGGCGGCGACAGAGCAAAATATAGCAAACCAGCAGGCAATCGCAGACAACAGTGCAATTATCTTGGATGGTAGGGCAGAAATTGAAGCGAAAGTTGCTGAACACAAGGTTCTTTTGGAACGTGAGCTGGAACTGGCCGGAGAATCCGCACTCTATTCTTCCAAGAAGCAGGAGGCCGAGAACCTTGTAAAGCAGGCAGTGACAGAGCAGGAGACCATTGACGCATATAAAGCAAGGGTAGAGCAGAAAAAGACGGAACTGTCATGGGCACAGCCAACGGCTCAGGATGCGGTTGTCAAGGAGAAAGCAGAGTTATACACCCGGAAGAAAGCGGAACTGGATGAAATGCAGGAAAAAGCAGTTACATACCAAAAAGCGAAGGCAGAGTATTCTGTGGCAGTTTCTCACCATGATGAAACGACAAGGAAGTTTGAAGCAGAGAAACAATCTGTAGATGAGCAGAAAAGGATACTGGAAAAGAAAGTGGAAATTCTCAGTGAATCAGGATGTGTTGACGTTGACAATGCACACTGTAAATTTTTGCAGGATGCCATTGAGGCGAAAGGGGAGCTGGCGGCACTTGATGGATTATATGTGGATATTGCGGTCAGACGGGATACAGAGCTTTCAAAATTAAAGCAGGTAGTTGATGAAAAACTTGCTGAAATGAATGCGGTAGATTTTGATACAGAGGCACTTTCCATTCTCAAGAGCGAATGTGCAGCACTTCTTCCATATGTTTCTCAGCTTGAGGCTATTAAACAGCGGGAAAGCAAATTTGCCTTGTTAGAGGCTGATATTAAGCATTTGCAGTCAAATATACTTGAAGCTGAAAAAAGGCTTACTGAGGTCAAATTGAAGGGCACAGAGGCAGAAAAGGAGCGTGACCAGTATGCCAAGGCATTTGATGAACATGTAAAAGTGTTGAGTTCACTTACAGCCCTCGAACCATGGCTTGAGAAAGAAAAGCAGTTACCGGTGGCAGAGGAAAGGAATGCCACAGCATTAAGCAGAATATCAGAACTGACAGTGGAACTATCAAATCTTGATGCCGAGATTGCAGAAAAGCAGATAGAGGCAGATAAAGAAGTTCCTGCCATAAGCGGAATGGAAGAGTTGACTGGAATTGTCGCTAAGATGAATGCAGATGTGGATGCTCTTAATTCAATTGTAAAAGAAAAGCAGATGAAAATCGGTGCTTTGCAGCAGAAGTCAGAGCAGATTGCCAGGTTGAAACAGGAGATTACAGCATTGCAGGAGCGGCAGACGGAGTATGCGAAGGAAACAGCAGATTATGATGCGTTAAAGATGGCATTCAGCCAAAACGGTGTGCCACATCAGATTATCCGGTCCATTATTCCTCAGCTGACTGCAACCTCTAATACAATCCTTGGACAAATGACTGGGGGAAAAATGGGTGTTGAGTTCCGTTTGGAGAGATTGCAGAAGAATGGAAAAGAAAAGGTGTCGCTGGATATTTTCATAGAGGAATATGGAAAGTCAGTGTTGCCGTATCTTTCAAAGTCCGGTGGGGAGAAAGTAAAGTCTTCCCTGTCAGTTATCCTTGCACTGGCTGAAATTAAATCATCATCTGCTGGTATCCAGCTGGGAATGCTTTTTATTGATGAGCCTCCGTTCTTGGATGGGGATGGCATCCAGGCATATTGTGACGCTCTGGAAACCATTCAGGGCAGGTACCCGGATATTAAGATTATGGCTATTACACATGACCCAACCATGAAAGCAAGATTTCCGCAGAGTATTGATATTATTAAGACGGATGAAGGAAGCAGGGTGGTTTATTAGGAGGTGAAGCATGGCAGACAATAAGAAGTATTATTATCTGAAACTGAAAGAGAATTTCTTTGATTCTGAGGATATGAAGCTGTTGCAGGGTATGAAAGAAGGTTATGTATATAGTGATATTCTTTTGAAATTATATTTACAAAGCCTGCGGCAGGAAGGACGCCTGATGTATAGGGATATTATCCCCTATACACCAGATATGATATCAACTGTTACAAGGCATCCGGTTAGCACGGTAGAAAAGGCTATGGAAATTTTTGAGCAAATGGGGTTTATAGAAATTTTGGATAATGGTGCAATTTATATGATGGATATTCAAAATTTTATAGGTCAGAGTTCTAGCGAAGCAGACCGTCGGCGTACCTATCGAAAAATGATAGATGCTGAAAAATCAAGGCTTTTAGAAGATGATAATAGGACAAATGTTGTGACAAATGTCACAACAAATGACACGCAAATGTCCGACAAAAGTACACTAGAGAATAGAGATAAGAGAATAGAGAATAGAGATATAAATACTTTTGCTCAGAGCTCTGGCAGGCAGACCTCAGAGCCGGAAGCAGATGTTGCAGCTATTCCGCTCAACGATGGCACGGAATGGAGACCAACCGAAGCATTATTCGCAGAATACGTAAGACTTTACCCAAATGTGGATGTAAAGCAACAGTTTAACGAAATGCGAGGGTGGTGTATCTCAAATCCGAACCGCCTGAAGACAAGAAGAGGAATTAAAAGATTTGTGAATGGATGGCTTTCCAAAAGACAGGACAGGGGATATAGAAAACATTATACAAGCGGCAGTTATCAGCAGGCAGGAAATAGTAATGGATACTCACCGGATCTGCTTGAACAGCTTGCCAATGAAAGCAGGGGGTGATGGGAGTGGATGATTTGGACAGATATCTCAAGGCGCATCCAGTACTGGGTGGTAATGTTACCCCAAAGGAGTATACATGCGCTCAATGTAAAGATACAGGCTGGATAATGGTTGAAGATGGCGGGCAGGGAACGGCAAATAGATGTGGATGCAGGGCGGGCGAACAGATAGAAATGTTAATCAGGAAAAGCGAACTGCCGAAGGAGTTTTTTGCCAACAATTTTAATTCGTTTGATGACAGGAATCATCCACAATTAGCGAAAGCAAAGAGTATAGCGGTCAGATATGCAGAGGCTTTCAATGAGCTTGAACATGAGCGGTATAATTCCATCCTTTTTTGTGGACAGGTTGGATCTGGAAAGACGCATTTGGGAACAGCCATATGCAGCAGTCTGATAGATGGTGGGATAGCAGTTATGTATATGCCCTATCGAAATGCAGTCACTAAAATCAAACAGCTCGTAACGGATGAAGTGGGATATGGCAATGAGTTGGACAGATACAGGAAATCCAGAGTGCTTTATGTTGATGACTTGTTCAAGGGAAAGCTGACTGATGCTGATGTAAATATTATTTATGAGATAGTGAATTACAGGTACATGAATAAACTACCGCTGATTATTTCCACAGAGAAATCAATCGGTGATTTGCTTGATTTTGACGAGGCTATCGGTTCGCGAATAATCGAAATGTGCAGAAGAAATATTGTGCAGCTTACGGGAAAAGAACTGAATTATCGCCTGAGTTTGGAAAGGGGACGAGTAGCAGGTGGCTAGAGCAAAGCATATTGCCAAATTGCAGGACAGTGAAAAGGAATTTTTGAAGTTGTTTGATAAACTTACCTGTTCACGGTGCGCTTGGCAAGTGTGGGAGGACCTTATGACTGTTATGGCATGCAGTATCAGCAATGCGGTTGACAGGACACCTGATAAATTTAAGAGGCGGGAAGAACAATACGAACAGGCAATTAAAAGACTTGGGGGTGTTGAGATTCCTGCACAGATGCTTGGAATAATCACAATGGCATTAGAACAGAACCCGGACCAAGACTTTTTAGGGAAGTTGTATATGAACTTAAACTTGGGAAATCATTGGAAAGGCCAATTTTTCACACCATACCATGTATGTCAGATGATGGCTGAGATAAATTTTGGAGATGGAACGCAGGCCGAGGTTGAAAGAAAGGGTTACATATCTGTTTGCGATCCATGTGTTGGCGCCGGAGTGATGCTTATAGCAGCTGCCAATGCAATGAGAAGGGCAAAGGTCAATTATCAGACGAATGCGGTATTCGTGGGGCAGGACATTGATCAGATAGTGGCAATGATGGCATATATACAGATTTCTCTTATTGGATGTCCGGGATACATCATTATTGGGAACAGCCTAACGAATCCGCCCACAGGGCATGTGTTATTCCCCAAGGATACAAAGGGGCAGGAAGTATGGATTACGCCACTCTTTATGCATGATATTTGGGAAATGCGCCGAGCAAAGGAATTGCTGTTGGGATTATTTGGTGGAACCGTAACCACAGAAAAAACAGTGGAAAAAGAGCACTTTTTTATGTTTTTTGATTTTGATAAGAAGGAGGTCAACTATGGAGATTAGTGGATTTAATGAGAAAGATATTTCTGAACGAAACAAAGAAGCCCTGCAGTCTGAAACGTGGCAGAATGTAAGGAAAGCAATGAAAACAGAGGTTCAGCATTTTACAGATGCACCGGAGATTCAGCATTTTGCAATTGAGAAAGTAAGCAAAAATGATAATGTCTATGGAGTTGTATGGGGGAATGTAGTTAGGGAATATCTCAAAACGGCATATTCCGAGGAAAATGCACAGGCGGATGTTATATCAGATGGCATTACATATAAAGTTTTGAAGCGGGAAGAAGTGACTGCTTTCTATGATGCGGATGGAAACACACTCTTTGATGTGGAGAATAAGCGGCTTGAAAAAGAATATGGGTATGTCATGCAGGAAGATAAAGCGATTGCCGGATCAGAGGAGGGAATTGTCAATGAAGCTGAATCTGAGAAGAAAAGTGCAGATTTGGAAAAGAAAGATGCGGATAAGGAAACTGGAGAAACTCAGGAAGAAAAATCAGAAGGGAAATCCGAAAGTGATATACCGGCCGACGATATAGAAGTTTCTGATCCGGTATCTGTAAAGCAAATGGCGAAAGAAAAACTGGAAAAAGAAATGAAAGCGGATAAGGATAAGACATTTGCGGAGTCTGTTATTGGGTATTTGCTGAAACGCTGAGAAGATGATTTGGGACTTGCCCAGGATGTGGTGCAGGAGCATAAGACATGGAAAAAATGCCTTGATTACATATACGGGCAGGCTCGCAGGCAGGCAACAGGTAACAGAGCTGCTGTTCGCGATGATGTGGTTTATGAATGGGCCGAGGATTACTACCACAAGGATGATAAAGCCGAGGAGGAAAAGAAAGCCAAAGAAGCTGCAGAACGAAAGAAAAAGCAGGAGAAGAGGACTAAAAAGAAGAAATCTGAACCAAAGAAGGCAGAGGTACCAAAGCCTGTGGAAGAGCCAAAGGCTAAAAAGAATAGCAAGGATATGGACGGACAGATTGATATGTTCTCCATGATGGGAATGTAGGGGGGTGATCGAATGCATAAAAGAGCGCTTTCAAAGTTGGAAAGGCCGGCAGCTACGGAAGAAATGCTCCGTCTGGCTGAGAGAACGGAAGGCAATAAATACATTGTGACAGCTAAGATTGTTGATACAGAGGGAGAAAAAATACTGCTTTTGAATTTCTTTCTGAGGTCAAAACTCGCAAAAAAGAAAACAGAAGCAGCATTTAGGACATTTATATCCAAAAGTGATTATATCACACAGGATTTGACCAGCACAAGTGTGAAATGGAAAACAGGCAGTTTTAAATCAATGCTGGGGTGGTATTTTTGGAATACCAATAGAAGAGGTCATGATGTTACATTTGCTTCGGATTCGGATTTCATTAGTGTACGGTATTATATGAAGTCATACTTGAAAGGTGAAAACCAAAATGTATGGGATGCAATCCGGAGGTTCCAGGACGAGGTTCTTGAGAGGCGCCTAAAAGCCAGGCACAAAAAAGAAACTGATAAAATTGACAAAAAAATGGAAATGGTTCCGGAAAAACCGGAAGGGTTTGAAAAATGGGCCCATGAGGTTGCCATGGGAGATAAGCGATATCTGGTATACGAGGCTGCGGGCAAAAAGAAATCAACAATGGGATACTGCACTTACTGCCAAAAGGTTGTTGAAATAGATATCAAGACTATGCGTCCCCAAAATAGAAAGAGAGGAAACTGCCCTGATTGTGGAAGCCCAGTAACATTCATTCCTAAAGGGTACTTTCCAACCTATCAGAGAGATAACAAATGGGTGTGCCTGATACAGAAGATACCCACTGGAATTGTGGCAAGATATTTTCATGTCTATCAGGAGATTAAGAGGGATGAAAAATATAAAGAATATTTCAGCCTTGCAGAACTCTGTAGAGCGTTTCTCGAGGAGAAAGCTCAAGGGGAAGTGCAGCTGGATTCGTACGAATGGGGAGTGTATAAGCAGCATGGACTGCCAAGGTGGTGTCCTGACCAAAATCGTAAAAATTGCGTATGCGCTGTTGTTTATACAGAGAATCTGCCAAAAGCTTTTGAAGATACCGTTTATCGGTACTGTGCTCTGGATTTATACCAAAAGAAGTTTGGCTGCAATCCGATACCAGTATGGCACTTTATGAGAAAATTTCCAACAGCAGCATATTTGGAAATGTTTTTGAAAGCTGGACTCATTAATCTGGCAGGCGAAATTGTGGAAGGGTATGACCACAGGCTTAATACCGATGGGAGGACACCAGTAGAAATGCTCGGAATCCCTAAAAACTATATTTCGATACTAAGAGAGATTGACGGAACTACTGGTGAACTGCAGCTTTTAAAACAATGCAAAGCAGATAAGATTTTCCCGTCTGCGCAGGATATTCATGAATTCTATCAGAAATTCAGAGGGGACGATGAATTACTTGGCGTTATCAACAATCATATGAGCATACGGAAGTTTATCAATTACATGGGTAAACAGATAAAAAAGCAGTCAGAACGCAAGGAAACCCCTTGCTGTACTGCTTGGAAATATTTGCGGAATTATAGTAAGGAAGAACGAATACGGGAGAAATACAAAAACCTTTCCAAGGACTGGATGGACTATATAAGTTGGTGTGCAACATTAAAGTACAACATGAAGGATATGTATGTTATTCTTCCACCGGATTTCGGTATGGCACATGACAGGGTGATGAAAGAGTATCAGTCATTCAAGGATGAACAGGAGCGGAAGCGTCAGGCAGAAATGGAAAAAATGATTAAAGAGGCCTTGGAAGCTGCCGGAAATCTTCCGGCGATGATGATGAAAGCAAAAGGTCTGATGATTATTCTCCCTAAAAGCGGTGATGAAATAAAGGAGGAGGGAAGGGTTTTACACCATTGTGTGGGAAGTTATGTGGAGCGGGTTGCCAAAGGAAAAACGATGATTCTATTTGTCAGAAAGGAATCTGAACCGAATGTTCCGTATTTTACGCTGGAATACAGAGATGGGAAAGTGATCCAGTGCAGAGGAAAGAATAACTGCTCTATGACAACGGATGTGAAAGCGTTTGTGAAGGCGTTCGAGAGGAAAATGCAGCCAAAAGATGAAACAAAGGAAATTAAAAAAGCGAGGAAGGCAGGATGAGGATGATTAAAAATGTGAGGAGGAAACCTGTAACCAAAATGGAAAGATACTTGAAATATGGATTTGTAATAACAGAGCATGAGTATCACTATTGTCCGAGGTGCAATCATATTTTAAATGCAGGCCCTAATTATCAGCCTGGATATTGCGACCAGTGTGGACAGAAACTCAATTTTTCCAAGATTCAATGGAATGAGGATAAAGAACTGGGATTTGCGAAAAGAGGTGATGCGTATGAATCGGTCTAAAATCGAATGGTGCGATCATACATGGAACCCAATTACCGGGTGCAGACACAAATGCCAATATTGTTACGCAAGACAGATGACGGCCAGATTTGCAGGGGATGTGAGACTGAATAAAATGGCAAAAAAAGATTATTCCCTGGTTCCGGCGGCAGATGGTGGTGAGGATTTGTATGTATTAGATGCCCAGATGATGAATGAAACGGATAATCCTTTGATATATCCATTTGAATTTGAGCCTACGTTACATAGATATAGAATGGATATTCCGGAGAAGTTGAAAATGGGAAATAACATCTTTGTGGGAGCTATGGCAGATATATTCGGAAAGTGGGTGCCGGACAGCTGGCTTGATGAAATTTTTGAGGTATGTGGGAGGAATGCTATACATAATTACTTGTTCCTCACAAAAAACGCGGAGAGATATGTGGAATACGGAGTTCCTTCCGGGTTAGAAAATATGTGGTACGGAACCAGCATAACAAAGGAAAGTGAGGCGGGAAGGTTTAATTATCTTCCGGCAGGATGCAGAACATTTGTAAGCATTGAACCGCTTTTAGAGGATATTGAACCGGAGAAACATAATGTGATGTTTCGGCAGGTTGACTGGATTATCATAGGGGCAGAAACGGGGCGAAGCAAAGATAAAGTGATTCCGAAGTCTGACTGGGTAAAGGAGATTGTACGAATTGCTGACAATATAGGAATACCAGTGTTTATGAAAGAAAGCCTGGTACCGGTAGTTGGAGAGAAAAATATGCGGAGAGATTTTCCAAAGCAGCTCCAGCATTCCGAGATAAGCCCCAAGATGAAAAAGAAACTGTTTGATATATGCGCTGGGTGCAAGGAAGAAATGAGAAAAAGTAGCATGATTACCCTGCTTGCCAGGTCCAAGCGCGGAGAGCAGCCGAAACAGTTTGGATTTATGTGTAATAAATGTTTTAAGGAATTTTGCAAGAAATCTAGTGTTAACATACCAGATTTAACAGGATTGGCAGAAGATGCTGTCAAAAATGAATAAATGGAGGACAAAGATATGTCAGATAAAGTATTTACAAATAACCAGGTTACAATTGCAGGAGAAGTCGTTAGCGAATTTGTATTCAGCCATGAAGTGTATGGAGAGCAATTTTGTGTGGCGGATATTGCTGTCCGTCGTTTGAGTAATTCATATGACGTCATTCCGGTAATGGTATCGGAACGATTGATTGATGTTAAGAATGACTATCGTGGATGTGTTTTGGAGGCAAGTGGACAGTTCCGTTCCTATAACCGTCACGAGGAGACCAAGAACCGTTTGGTATTGTCTGTCTTTGCAAGAGAGGTCACTCTTTATGAGGGAGAGACCGGAGAGCAGAATCCAAACCACATTTTCTTGGATGGTTATGTTTGCAAGAGACCGGTATATCGTAAGACACCGCTTGGAAGAGAGATTGCCGATGTGCTCTTGGCAGTAAACCGTCCATATGGCAAATCTGATTACATTCCATGCATCTGCTGGGGAAGAAATGCCCGCTATGCAGACCAGTTTGAAGTTGGTGCACATATTCAGCTTTGGGGACGTATCCAGAGCAGGGAGTATCAGAAGAAAATTGGTGAAGAGGAATATGAGAAGCGGACTGCATATGAGGTGTCTGTAGGAAAGCTGGAAATTGTGGAAAAAATTCAGGAGGGAGTGGAGTAAGATGCCAAAAAGGAATTGCAGACGAACAGAAAATGAAAGCCGTATTCATGAAAAAGCTGTGAAAATACGGAAAATGACAGATGAACAGCTTGTACATTATGTAGAGGACAGAGTGGAAAAGGCAAGGAGTGAGGGCTTTAATCGAGGCAAGGAGCAGGCGCAAAAGCCGGAACCTGTAGATATCAAAAGTATTCTCAAAGATATTGGGGATATCCGGGGGATTGGGGCTGCAAAGTTGAATGATATTGGATTAATCCTTAAGAAGTATAAGGTTGGTGAGACGGATGCCTGATCCAAGAAGACAGATAATAGGGAGACGAAGTAAAGCATCCGGGGAGACATTTGAGAGATGGCTGTCAAATGCCTGTGATTTTTATCTGCAGAACGGATGGGCACACATAGAGAAGACACCGGAACCTTTTCACATCACTGGCAAGGACAGAAACGGAGTTGTCCGGGGATATTATGAAAAGAAGGGACAGCCTGATTATAAAGGGATTTTATGTGATGGTACCGGGATTATGTTTGAAGCAAAACATACAGATTCTGACAGGATAAACCAAAGTGTAATTACGGATACCCAATGGAAAAACCTTGACATATACGAGAAGTTTGGAGCCCATTGCTATGTGATGGTGTCTGTTGGATTAATGAAATTCTATAGAATTCCCTGGGATATTTGGAAACGGATGAAAGAACTGTTCGGCCATAAGTTTATGACAGAGCAGGAGTTAGAACCTTATAAATTGCAGGAAAAACAATGCACAATACTCATATTGGAAGGAGTGGAGTTGAAAGATGAAAATACAGCAAACAGAGCTTGCGGCAAAGCTGAACAAAATTAAAGGGGTGGTTCCTAAGAAAACCACACTGCCGGTTTTACGGGGGATTTTAGTTAAGGAAGGGTATTTAATTGCAAATAATCTTGAAATGACCGTTAAGGTGAAGGTAGAGGGCATAGGGGACGAATGCTTTATCATACCCGAAAGGGCCTTTGATCTTATTAATAATCTGCCGGATGGGGAGATAGATATTTCTGTTAAGGCAGGTAACACCATAGTCATTAAGGCAGACAAAATTCAAAACAAATATCAGACAGTAGATGCGGAACAGTTTCCGGTTACAGGTATACATAAAGATGAAAAGCGGTTAACAATCAAGGCTGACGTACTTTCCAATGCCATTAAGCGTGTATCCTATGCGATTCCGGCGCAGTCAAGCAATGCAGTGATGACATCCATGTGCCTACAGGCTGCAGGCGGTCAGTTAAATTTTGTTGGATTGGATGGTCATGTACTGGCATGGGATAAGGTGAATTATGATGGAGAATTTGAATTGCTGATACCAAAGAATACTGTGGATAAGCTGAAGTCGCTTGGATTGTCCGGGGATGTTCAGATAACACATAATAAGACGGGAGCAGTATTTATCACAGAAGATTTTGAAATCTATACCCGGCTGATTGCAGGAAAATATCCTAAGTATCAGTCCATGTTTAAAGAACTACCGTTACAGACCGTTGTATCAAGAATAAATCTGTTAGATGCCATGACAAGGGCGAAGATGTGTACTGATGAAAGAAGTCCAGTCAGATTTGAACTCCAGGAGAACCTGTTGAACTTGAGCATTAAGGATAAAATCACTGATTATAACGAGACAGTAGACTTGCAGGAAAATCTTGCAGAGCCGCTTACAATCGGATTTGATGCGAGGTTGGTTCTGGAAACATTGAAAGCTTTTGAATGCGACAATGTCAGGCTATCCTTTGGTGGTCCTAAAATGCCTATGTTTGTTGAAGCTGAGGATAGCGATTTTAAGACAATCGTTCTTCCTGTAGCAATAAATTAAGCACCATGTAGCTGTATCTGGTTTTGGTATCACAATAAAAACGTGTCACAAAATAAAACAGGGCGGTGGGTGCTGCCGCCCGGAAAGGAGCAGTGATGAAATATAATAATACAAGGATGAGCAGTTTCGTGGACCGTGGAAATAAGCTGATAGCAGAAGGTAAAACGTCGCAGGCTATGAAATTAGTGGAAAGAGGTCTGCAGTATTACTCTAACAGGATTATTAACGCCTTATCTCCATACGCAAAGACAGATGCAGGACTGATTGTGTTAGTCTTGCGTCACCTTGCAGATGAAGTGGAAAAATCCCACCAGGCAGAGGAAGAAACAGACAGGGAAGGGCAAATGACAATAGAAGAATGGATTGCTTTTTTGTCAAAGGAGGATTAAACATGGATATAAGAGAGTTTGCAAAGTCAATCAGCGGAAAAGAATACGGTTATCCGCAGTTTACGAAAGAAGAAATTGAAACGGCGAAACAAAACGGACAGCAATATAACGCTTAATATTTATACAAGTGTAACAGAGGAAATGTTAAGGAATGGGATTGACAAAATGAATGTTTAAAATGGTACAACATCCCCCTGAATCCGTATTACAATATCATTAGGAGATTTATGGGGGGAGCGTGGAAAGGTAGGATAATATGGCAGGAACAAATCGTTTTGCAGAGGGAAATATCGTTGAGTATGACGGAATGATTGGAACTGTAAAGGAAAACTGCAATGACTTTGAATATTGGGAAGTGGAGTTTAAGAACTGCACAAGGATTATTCATTACCGTGATATGGTTTTTCTTTGCGAAAATCAGGCGGTATATGATTTAGAACTTAAAATGCAATTTAGGGGGATTGTGGAGGGAAAGGGAAGTTTGAAACAAATAAGTAGAAGACAGCCAAGAAATAAAGGGCATAGCAAATA
>CANRVD010000039.1 GCA_947643145.1 uncultured bacterium | reverse complement strand
TTACTGGTTAATTTTTACAATAACTTGTCTAATTTCGGTTTTATTTAAAAAAAATAGTATAAAATATTCCAGAATGAATGGGGAAGTACAGCGTGAGATTAGTAAAATCATTGCACAGGATATTAAAGACCCAAGAATTCATCCGATGACCTCTGTTGTTTCGGTGGAGGTTACGCCGGATTTGAAGTATGCAAAGGTTTATGTCAGTGTACTGGGCAGTGAAGAGGAAAAGGAAAAGACGGAGATTGGGCTTAAAAGCGCAGCACCCCATGTGCGCTCACAACTGGCAAAGTCTTTAAATCTCAGGAATACGCCGGAATTGACTTTTGTCATGGATGATTCGATTGCATATGGTGTCAATATGACAAAACGTATTGATGAGCTGAATCATCCAAAGGAAACAGGGGAATGAAAGAGAAAAAGGGCAGCGGGAAAAGGTGCTGCCCTTTTTATGGCTGGTTTTATGCAGGCTGGTTAGAACGGCTGTGAATAGTAACAATAGGAAGGGAAAAGGAGTTATTTTGTTATGAGTGAATTGAAAAGTATTGCAAAAGAGGCAGAAAGTATTTTGATAGCGGGACACAAAAGACCGGATGGAGACTGTACAGGTGCCTGCATTGCGGCATATCATTATTTACATAGAATATATCCGGAAAAATGCATTACGGTATATTTGGAAACACTGCCAAAGGCATTTGCTTTCCTTGATGAGGAGGAAAACATTATTTCCCACAGTCTGGGCGATGTGCGCTATGATTTGGTAATAGTGTTTGATGCCAGTACGGCAGATTGCCTGGGAGAGGCGGAAAAAGCCTTTTTGCAGGCAAAGGAAACAGTCTGCGTGGACCATCATATCAGTAATCTTGGGTATGCAGGAAAAAATTATATTAATGCAGAGGCAAGTTCCACCTGTGAAGTATTGTATGGAATGCTGCCTGAGACGGAGATTGATGTACGCATTGCGGAGGCGCTGTATATCGGTATTATTTATGATACAGGCATATTCCGTCATCCAAATACATCGAAAAAAACAATGGAAATTGCTGGAAGTCTGATGGAGAAAGGAATTCCTTTCTGGAAATATATTGATAAATGTTTTTATGAAAGAAGCTATACGCAGACACAGCTTTTGGGAAGAACACTGCTTGCAAGCATGCGGGTTATGGATGGCAAATGTATTGTTGCAGTTATTACCAGAAGAATGATGGAATTTTATGGTGCAAAAACAGAGGATGTGGAGGGGATTGTAGAGCAGCTTCGGATTACCAAGGGGGTAGAGGTTGCTATTTTGTTACAGGAAACAGGAGAACAGCAGTATAAGGTCAGTATGCGATCCAATGATTACGTCGATGTAAGCAAGGTGGCAGTCTTTTTCAATGGAGGCGGCCATGTAAAGGCAGCAGGCTGTAATATGCATGGCTCCATGTATGATGTGATTAACAACCTGACGGAGCATATTGAGACACAGATGAAAGCGTGAAAGGCGAAAAGATTTTCTAAGCCAGCCAAAGCAGGCTGGTAAGAAAAAACTAAAATTTCGCCTGATAAGAATCTGCAAGCAGATTCTTATTTCGTGGATAGTTTGTGCCAGTACAGGCGGCATGGGAGGATTAGAAGAACAATGGATGGAATCATTAATGTATATAAAGAGGCGGGGTATACTTCACATGATGTAGTGGCGAAGCTTCGGGGGATTCTGCAGCAGAAAAAAATTGGGCATACCGGGACATTAGACCCTATGGCGATTGGGGTTCTTCCTGTCTGCTGCGGAAAAGCAACAAAGGTGTGTGAGCTTTTGGCAGACCGGGATAAAACGTATCAGGCGGTATGCCGTCTTGGTGTTGTGACTGATACGCAGGATACGACAGGGACTGTTTTAGAGGAAAACACAGTTGCAGGCAGGATTACACGGGAGGAAGTGATTGCGGCGGCGAAATCCTTTATCGGAGACAGCTATCAGATTCCCCCAATGTATTCTGCCATAAAGGTAAATGGAAAGAAACTCTATGAGCTGGCCAGGGAAGGGAAAGAGATAGAACGGAAGCCAAGGCCGATTACCATATCAAGTCTTGAGATTATGGAGATTGACATGGAAGAGCAGATTTTTTCGATGGAAGTAACCTGTTCGAAAGGAACCTATATTCGAACATTGTGCCATGATATCGGACAAAAGTTAGGCGTAGGCGCCGCTATGGAAAATCTGGTGCGTACCAGAGTAGGAAGCTTTGCAATAGCAGATGCCATGACACTGGATGCAATCGAGAAGCTGCAGGGGGAATCAGCGGGGAAACTTTTGGAACGGGTGCATGCCGTAGATTCTTTATTTAGCGGGTATCCAAAGCTTCAGATAAAAAAAGAGTATGCGAAAAAGCTTCTGAATGGAAATATTTTAACGGGAGAACATCTGAGACTGCTTTTGGATGGGAATATGGGCGGGACAGATGACAGCGAATGTCTGGTTTATGATGAAGAGGGCAGATTTAAGGCCATTTACCGAAGGAGTGGCAGCGAGTATATTGTGACGAAGATGTTTTAATATGTAATAATTCACCGTTTATAAAACACAAAACAAGTTTTGCAAGCCTGCCTGCAGGAAATTGTTTTGTGTTTTATATGACAGCGAAAGCTGTCAATCCCATACATAAGCAAAACAAAAGCAGCGAAGCAGCAACAGACAGCCAAGCCGGATCGTTTTGCACATATAGGAGAGTGCTGTGAAGGAAGAAAAATCGTAAGAAGAATCAGAAATGGAGAAAACAGATGGAAATAATAACAGGACTTGATTTCAGATTAAAAAACAGCAGTATTTCCCTTGGGAAGTTTGACGGAATCCACAGGGGACACCGCTTTTTACTAGAGAGGGTAACAGGGCAGAAAGAATCTGTTCCGACGGTATTTACCTTTGAGACGAGTCCGTCCGTTTCCAAAATCTATACCCAGAAGGAGAAGGACTGGATTCTTGGCAGGCTTGGAATCAGGAGAGAAGTTATTTTTCCATTTAATGAGATAACAAGGAAAATGTCACCAGAGGAATTTATAGAGAAGATTCTGGTGGAGAAAATGGATGTAAAATACATTTGCGTGGGAAAGGATTTTCGTTTTGGCAGAAACAGGGAGGGTGACATCCACACCTTAGAGGCATATCAGGAAAAATACCACTATCTGGTAGAGAGTTTTCCAAAGCTTACCTGTGACGATGAGGTGATTAGCAGTACCAGGGTGCGCTCCCTGATGGAGAGTGGTGCACTTCCTATGGTGAATGAATTGTTAGGAGCGCCTTATTTTGTGCAGGGGGAAGTGCTTCATGGCAATGCGCTTGGCCGCAGACTGAATATGCCGACAGCCAATATCCTGCCGGACGGGGAAAAAAAGCTTCTTCCGTATGGTGTCTATGTGACAACGGTTCAGGTGAAGGGAACATATTACCATGGTGTGACCAATATCGGTAAAAAGCCGACGGTTGGGGAGTATGCGGTGGGTGTGGAAACCTATCTTATGGATTTTCACCAAAATATATATGGGGAAGAGATACAGGTCTTTTTCCATGAATTTATCCGGCCGGAGAAAAAATTTGAGAGTGTGGAGGCGCTGCGAAGGCAGGTGGAACAGGATAAGGAGACGGCAAGGGGAATACTAGAGGGGAAATAGAAATGCGGGAAGAGATACATGTTGCATTGTGTGATGATGAACAAACTGTATTTTTGATGGCGGAAGAGTTGATTCGGCGGTATGAAATTGCGTATCAAGTTACTTTGTTGACAGATTATTATACAGATGCGGAATCGCTTTTAGGGAACGTTGATAGCTATGATTTACTCTTACTTGATATAGAGATGCCTGATATGGATGGAATTGAATTGGGCAGAAAGCTGCTAGAAAAAGATTATTCCGGAAAGATTATTATCTTGTCAGGGATGTTTGAACGGTTTACGGAAGCATTTGAAATAGAGGCTTTCCGCTTTGTAAAGAAGCCCTTGGAGGAGCAGGAGTTCTTTGCTGCCCTAACTGCTTTTCGCAGAACCAGAATCGGAAGGCGTATGATGGAGCTGGGGCAGGGAAAATCAGCAGTTTTTTTACCGGAAAAGGAGATTTACTGTATTTTAGCGGAAGGCAGGGGTACGATCGTATTTACAAGGACACAAAGCTTTCGGAGCGAAAAAGCGTTGTCAGAGTGGGAAGAGGTATTGGAAAATCAGTTGTTTTTCCGCTGCCACAGACAGGCTATCGTAAATATGGCTATGGTACAGGAGGTGGAAAAAGATATTATTTTGAATAATGGGGACAGGGTGTCTCTTTCACGAAGAAAAAGGCAGAAATTCCGGGAAAAATATTTGGAATATAAAATAAAATACCGCTAAAAGGCAGAAGAGCTGCCAAATGTGGAAAAAAGAACCGTTCGCACCTAAAAACGACCGTTCACGCATATGGGGATTGAAAAAAGAATGGGATTTTTTATAATAAAAAGGGATATCAGCAGGGATTAGGGGATGTTGGAAGGAAGGAGGAATGCGATGTAGAATGTGTGGATATTTTTTAGAATTGCAGCCTTAGGTATTTGAACGATGATTTTTACTATTTTACATTCTTGACTGAGTAATCTGGGGAGGTTATTTAGTAGATGTATTTTTAAGGAAGGTGAAATTTATGGAACGAAAAAATGAAAGTGTTGTATATTTGAAGATGGTTAATTTTTGTAAACAGGGGATAAAAAGTTTTTTTCTTCCTTTGTTATTAACTTTTTTCTTTTGCATAACATTATGCGGGAGGACTGTAGTTGCAAAGGAATATGATTTAGCAGATATTAAATTGGATATTGCCAAAGCGCAGGAGGTTATTTGGGACAGAATACCAAATTCAGCATATGAATATGCTGAAAATTATTATAAGGAGTTTTGTCAGGCGGCAGAAGATGATTTGACCAGAAGTATTGATTATGGTTCAGTGGAATTGATGAAACCATATACTATTTATGATGTATCCAAAGAAGATGCGCAGTCTGCAGATTTCTACTTCCCAATCAAGGATAAGGATGGTGTATTTTTGATATTACTGGTTATGCAAACGGATGTTGGCATGACATGCAGTGTATCCGATTCCATGTGTGATTTGATTGATGAAGAGACATATGAATATAGCTTTTTTTACAGGATTAACGGGAAAGTACATATTGAGAATACATTGATACAACCTTTGGGACAAAAGAATAATAAACAGGAGATGGTATCAGATAAAAAAGAACGTGAATTTTTAGAAAGTAATACGAATACAAAACTGAATACAATCGTTAAAAATACATTAAAGCTGCAGAAAGTACAAACAGAAAAAATGAAAAACGCAAAAGATGGTTTAGAAGGATATTTGCCCGGTTTTTCAGTAGATGAGGTTGGCAAAAAGGTGTGCAATACAGGAAGTTATATGACCAATCAACAGGGGGAGAAAATCTGCTGGGCAGCCTGTGTGGCATCAATCTATAACTATTTCTTTGATAAACATATTACAGCTAAAACGGTCAGCATGAAGGTATTAGGCAAATATGCGGGGGCAAATTCGGATACGGTAGTAAAGGCATTTGCCCAATATAATATGGATGAGTACAAATTTATGAGTACCAATTATACTTTTGAGCAGATTACAGCAAGTATTATACACAGGCGCTTGCTCACTCTCAAAGCAACAACAGGTTACAGTTGGCATGATGTTGTTTTGACGGGATATGATAATTCCGGTAAGTTAGAAAAGATAAAGATATACGACCCAAATGATGATAAATGGCAGTGGATTCAGTATGTCTTTGAGGATACTGTTTTCAAGTCAGATGGGGCAGATTTTATTTGGATTGGGACGTATTATGTATATTAATATAAGGGAGGATTGCTTATGAGGGGAAAGAAAATTTTTGTATTAATCATTCTCTGCCTGTTCTGCGGAATGGTTAGTTCCGCAAAAGCGTATGAGACAGATGAGATAGAAGACTATATTCAGAATCCCTTTTATTTAGAGCATAAGGAAGAGTGCATTTCAAAACACTGGACCTTTTTTGCAAATAAGCCGGTTTTCCGGTACAACAGGCCGGAATCCGGCCATACATTAGATAAGCGGATTGAAAAAGGGGAGCGGGTGTACATCCTGAGCATATACCAGACTGCCGGGGAAAGTTGGGGGCTGCTATTCTGGAGCCGGGATAAAGAAGGAAACATAACGAATTCGACCGGCTGGGTCAAATTATCGGATTTGGAGTTTGTCTATGATACGAATGCATTTTATACAGACCATAAGGGGGAAATGGTATCTGATTCTGATAAGGGAGAACTTGGACGTACTCTTCAGAGTGTCAGAAAAAAGATTAAAAAGGATAGTAAGGAAAACCCTTTTAAGAATGTGATTGTATGGTCTTATCCATGTTCCGGTGAGATAGTCTGCCGTGTTGCTGTGGAGGAATATCCGACACAAAATACGATAGTGAATCATCCAATCTATCAGGATAAAGAGGGACGGTACTGGATGCTGGGCTCTTCCTACAGCTACACAATTGGGACAAAGTGGGGTGGCACTGCAATCTGCCTGTCCGAGCCGACCAATGCGGGGATTTCGGAACAGAGGATAGAGCCGTATACCACGCCGGAAATGTTTGAAGAGGAAGAGAAAGGATTTCCGGTGCTTTATGTGGCAGGGATTGTGGCAGTTTTGGCGGGAATATGTGTGATTTTCTTTTATATAAAATGGAAAAGGAGGCAGGAGAAGCGAACCTGACAATAGAAGGGATACATATGAGTGATTGGGCATTTGTTTTTCTATCTGCAGCAGCGGAGGTAGTGAAATATAACATATTTCTATTTGGAATTATGCGTTTCCTGGCAGCAGGCAGGAAAAAACTGTTTTTTTCCAATCTTCTTTTAATGGCAGTATATTTTGTGACGGATGGTTATTTTCATAAAGAGGTGGTGTCTTTATATACGGCATTGGGAATGCAGTTTATATTGTCCTGTATATGGGTATGGGTAAACTGTGGTGGAAAATGGTGGAAATGTGTCCTGCTTCGTATCAGTACATTGGCAATTATTGATTTTATTGATGTTTCTATGTCTCTTGTTGGTATATTCGTTTTTGGCTTTGAGGCAACGCTTCTTGACACGAGTGTGCGGTATCTGGCGGCTGGTAACTGGGTAAGTGTTGTATTTGATTTGGCATTAGTGTTCATATTTTACAAAGGTGATTTTATCAATAAATGGCAGGTGAAATGGCAGGACTATGTCATTTTTGCCAGTGCGCTTTTAATTTGTGGCTTTGGATTAGGGACATTACAGATTTATTTAATCGAACCTTCCGGTAATATTCAATTTGTTTTGATGATTGTAGGTATTGTGATAGGAATCATAGCGTTTGCATTAAGTATCTTAGCGATTTTTGCGCTGCGCTCAAAACAATACTATCAGGAACGGAACCAGTTAATGGAGCAGTATCAGGGACTGCAGGAGGAGTATTATCAGGAGCTGTATCAAAAGATAAATGAATTAAGAGGATTCCGGCATGATTACTTTCATCATGTGAATTATATGAACCAGCTTTGTGCAGCAAGTGAATGGGAGGCGTTGCAGGAATATCTGCAAAGTCTTGGGAAAATGCAGCGCCGGGTAAACATAGTTTCTACTGGAAATTCTGTTGTAGATGCGGTTGTGAGCTATTTTCAGATACAGATGCAGGAGAAGGGAATAGACTTATATTGGTTTGGATATTTGCCAAAGCAGCTTGCGATGGATGCGATAGAGATATGTGCCTTGTTTTCCAATCTGTTTGAAAATGCAGTAGAAGCATCGGAACAGGTAGTACAGGCGACGGGAGAAAAGGTCTTGGTACAGGTAGAAGTAAGAAGGGACGAGCAGTATATTTATATGGAAATGATAAACAGGATGCCAAATGCAGATGCAGAAGTGTTTAAGACAAAAAAGAAAGGTACAGAACATGGACTGGGCATTCGGAATATCAAAACAATAGTGGACAAGTATCATGGGATGATACAGTGGAAACCGGAAGAAGATACTATGCATGTGGAAATGGAATTAATGGTAAGCAAATAGCTTTTTTTGCCCCAAGCATCATTTAAATATCAATGAGACAAGACACTAGTTAATGGATTACGCTGTATGCCTGTCAGTATCTTTTATATGAGCATCTAATATCATATGTACTCGTTCTACTTCATCCAGTATTAAATCATCACTATGATGCAGACGTTCTAAATCTGCCTTTACACCTGTCATGTCCTTTTCGAGACCTGCTACTTTAGTTTTTACATCTGACATGTCTTTTTCAAGACCTGTTACTTTAGTTTTTACATCTGTTATGTCTTTTTCAAGACCTACTACTTTTTTGATAATTAAATCTAATTTTTCGCTATCTGTCATGTTATCACGCTCCTTTAAAATAGCGTTGGTATTATACTTGTAAAAAATGAATTATCATTCAGATATCTTTGTGTTACGATATATTTGATTTTAATATTAACATGGTGTTTTGAATATATCAATAGATTTTATTGATATTCAGGAAATAGAAAACGGAAAAGAACTTGACAAAACAGGTCGATTGTTATAGTTTTTAATTAAAAACGGTCTATAACAATCGACCTGCGTTTTTTGATAGGTGAGCTCCCGGGATGTGGAGGGGGGTATGTCTATGAAAAATTAGCAGAATTTTAGCTCGTTGGTTAGAAAAAAGACAGGGAGGACTTTTGATGGGGTATTTAAAATTATGTGACAGTGATTACCGTTTTATGATGGTTGTATGGGAGCATGCACCAATTAATTCAGGAAGTTTAGCGAAATTGTGTGATGAGATTTTAGGTTGGAAAAAATCTACGACATATACCACGATAAAAAAGCTGTCTGAAAAAGGATACATTAAAAACGAAGATGCAACTGTTACAGTATTGATTGGAAAGGAACGGGTACAGACGGACGAATCCGAGTATTTTGTAGAAAGAACCTTTGGCGGTTCACTTCCGCAGTTTCTGACCGCGTTTCTTGGAGGAAAAAAGATTTCTGCAGAAGAAGCAGAAAAGATTAAGGCGCTGATTGACCAGCATAGTGAAAATACATAAAGTGCAGGGATATTGTGGTAAATGATAAGCCTGTGTGCAGGCAATCCTATAACGAACGGCAGTGGAAAGGAGAAAAGATGTTATATCAGTTTTTAACACAAATCCTGAATATGGGCATTACAGCATCAGTTGTTATTGCAGCGGTTTTATTGATTCGCGGTGTGATGCACCGAATGCCAAAAAAATATTTGTATATGCTGTGGGTGGTTGTTGGAATACGTCTGATATGCCCGGTGGCAGTTTCTTCACCAGTAAGCCTGTTTAACATGATAGGACAGGGTGCAAAAACATACACTGTGTTGAATCATCATACCACTTTGGTACAACCGCAATTAAAGAGGGACAACAGTTTAGCGGATATAGGAATGTAATAGGAGGCCTGACAGTGCCAGATGCGGGTTCTGCTGCTGAAAGTGCCCAGACGAATCCGGTAAGTCCTTTAATTCAATATGGTACTGTTGTTTGGCTGGCTGGAATAGCAGGTTTTCTTCTTTGGAATTTATCTATCACCTTTCAGATGAAAAGAAGATTGGAAAAATCGGTGCGGTATCAGGAAAATATTTATGAATGTGACAATATTCCTTCGCCCTTTGTGATGGGAATATTGCATCCAAGAATTTATATTCCATTCCGGTTGGGGGAGGAGGAGAGGGAATATATCTTAAAACACGAGCAATACCATATTAAGCGAAAGGATTATATTGTGAAGTCTGTTGCATTTTTACTGGCTTGTATCTATTGGTTTCATCCTTTGGTATGGTTGTCCTATTTCTTAATGGCTCGTGATATGGAAATGAGTTGTGATGAGTATGTTTTGCAAAATGTGTCTGCAGACATTCGTACAGATTACAGCAAATCTTTGCTGGCGTTTGCTGCAAATCAGAGGGAAATTGCAGCAGGGTGGCTGGCATTTGGGGAAACAGATACAAGAAAGAGGGTGAAGAATGTGTTGTATTTTAAGAAGCATGGAAAGTGGATTAGCGTAGTAGAAATCCTTCTGTTAGTCATTACAGGTTCTGTTTGCCTGACGAATGCGAAAGACAATGGGAATCAATCTGCGGAAAATAAACAGAATATCACTCCAAAGGATAAAAGTGGTGCAGAAATACAGAAGGTAGCGAAAGAGGAAGAAGAGACACTAGTACAACGAATATTAAGTAATTGGCAGTTTGACTTGCTTATTTTCCTGATAGCACTACTCCCCAAGCCTCGACGTAGCCACCGCTACGCCTGCGTTTGTGAAGCAGCACTCTCAGAAAAATATTCTGCGTCAAACTATCCAAAACTTAATTTTCGTTGTACTAGGAGTGTATCAGGCGATTCTGGCGGGTAGCCAGACCCGTGGATATCAGGTAGAAATTGTCCATAAATCTAAGAATGAGCTTCCAAAGAAGGCAAATTTAGATTTTGGTATGTATGAGGGTACATTTGTGATACAAACTTATAAGGATAATGTCAAATGTGCAGAATATATGCTGCAGCTTGCAGATACCATGTATTTTCCGGCGGACGGGTTTGATTTGGTAATAAAGGACTATGACGGCGATGGCGTTGCAGACGATTTTTCGTTAGGGCAGGGGCAGACACCAGATCCGAGATTTGGTAATTTTATGAATTATTTCTTTTTTGCTGTGAATGAAGACGGAAGTATTATGCAGCATACTCTTAATACAAAAGATGAAAAGAGCCTTCTTACCATTCCTGGTGATTTTTCAGGATATGAATCATTTAATCAGATTTCCCGATATATCTATGCGGGTGAAATCACGGAGTTCTTAGATTCAAAAAGGGAAGTTATCGGCCTTGCCATTGATAACTTCCCTTTTTGTACGAACCAAACTTTTACTTTTAAATTGACCTTTTCCTCTTTTGGATTGTATATAGAATGAAAGGAGGTCATAGAAAAACCATGAGTACTCAGGAATTTGAAAGAAAATATCATTTATATAAAGATTTATTATACCGGATTTCTTTTACCTATGTTAAAAATCAGGCAGATGCGGAGGATTTACTGCAGGAGGTGTTTCTAAAACTTTTGTATCAGGCTCCGGTATTTGAAAGCGATGAGTATGAAAAACGGTGGCTGATACGGGTTACGGTGAATATGGCAAAGAATTTTGTGAAATCCATATGGGTCCGGCAGAGGGATTCTTTAGAGGAAGGTGAAATTGCGATACCCTGGAGCATGGATTCGGATAAACAGGAATTGTTAAATGAAGTACTGGATTTACCGGACAAATGCAAAGCAGTGATGTATCTGCACTATTATGAGGGATATACCTGTAAGGAGATAAGCAAAATGCTTGGATTAACAGAGTCAGCAGTAAAAATGCGTCTCAAGAAGGGAAGAAGTTTATTAAAAATAAATCTTTTAGAAGGAGGTACCTTTTATGAAACCAGAGGAATTTAGGCAGATGTATGATTTAGTAACGCTTGATGATGAGGCAGACTGCCGCATCTTAAGCGGGATTGGGAAAATGAAGACAGGAGGCAAGAATATGAGAAATAGAAGATATCAGAAGAAATATGTTAAGGCGGCTGTGGCGGCAGCCGTGGCAATTTTGGCAGTAGGCAGCGGAGGTTATGCGGCATCTTTGGTATGGAATGCAAATGTGGCAGAGCGGTTTGGTGTGGAAGACCAGAAAGAGATAATGCAGGAACTTTCCGATAAGGGATTTTCTAAGAAATTAGCGGGTGAAAATACAGCAGGCAGCAGGGGAGACAGCACTGGGGATAAGAGTGATGTATTATCTGTAACAGATAAGGGCATTACCGTGACATTACGGCAGACTCTGGCAGATGAAAACTGTGGTTATATTTATTATGAGGTGGAATATGGAGAGGAGTACGCACCTGTGATGGAGGGGACGGATGAACGTTCAGATTATGGTATTGCATGGCCGGAGGCAAAGCTTACAACAGACAGGGTTCTTAATTACAGCGGTGGCATAATGAAGGTAATTAATGACCATAAAGTGGGATACGAATATTTTTTTAGTCCTGCTGACCATGAGAAGACTTTTCAGGACAATGTAATGAACCTAAAGATTAAATCCTTTTATATGGAGACAAAAAAGGCTGGTACAGAGGAGCGTATCGCAGAGGGTGACTGGTCCCTTTCCTGGAAGTTATCAAACGGAAACCAGAAGAGGGTTTACCAGATTGATAAGACAGTAAAAATTGACGGCATGGATATACATTTTGAGAAATTTGAGGTTTCCCCGCTGTCGTGCAGGGTCGTCTATCTGGCCGTAGAGGATAAAAAATTTATGGAGCTATCTGGTAAAATGGAGGAGCCGGGACTTGGAATGCTACGGTGCGGGAAAAAGACTTTTCAGGGCAATGGTGGCGGAGGTTATATGAGTCCAACGTCTGGGAAAAATGGAAAAACATATATTGTAGAGCAGAAGGTATTTGATAAAATACTGGATGTAGGCACTCTTACCGGTTTCTATTTTGGAAATAAGCTCATTTCTTTAGAAAATATAGAATATACTGTAGAAGATTAAGAGAAGCGGAAATTTATCCGGCGTCAAATGCTGTTTCATTGACTGTGAACAGTAATGAAGTAAATACTGTTGTTCTGGGATTGTACTGGAAAATACATGACAAGCCACCAAACTTATGATATGCTAAAAATAAGTTTGGTGGCTTGTTGACATTGTAAAGGGCATACCATATAATGGTTTATTGGATTGGTGCGTGAAGAGCGCAAGGAAAGAAAAGGAGAGAGCACATGGAAAAGTACGGTGTAAACGAACTTAGAAAAATGTATCTGGAGTTCTTTGAAGGTAAAGAACATCTGGCGATGAAAAGTTTTTCTTTAGTACCACACAATGACAACAGTTTGCTGCTGATTAATGCAGGTATGGCGCCATTAAAGCCATATTTTACCGGACAGGAGATTCCGCCAAGGAGGCGTGTGACAACCTGCCAGAAGTGTGTGCGTACCGGTGATATAGAGAATGTAGGTAAGACAGCAAGGCATCTGACGTTTTTTGAGATGCTTGGAAATTTTTCTTTTGGTGATTATTTTAAAAAAGAAGCACTGG
Organism: uncultured bacterium; assembly: GCA_947643145.1. Classification (GTDB taxonomy): domain Bacteria; phylum Bacillota; class Clostridia; order Lachnospirales; family Lachnospiraceae; genus Butyribacter. The sequence continues at coordinate 13,581 of CANRVD010000039.1, read as the reverse complement.
CATGGTCATGGGAATTTCTGACCGAGACACTTGGCATGGAGCCGGAGAGGCTGTATCCTTCTATCTATGGGGAAGATGATGAAGCATTTGCAATCTGGACAGAGGAAATCGGTGTTTCGGCGGAGAAGATAACACGCTTTTACCGTGATGAGAATGGCGAATGTGATAATTTTTGGGAGCATGGCGCTGGTCCCTGCGGTCCATGTTCTGAGATTTACTATGACCGCGGTGAGAAATATGGATGTGGAAAGCCAGATTGCAAAGTAGGATGCGAGTGTGACCGCTTTATGGAAATCTGGAACAACGTATTTACACAGTTTGATGGTGACGGAGAGGGAAATTACGAAGAATTAGAAAACAAAAATATTGATACTGGTATGGGACTTGAGCGCCTTGCCGTAGTGGTTCAGGATGTGGATTCTGTATATGATATTGATACGATGAAGGCCATTCGTGACAAGATTTGTTCCCTGGCAGGTGTTACTTATCAGCAGGACGAGGAAAAGGACATTTCCATCCGCCTGATTACAGACCATATCCGTTCTTCCACCTTTATGATTTCAGATGGCATTATGCCAAGCAATGAAGGAAGGGGATATGTACTCCGCCGTCTGATTCGGCGTGCCGTCCGCCATGGGCGCAAGCTCGGCATTGACAGGCAGTTTATGGCGGAACTGGCAGGAACGGTAATTACAGAGTCAAAAGACGGTTATCCGGAGTTAGAGGAAAAGAAAGAGTTTATTGTGCAGGTGCTGACACAGGAAGAGGGCAAATTTGATAAGACAATTGATCAGGGGCTTTCTATTTTGGCACAGATGCAGGAAGACTTAGAAAAGACAGATAAAAAGGTGCTTTCCGGTGAAGATGCTTTTAAGCTGTACGACACATATGGTTTCCCGCTTGATTTAACGATTGAGATTTTGGAGGAAAAGGGTTTTAGTGTCGATGAGAAAGGCTTTGAAACTGCCATGCAGCGGCAGAAAGATAAGGCGCGCAGTGCCCGTAAAACGACAAATTACATGGGGGCAGAGGAAACAGTCTATCAGCAGATTAATCCTGCCATTACCAGTAAGTTTGTCGGATATGACAGATTGGAGCATAGTTCTAAAATCAGTGTCCTGACGACAGAGGAAGAAGTGGTGCAGGCACTGACTGACGGGCAGAATGGTACCATTATAGTTGATGAAACCCCGTTTTATGCAACAATGGGTGGGCAGCAGGCAGATACAGGTGTGATTTGCACGGGTGACAGTGAATTTGAAGTAAAGGATACCATTAAGCTGCAGGGTGGCAGGATCGGACATGTAGGTACGGTTGTAAAGGGAATGTTTAAGACAGGCGATACCGTTTCTTTAAAGGTATGTAAAAAAAACCGTTTTGCTACCGGCAAAAACCACAGTGCTACCCATTTGGTACAAAAGGCACTCCGCATGGTATTGGGCAGCCATGTAGAACAGGCTGGTTCTTATGTAGATGCAGACAGGCTCCGTTTTGACTTTTCACATTTTTCTGCAATGACGCCAGAAGAGATTGCAAAGGCAGAGAAAATTGTAAATGAAGAAATTGCAAATAATCTTGCTGTCATAACAGAGGAGATGTCATTAGAAGATGCTAAAAAGACCGGCGCAATGGCACTTTTTGGTGAGAAGTACGGAGAAATGGTTCGCGTTGTAAAGATGGGAGATTTTAGCGTAGAGCTTTGTGGTGGTACACATGTGGCGAGCACTGGTGATATTTCCTATTTCAAAATTATTTCGGAAAGTGGTGTAGCAGCCGGGGTACGCCGCATTGAGGCGTTGACTGGTGAGGGTCTGATGAAATATTATGAGGAGGCGGAAAGCAGGCTTTTGGAGGCTTCTAAAACTGCAAAGTCAGAGCCGGAAAACCTCGTGAGAAAGATTCAGGCAATGCAGGAGGAAATAAAGACACTCCACAGTGAGAATGAAAAGTTAAAGGCAAAGCTTGCCAATGATGCAGCAGGTGATATAGACAGCCAGATTCAGGAGATTAAGGGAACAAAAGTACTGGCAATGAATGTGCCGGATGTAGATATGAACGGTCTTCGTGGTCTGGGAGATCAGATGAAGGAAAAGATTGGTGAAGGTGTAGTTGTACTGGCATCTGCAAGCGGCAATAAAGTAACACTTCTTGCAATGGCTACAGACGGAGCGATTAAAAAAGGAGCACATGCCGGAAATCTGATTAAGGAAATCGCTTCCCTGGTTGGCGGCGGCGGCGGAGGACGTCCGAATATGGCACAGGCCGGCGGTAAGAATCCGGCTGGTATTGACGATGCTTTAAAGAAGGCGCTTGAAGTAGTGGAGAGTCAGATTGGATAAGGTTTAGTGACTTATCGCGATTCATGAGATCGTATGGTCAATGTAAAATATATTTGAATAGGAGGAAAGATAAACAGGATGGAAAATAAGTTAATGTGGCAGGATCGTTATAATACTGGAGTTGATTTCATTGATGAAGAGCACAAAAAGATTTTTAACATAGTAAACAAAATGCTTATCTCTGTTGAGACTCCAGGCGGGAAAAGCCAATGGGCATGTCAGGAAGGAATCAAGTATTTTAAACGCTATGCGGTGAAGCATTTTCAGGAAGAAGAGGCATATATGCTTTCAATTAACTATGAAGGATATAAGATGCACAAGCGCCAGCATGATGGTTTTCGTAATAAGACACTTCCGGCTCTTGAGAAGGAATTGGCGGAGACGGACTATTCTTATGAAGCAGTCCGGCATTTCCTGGGAGTTTGTATTGGCTGGCTGACCGGACACACTATGATAGAGGATTTAGCTATTGTAGGAAAGGAAAGAAATAAGTGGAGCAGTCTTCCGTCCGAAAAAGAAATAGAAGCTTTGGAGCAGACGATTATCCAGTTGGTTCAGGATTTGTTTAAAATGGATGCCGAGGTTATCAATGAGCACTACACCGGAGAGGATTTTGGAGACAGATTATGTTACCGTTTGGTCTACCACTCTCGGGAAGCTGAACATAGGCACGATATTGTTTTTGTCTTTGAGAAAAGACTGCTTGTTGGGGTAACTGGTAAAATACTGGGTGTTGAATTTACAGAATTAGATGATATTGTGATTCATGCTACCAGATTTCTTGCACAGCAGTTTTTAGATAATGTTAAAAGGGCTGTTCCATTCGTGGAATCCTGTGATATTGAAAAGGAGAGCCTGTTAAGTATGGAGCAGCTTCAGGTAATTTTTGAAAAGGAGTATCCAAAGTACAGTTTACTGTTTGATACAGGAAAGGGTTATTTTGCATTTTGCGTTATTCCCAATTCACCTCATGGTGATTTGGGAAGCCCTATTGATGCAGGAAATGCCACGGACCAGATTCACAATTATTTGAAAAAGGATTCTGTATCGTCTGGCAAAAAAATACTTGTAGTGGATGATTCCCGTGTAATCCGGTCTGCCATGAAGAATCTGTTTGAGCCAGACTATGAAGTGGAGATAGCAGATTCTGGAGTAGCTGCCATTAAGTATATTGCCAAAAATAAACCGGATTTGATTTTGTTAGATTATGAAATGCCTGTATGTGACGGCAGACAGACACTTGCGATGATTCGTTCGGAGAAGGAATTTGCAGATATACCTGTTATGTTCCTGACCGGAAGGGGAGATAGGGAAAGTGTTATGAAGGTGTTGTCTTTAAATCCAGCAGGTTACATATTAAAAACTACGCACCATAAGGATATTAAAAGAAATATTGATTATTTCTTCGAAAAAAGACAGGATGCTGCCGAAAAAAGAGCATAAAAACAAATTAACCTCTTACGTGTAAGTACGAAAAGTGAATCAGTTTTTTTAATTAGCCATGGATAGTAACACTATTTTCCAAAAAAGTAGTTGACCTTTTCAAATTTTGTGATATAATGGTTTTCGTGCGTATGAGAGAAAGCGAATTCTTTCATGGTAAAATTTTACCCTATACAGTTGTGTATTGAAGCATAATCTACAACTGAGGGGAGGTTAGGTGTGAGACTATGTCAAATGTAATTGTAAAAGAGAATGAGACATTGGATAACGCTTTGCGTCGTTTCAAAAGAAATTGTGCAAAAGCGGGTATCCAGCAGGAAATTCGTAAAAGAGAGCATTATGAGAAGCCAAGTGTTCGTCGCAAGAAGAAGTCTGAGGCAGCTCGTAAGCGCAAGTACTAGAATAATAGCGATTATCCTACAGAGGACTGTGAATGCAGTCCTCTTTTTTGACTTATAGAAAAGTTCTAGTGGAACTTCGCCTTTTTTTAAGTTTATATGTATAATTTTTCCTAATATGGCTCATATTAGTAACAGGCGCCAAAGCGGCATAATGCAAAGAGGTGTTGTGCTGCTTTTTTATTATTAATTGGAGGAGAATTATGGATTTAAAGGATAGCCAGACAAGGGAAAATTTAATGAAGGCATTTGCAGGGGAGAGTCAGGCGCGAAACCGCTATACCTTTGCAGCAGAACTTGCGATGAAAAACGATATGTATGTGATTAAGAAAGTCTTTGATTTGACCGCTTCCCAGGAAAAGGAGCATGCAGAAGTTTTTTACAGCTATTTAAAGGAATTTGAAGGACAGGAGATATCCATTGCAGAAGCTTCTTACCCGGTGAATACGGCTGAGAGTATTGAAACACAGCTTCAGAATGCGATGGAGAATGAAACCAATGAAGCGGATGATGTATACCGGAACTTTGGCGATATTGCGTTGAAGGAGGGATTTAACCAGATTGCCGGAAAGTTTTACATGATTGCAGATGTTGAAAAAATTCATGCCATGCGTTTTCAGAAGTTTGCAGAATTATTAAAGGAAGGAAAGCTTTTTGCTTCTGATGTAAAGACGGGCTGGATGTGTTTAAACTGTGGTTATGTGATTGAATCGACAAATGTGCCGCAGAACTGTCCGGTATGCGATGCGTCACAGGGATATTTTGTACGTCTTTCCATGGCTCCGATGACGGATGCGTCAATGGATGTGGAGCGCCCGCAGGATTTAGGAAAATAGGAAGTTATTTAATGGACATTGTGTTTGTATTTACCAGACGGCGAAAGCGCAAATCCAAAGATGGGTTTGCGCTTCTTTGCTATGCAGGAAACTGTTCAAAATACACGGCGCGAAGAATGCTGGTTCTGCGTTCTTCTTAGGTGCCATTATAGTTTTGCATGGCGAGACGCTTTCAAGCCTGTAAAAACTTCGCACCTTTTTGAAATTAATATTTGACAAATCAACAGGAAGGTGTTATTATAAATACCGTATTTTGAATAAAATATGTGCGGAAGTGCTGGAATTGGCAGACAGGCATGATTCAGGTTCATGTTCGGGTAACCGAGTGAGGGTTCAAGTCCCTTTTTCCGCATTGGCTAAAAGCAGAGCAGTGGATATTATTTTATATGTCCACTGTTTTTTGATGTGCAAAGTAATGAAAATGACTAAGAAAAGCGGAAAAAATGATAAATGTATTGACGCTATAGCTGTCTCGTCATATAGTAGATAAGGATTTGAGGATTTACATGAACGGAGGAAAACAGCTATGGTGAGGAATATGACAGAAGGCAATCCGTTCTGCTTGATTTTAGGATATACCCTGCTAACGTTATTTATTTGTATACGGAAACTGGAAAAGAGTGGGTAATAACGATTTCACATAACTTTCAAAGATTCCTTCTTGACTTCTCGCCAATTTTAGATAGAATAGAAGATAGCGTTTTATGTTATAAACTATAGATTGCTATGGTTTTGTTTTTATTTCTGTTTTGTGTAACTGGTTTCAGGCATAAGCAAAACGGAATACTAGATTACATTTGGAGGAGTTAACATGAATTCATCAAGAAAAATTATGAATCAGCAAAAGCAGGAAAAGAAGGCAAAAAATAACGCTTCTCCTGCCGTACCAGAGAAAAAGGTTGGTAAGACAGGCATTTTTGCCGGAAGGGAATTAAAGCCGATTATACTGACTGCATTATGTATTATAGTTGCGTTAGTACTTTGTATTGGTGTCGGCATACAGCAGTTGAAACCAAAGGTTGTTGTTACGGTTGATGATACCAAGATTACCATGAATGATATGATGTATCCGATCTATGAGATGGAAAGTGCATATGCTGTTTACAACGAGACATACCAGATGTATTCAGGACAGTCCATTTGGGAGGCGCCTTATCAGGGTTCTGCCGCTACAAGTGTGACAAACTCTATTGGATTCAAGCAGGAAATTATGAACAGTGAGGTACAGCTTGAAATATTGTACCGGATGGCATTGAAAGAGGGATATAAACTGACAGATGATGAAAAGAAGAAAGCAGAGGAAGATGCCAAGAAGGCATTGGAGCCGCTTTCCTGGATACAGAAGGCAAGGTTAAATGTTTCTGTTAAGAGCCTTACCGCAGTAAATGAAAAGCGTACACTTGCAAATAATTACAAGAATGACAGGCAGGAAGAGCTGAATAAGGACGTAGATGAAGATGCAGCAATTAAGGATATTTCAAAAAAGGATTACCGTCAGTATGATGTAGAATATTATTATGCATCTATTAATAAGACAGATGACAATGGAAATGCCATTGTTATGTCAGAGGATGATAAGAAAAAGCTGCAGAAAAAGTTTAAGGATATCGCTAAAAAGGCAAAGGCGGGAGAGGATTTTGAAAAGCTGATTTCTGAAGATGAGAAGGATATCACGTTTGAAAAGGATACCAACTTTACAGAACAGGCAGGTTTTCCGTATGCTTCTGCTGATAACCTGAAAAAGATTAAGAAGATGAAGAATGGAACTGTTTCCGAAGCATATCTTGATGATACAACGGGCTATTACCTTGTGATTAAGATGATTGATAACAATTCCGATGAAGCATATAAGACTGCTTGTGATAATGCAATTGAGACAGCACAGAATGAAGCATATCAGGAATGGTATAATAAGGAGCAGGAAAACCACAAGATTTCCATTAATACAGATGTCTGGACAGATATCACAATTGGAACAGTGACGACTGATATCGTAACAGTAGAGGATTTGCAGAAGATGGCAGAGGACTCTAAGGACGAAAATGGTTCGAATGCAGAATAGAGCATTGCCCGCGTGCAGTTGCCAAATGCAAAGGAACGTTCAGTTCCTTGTAAGCTTGCGTCTGGTTTGTTGCTTCACGGGAATAAAGAATATAGTACAAGCCGTGTGGGGGAAACCATATGGCTTGTATGTGTTTAAAAAAGGTGCGGCTGAGTGTTGCAGGCCCGAAAATACTTTGTCGTGCAACAACTGCATCGCATCTGAGAAGAACGCAAAATCAGTGTTTTTCTTACCACATAACAAGGCAAAGTGGACAGTAACATATAGAATGGAGGTACTGGAAGAATGGGAAATGTCAGAAGAATTTATGTTGAGAAAAAAGCACCGTATGCTGTTCGTGCAAAGGAGTTAATGGAAGAGGTAACCAGTTATCTGGGAATAAAGGAATTGGAGGCTGTACGTGTGCTTATCCGCTATGATGTGGAGAATCTCAGCGATGCTACATATCAGCAGGCGTTGGGAACAGTTTTCTCCGAACCGCCGGTTGATAACTGTTATGAGGAAAATGTTGCGTTTCCAAAAGAGGCGCTTGTATTTTCTGTAGAGTACCTTCCAGGGCAGTTTGACCAGCGGGCGGATTCTGCGGAGCAGTGCGTGAAATTGTTAAATGAAAAGGAGAATCCTGTCATCCGTTCTGCGACTACTTATGTTTTTGAAGGGAAGATTGGGGAAGAGAATGCGGCACGAATTAAGGATTACTGTATTAATCCGGTTGATTCGCGAGAAACGGATGAGAAGAAGCCAGAGACTTTGGTGCAGAACTTTGAAGAACCTGCAGATGTGGCAGTCTTTGAAGGATTTAAGGATATGCCTGAAGCAGAACTTGAGAAATTATACGCTTCCTTAAATTTGGCAATGACCTTTAAGGATTTTAAGCATATCCAGAATTATTTTGCTTCGGAAGAAAAAAGAAATCCTACTGTTACTGAAATCCGCGTACTGGATACGTACTGGTCCGACCACTGCCGCCATACTACTTTCCTGACCGAATTAAAGAATGTTACATTTGACGAAGGTTATTATCAAGAGCCGATTCAAAAAGCATATGAGGATTATAAGGCAGTGCATACGGAAATGTTTGGGGACAGGCCGGATAAGTATGTTTCCCTGATGGATATTGCCTTGATGGCAATGCGCAAGCTGAAAGCAGATGGCAAGCTTGATGATATGGAGGAGTCTGATGAAATCAATGCCTGCTCCATTGTTGTTCCGGTAGAGATTGATGGAAAAGAGGAAGAGTGGTTGGTATTCTTCAAAAATGAAACGCATAATCATCCAACTGAAATTGAGCCATTTGGTGGTGCGGCTACCTGTCTTGGTGGTGCGATTCGTGACCCGCTTTCTGGACGTGGTTATGTCTATCAGGCGATGCGTGTAACAGGAGCTGCAGACCCGACGGTTTCTATGAAAGATACCTTAAAAGGCAAGCTTCCGCAGAGAAAGATTGTAACGGGAGCTGCGCATGGTTACAGCTCCTATGGTAACCAGATTGGTCTTGCAACCGGACTGGTAAATGAAGTGTACCATCCAAATTATGTGGCAAAGCGTATGGAGATTGGTGCTGTAATGGGCGCTGCCCCACGCCGTAATGTAATTCGTGAGAGCAGTGACCCGGGAGATATTATTATCCTGCTAGGCGGACGGACCGGACGTGATGGAATCGGTGGTGCAACAGGTTCCTCCAAGGCACACACCACAAAGTCGATTGATGTATGTGGTGCCGAGGTACAGAAGGGAAATGCACCGACGGAGCGTAAAATCCAGCGTTTGTTCCGCAGGGAAGAGGTCAGCTCTATTATTAAGAAATGTAATGACTTTGGTGCAGGCGGTGTATCTGTAGCCATTGGTGAGCTGGCAGATGGTCTTAGGGTAAATCTGGATAAGGTGCCTAAAAAATATGCCGGGCTGGATGGTACAGAGCTTGCTATTTCAGAGTCACAGGAGCGTATGGCTGTTGTTGTGGCAAAAAAAGATGTGGATAAAATGCTTGCCTTTGCAGAGGAAGAGAACTTAGAGGCTGTTGTTGTGGCTGAGGTTACAGAAGAACCAAGGCTGGTCCTTTCCTGGAGGGATAAGGTTATTGTTGATATTTCCAGAGCATTTTTGGATACAAATGGTGCGCATCAGGAGACAGATGTCCGCGTAACCATGCCAAAGCAGGAAGAAAATTATTTTGAGAAGAAAACAGATACGTCTGACATAAAGCAGGCATGGCTTTCTACGCTTAGTGATTTGAATGTCTGCTCACAAAAGGGGCTGGTGGAGATGTTTGACAGTTCGATTGGTGCATCTACTGTTGTAATGCCGTATGGCGGCAAGACACAGCTTACCCCAATTCAGACAATGATTGCAAAACTTCCGGTTCTTGATGGTAAGTGCGATACAGTAACGATGATGAGTTATGGCATGGATCCATATCTTACGAGTTGGAGTCCGTATCATGGTGCGGTTTATGCAGTGATTTCTTCTGTAGCAAAAATTGTGGCGGCAGGAGGTGATTACCGTAAAATCCGTTTTACCTTTCAGGAGTATTTCAGACGTCTTGGCGAGGATGCTGCCCGTTGGGGTGAGCCGATGGCGGCGCTTCTTGGAGCATATGATGCCCAGATGAAATTAGGGCTTCCATCTATTGGTGGAAAGGATAGTATGTCTGGTACTTTTGATACGATTGATGTACCTCCGACATTGTGCTCTTTTGCGGTAGATGTGGCAAAGCTGCAGGAAGTAGTAACACCAGAACTGAAAAAGGCTGGAAATATACTGGTTAAGTTTGCTATTAAGAAAGATGCATATTCTTTGCCGGATTATGAGCAGTTGATGGATTTATATGGTAAGATTACAGAGATGATTCATGATAAGATTCTTGTATCTGCTTATGCTGTTGGATTTGGCGGAATCTGTGAAGCGGTCAGCAAGATGGCATTTGGTAACGGGTTTGGTGTGAAAATAGATGACAGTGTTACCGGTGAGATGCTTTTTGCAAAGGAATATGGATCTATCATTGCGGAGATAGCACCAGAAGATTTTGAAAAGCTTACAGCAGAAGCGCAGAGGATTGCTGTCATTACAGATACGGCTGAGTTTGTGGCAGGTGGTGTTTCCATTTCCATGAAGGAGGCATTGGAACGTTGGGCTGGCAGGCTTGAGAGTGTTTTTCCAACCCGTTCCGGCGTAGAGGAAAAGCTTTTAAAAGATGAAGTATTTGACGCAAAGACGGTTTATACGGCGAAACATAAAGTGGCAAAGCCAAGGGTGTTTATTCCGGTCTTTCCGGGAACAAACTGCGAATATGATACAGGCAGGTCTTTTGAACTGGCAGGAGCAGAGGTGAAAACAGTCGTATTTAAAAATATGACGGAAGAACAGATTGTAGAGTCTGTTGATGCTTTTGAGGAGGCAATCAGGGAGTCCCAGATTCTTATGCTGTCCGGAGGGTTCAGTGCAGGTGATGAGCCGGATGGTTCTGCAAAGTTTATCGCATCCGTTTTTAGAAATCAGAAGATTATGGATGCGGTACATGATTTACTGCAGCAGCGTGATGGGCTGGCACTTGGTATCTGTAATGGTTTTCAGGCACTGATAAAGCTTGGGCTGGTACCGTTTGGAGAGATTAAGCCACAGACAGCGGATGCCCCTACGCTTACGACAAACAGTATTGGACGCCATATCTCAAAGTCTGTATATACAAAGATATGCACCAATAAATCCCCTTGGCTGATGAAGGCAGAACTTGGCGGAGTTTATGCGATTCCGGCATCTCATGGAGAAGGTCGTTTTGTCGCCTCCGAGGACTTGATTCAGCATCTTTTTGCCAATGGGCAGGTTGCAACACGTTATGTGGATTTGCAGGGGAATCCTACAATGGATGAGGATTTCAATCCGAATGCTTCTTACGCTGCGATTGAAGGAATTACAAGCCCTGACGGACGTGTACTTGGCAAGATGGCGCATTCTGAGCGTATTGGCGATGGTGTGGCATTAAATATATATGGACACCAGAACCAGTATATTTTTGAGTCAGGTGTAAGCTACTTCAAATAGCAGCAGAAAAATTTTAGTTACTGCTCATACTTTCATTTGAAGTCGAGGATTTTTGGCTGTTTTGGTTAAAAATAGGAGTCAAACAGCGCCAATTGTATATTTTTTGAAAATGTGCATTCAGCGTTGAAAACGCTGCTGTTACTGGATGCGGTGTGAACAGTAACAAATTTTATAAAGACTGACGAAAATACACAAAATTTTACTTGAAATTTTGTGTATTTTTTACTATTATAGTAGAGGGAATACAAATTCCAAATGGATGTTAACTGTTGATTTCATTGAAGGAGAATTGCCGTACCAGCAGATTTTGAAAGGTGAAAAAATGAATGTTATTGGGCTAAAGGAAGAAAAATGCGTTGGCTGCAATGCATGTGTGAAAGTATGTCCGGCAGGTGACGCAAACATAGCGCATACAGATGAGAAAGGAAATTTAAGGATTCAGATTGATGATAAGAAATGCATCAAATGTGGAGAATGTATAAAAGCATGTTCTCATAATGCAAGATATTTTGAGGATGATATTAATCAATTTTTGCAGGATTTGGAGTCAGGGAAGGAAATTGCAATTTTGGCGGCTCCGGCAATCAAGATTGCTTTTGATGGAAACTGGCGTCATGTTCTTCAATGGCTGCGAAATAAAGGAGTTAAAGCGATTTACGATACGAGTTTTGGCGCGGATATCTGTACATGGGCGCATCTGCGTTATTTGGAGCAGCATCCGAATGCAAAGGTGATTTCCCAGCCTTGTGCTGCAGTTGTAAATTATGTTCAATGTCATAAGCCAGAACTTCTTCCACGTCTCTCGCCAATTCACAGTCCTATGCTGTGCCTTGCTATTTATGTGCGAAAAATATTAGGCTTTCGGGGAAAAATTGCTGCAATCTCGCCCTGCATCGCAAAAATTGATGAGTTTAGGGAAACAGGGATGATTGATTATAATGTAACGATGGAACATTTAAAACAGTATTTTGAAGACAATAAGGTTGATTTGCCCAAGGTTAAAATATTTAGTGAATTTGAGTTTGATGTGCACCAGGGTCTGGAGGGTGCGATTTATTCTAAGCCAGGCGGACTAATGAAGAATCTGCTGATACACAATCCTGAGATGGAAATTGTGACTTCTGAAGGAGTCGATAAGCTGTACAGGGATTTGGATACTTATGAAAAGGAACAGTCTAAATGGCTTCCTACGGTTTTTGATGTGTTAAACTGTGAAAATGGATGTAACGGAGGTCCTGCCACGGGTGTACATTATAATTGCTTCAGCATGAATGACATTATGCATGATGTTGAGCGTTATGCAAGAAAAATCCGGAAGGCGAATACCTCAAAAAAAGGTGTGGACAAGCAGTTTGCTGAATTTGATCAAACACTGAAGTTAGATGATTTTATGCGTACATATAAATCCCGTCATGTGGAGAAAGTACAAGTCAGTGAAGCGGATATTGAAAATGCATACCTTCAGCTCGACAAACATACCGAGATGGAAAAGAATTTTGACTGCCATGCCTGTGGGTATAAGTCCTGCCGTGAAATGGCGATTGCACTGGCGAGGGGAATCAATGAAAAAGAAAACTGCCATCAGTATATGATGAAGTCAATTTATAATGAGCGAAAGAAGGTTACTGCAATTAATGAAGAAGTTCTGCGCATGAATAATGAGCTGGTGGAAGTATTTGGGAACTTGTCTGATAATATCGAAAAAGTGCGGGACGAGGCAGTGGGAATACATGAGACCGGTAAAAAGAGCAGTACTGAAATGAATAATGTGGCGAAATATATGAACGAGCTGCAGGAGCTGAACCAGAGTATTTCCATGTCTCTGGAGAATATTAATGCCAGTGTTGACCAGTATAATATTATGACACAGGATGTTGAGAAGATTTCTGGAAAAATCAATCTGCTTTCCCTGAATGCGGCAATTGAAGCAGCAAGGGCCGGTGAAGCCGGGAGAGGTTTTTCGGTAGTTGCTTCCAGTATAAGGGAGCTTTCAGAAAATTCCAAGTCATCCGTTGGGAATGCCAGAGAAAATGATGAAGCGATTAAGCAGACGATTCATGAGGTAAATGAGATTATCCAGAAGTTTAGCGCTGTGACAGATGAATTATTAGAAGTAGTTAATGTTTCTATTGAAAACGTGGAGCAGACTTCCGAAAAGAGTATGCTGATACAGGAATCAATGAATACGGTATCGCATATTGCAGAACTGGTGCAGGAAGTAATTGAGCAGACGAATTCTATTTTGAATTAGGATAAGAGAGTAAGTTACTATTCATGGTATTGGTAGTTTGTTTGGTTTCTATATTTATCGTGAATAGTAACAGTATTTTCTAAAAAGATGAAAAAAGTGTTGACAACAGGAGCAATGTCTTGTATACTAATCATTGTGTTCGACAAGAGCACGATGATGCACGAGTGGCTCAGTGGTGGAGTATCGCCTTGCCAAGGCGAGGGTCGCGGGT
>CANRVD010000038.1 GCA_947643145.1 uncultured bacterium | reverse complement strand
GATTTTTGCAAAATGTGTGCATTCAGCGTTGCAAACGCTGCTGTTACTGGTCACGGAGTAAACAGTAACACGCACGAATAGATGATGAATAGAACAGAAACGGAGTTCTTGACTCCATACCATGTCTGGATTATAATTGGCATGGGTTAAACCAGAATCTAGAATGATATAGAAAAAGAGGATGATTATGGCAGATAAACAATTAACGAATGAAATAACAAAACGCAGGACTTTTGCAATCATCTCCCATCCGGATGCCGGTAAAACAACATTGACGGAAAAATTCCTTCTCTACGGAGGAGCAATTAATACAGCCGGTTCTGTTAAGGGAAAAGCAAATTCCAAATATGCAGTTTCAGACTGGATGGAGATTGAAAAAGAACGTGGAATCTCCGTCACTTCTTCTGTACTCCAGTTCAATTACAATAATTTTTGCATCAATATCTTAGATACGCCTGGACATCAGGACTTTTCAGAGGATACGTACCGTACATTGATGGCCGCAGACTCTGCTGTCATGGTAATTGATGCTTCAAAAGGTGTAGAAGCACAGACAATCAAACTTTTTAAAGTCTGTGTGATGCGCCATATTCCGATTTTTACGTTTATTAATAAAATGGACAGGGATGCAAGGGATTCTTTTGAACTGTTGGATGATATTGAATCTGTGCTTGGAATCCGTACCTGCCCGGTTAACTGGCCAATTGGCTCAGGAAAGCGTTTTAAGGGCATCTATGACCGCAAGGAAAAAACAGTCCGCACTTTTGAATCTGTTGCCACCGGAGGTTCTAAATCTGCTGCAGAAACAGACTATGATATCGAAGACCCTGCATTAAAGGATTTGGCAACCGATGAACTTTATAACCAGCTGATAGAAGAAATTGAGCTGTTAGACGGTGCCAGTGACCCGCTTGATTTGAATTTGGTTCAGAAGGGTGCGCTTTCACCGGTATTCTTCGGTTCTGCCCTTACGACCTTTGGTGTGGAAACATTCTTAAAATACTTTTTGGAAATGACTTCTTCTCCTCTTCCACGGCTTTCCAATGAAGGGCTGATTGATCCAATGGAAAATGATTTTTCTGCCTTTGTTTTTAAGATTCAGGCAAATATGAATAAGGCACACCGCGACCGTATTGCATTTCTGCGTATCTGTTCCGGTAAATTTGATGCTGACAGAGAAGTATACCATGTGCAGAGCGGAAGGAAATTAAGGCTTTCCCAGCCGCAGCAGATTATGGCACAGGAGCGTCAGGTAATTTCAGAAGCATATGCCGGAGATGTGATTGGTGTTTTTGACCCCGGAATTTTCTCCATTGGAGATACGATTACCGTTTCCGGAAATAAATTTGAGTATGAGGGTATTCCAACGTTTGCACCGGAACATTTCTGCCGTGTCGTCCAGTTAAATTCCATGAAACGTAAACAATTTGTAAAGGGAATTACCCAGATTGCCCAGGAAGGCGCAATCCAGATTTTTCAGGAATATACTGCTGGAATGTCTGAAATTATCGTCGGTGTTGTCGGTGTATTGCAGTTTGATGTGCTGAAATACCGTTTGGAAAATGAATACGGCTGTGATATCCGTTTGGAATCTCTTCCATATGGGTTTATCCGCTGGGTAGGCGATCCGTCTACAGATGTTACGAAGCTTAAGCGCATGAATAACGTTAAGGCGGTAAAGGACATGAAGGGAAATCCACTCCTGCTTTTCGCCAATGACTGGATGATTCGTATGGTTTTGGAAGATAATGAAGGTCTGGAGTTGCTGGAATTTAAGAAAAATTAAATATGGTAAGAATTTTACCAGCAAGGGTAATATTCTTACCATATTTAACCATCAGAGAATCAATGGATTGCAGGTTCCGCCAGCAAACCTATTATCGCAAATTATGAGGGTCAGGATGTTTCATTGTTCCTGACCCTCATGTAAGTTATCTTATAATACAACCACTTTATTTTTACCTGTCTTTTTTGCTTGATGAAAACATATCTCATAGCCCAAGTTACATTTCGATTAAATATTGAAATGTAATATTACTTCCCCCAGAATTTCAAAGCCAGCTCCCTGCTTAAAACAGATGAAAGGAAATTCGGGTTTTGGGATTGGAATGCCCGCAGCCCCTCCCAAAAAACGGATTTATTGTTCGTCCTGATATCATCAAAAACAGTGCTTAATTTCTGACTCGTTACATTTTTTTCTACGTATTCATCTGACCGCTTCTCATAGGTATCAACCATAGATGGATTTTTCTTTACGGCACTGGTATACCAGTTTGTAAGATATTTCAGGGAATCTAACGCCCCGTCTTTCCGGCTGCTGATTTTCTGATATTCTTCGTACGCACGACTGTCCATTGTCCGCATCATATCTAACGTATTAGTCGTATAGACCAGTTTACTTCCATGCCCTAAATAATTTGGCTTATTTACACCATAATTCATCTTTCCACTATTGTCAGCTTTTCCGGCACTTGCCAGTTTTGCAATGGATTCCATTGCCTCCAGAAAGGCATCCCTGTTATCCGCTGAAATAAAACTTTCCGCCGCATACTCTGCTTTTTTCATGCCGAGTGAGATATTAGCCTGACGTTCCTCTTCTGTCATAGAACTGCTGTTTCCAATGAGAAAATTCTGGCGGATAATATCATATACAAATGCCTGCTCCTCTTTACTGCTGTTTTCTACTGCGGTTGCAACCGCTTTATCTGCACCATACAAACCGGAATATTCCGGCAGATAATTTGCTGACCTGTCAAAATGTATAATTTCTTTCTGGAATGCAGCGTCTTTTGCTGCCTTTTCCGCCATCTCCTCCTGAGACAAAGGTCTGTCCATAATCCCTTTTTTGCTTTCTGCCAATGCTGCCAAACCATCACCGGAAAATTCCACAATTACATTATCGCCATATTGTGCTGTAATCTCATTCATCACCTGCATGGTTTCTTCTTTCGACATTTTATCCATAATCCTGTTTCCATCTTTATCTGTAGTGTTGAATTCATATCTTACCAAAGTATCTTTCTTTAACGCCGTAGCAGAACCGTAGCTTTTGATTTGCTCTGTGCCTTTGTAGAACTGGCTGTAATTTAAACTGATATTCATCGACATATTACATTCCTCACTTTCATTTTAATGCTCTATTCGTACAAAGCAACTAGCTAGTACAACGAATATTAAGTAATTGGCAGTTTGACGGCTAGTGCTTGGAAATCTACTATTTATATCGGCATAGTTACCTTTTAAAATTACAAATAATAGAAATTTGTTGTTTATTTTGCTATCATTTTGACAATCGGTTTGCTTGCAAAGCCTGCATTCTATTGTTTGCCTAACTGGTTATCTCTCTTTTCTGAAGTCTTTCATTATAAAGATAGACTATTGTTATATTTAAGGATTTTCAAAGAAAAAAACGGAAAGCGTTGCAATTTTCTAATCACAAATCTTTCCGTTTTCAGGATAATTCTTTAAAGATTGATTTTTCGTAAAATTCATCAGCACCGAACCGCCCTGATAATACCTTGCTATATATAAGCAATTTAACAGAGCTTTGGTTCATTCACGTACAACAACAGAAATTACATCTGCTTTAGATATTCTTCATATCCAATAGAGCCAAGTTTCTCATCCTTAGCAGCTACCTGCTCTTTTAAAGATTCTTTGTAATCTGCTAATTTTTTACGCAAATCCATATCACTGATAGACAGCATCTTTGCTGCAAGAATTGCGGCATTGGCCGCCCCGTCAATTGCTACAGTTGCTACCGGAATGCCGGAGGGCATCTGTACAATAGAATAGAGGGAATCCACGCCACCTAACGATTTTGTATGGATTGGTACGCCAATCACCGGAAGCGGAAAAATGGCTGCGCACATTCCTGGAAGATGTGCAGCTCCGCCGGCTCCGGCAATAATCACTTCAATTCCATGCTCTTCTGCTGTTTTTGCATATTCCACAAAGATATCTGGTTCCCTGTGTGCGGAGATTACCTTCATTTCATATTCAATCCCAAAATCCTCTAACATCTTTGCTGCCTTGCCCATAACCGGCAGGTCTGAATCGCTTCCCATTAAAATTCCTACTTTTACCATCATTTTATCTCCATTTCTGCGCTGCTGTTTATAAACCACCAGTGGCTGTGTTTATGCAATGTTTGTGTAGCAGCGCGGTCACAAATCTGCTAAATGTACTAATTATTTAAGGTGTATCTTCCAAAAGAAACTCTGCCAACACCCGGTTGCTAACATCTATTCCACGGCTGGTCAGATAAATTCTATCATGATTTCCACTCTCTGCCAATAGGGAATTTCCTAACAGTGGTTCCAAGACTCCACTATATAGCTCTCTAAAATCTACTCCAAACCGTTTTTGGTATTCCAAAAGAGAAATTCCTTCCATCATGCGAAGTCCCAAAAAGACATACTCTTCCATTTCTTCTGTTGTTCCAAGTTTTTCAAATGATTCTGTTTCTATGAAGCCTTCCTTCAAGCAGTCAATTGCTTCCAAATGGACTGTCCCACTTTTGCAGCCATTGGAATAAATAGAATTTGCCTGCCTGAATTCCCCAAACTGCTTTTGACAAATATCTTCCTGTCTGAATTTTCGAAATTGCCTTTGATAGATATCCATTTGTCTGGTATTTTGGAAACGGTATCCTGAAAAATACGAAGCAGCACCAAGCCCCATTCCAAGATACTCCCCCATCTGCCAATAGGTAAGATTATGGCGGCATTCCCTGCCCTTTTTGGCATAATTTGAAATTTCATAACGTGCATAGTCCTTTTCCTGAAGCATTTCTTTTGTTAATGTATACATTTCCCTGTCCGTATCTTCATCCGGCAGGTTAAGCAGTCCCTCCTCCTGCATTTTGTAAAAAGGAGTTCCCTCTTCTACAATCAGGCTGTAGGAAGAAATATGCTCTGGCCTCAGGGCAAGCACCATTTCCAAGGTCTGCCGGTAGCTTTCTATCGTCTGTCCCGGAATATCTGCCATTAAATCGATATTAATGTTACAAAAACCACTTTCCCGCAGCCTGTAATAGCTTTCCAAAAATTTTTCATAGGTGTGGATTCTGCCAAGCACAGCCAGTTCTTTGTTTTGTGCTGACTGCAGCCCAAGGCTGATGCGGTTTACCCCCATTTCTTTCATAACCTGTATCTGTCCTGTGGTAATTGTTCCAGGATTTGCTTCTACGGTAAATTCTATTTCCTTATCCGGTTTCCAGATGGTAAAAAGTTTTGTCCCAATTTGAAAAAACTGCTCTGGTGTCAGGCAGGTAGGTGTTCCTCCACCGATAAAGACTGTTTGTAATGCGTATTGTTTTTGCAATGTCTCTTTCCAAAAATCCATTTCACCAAGAAGCGCTTCTACATATGCCTGTTTCTGTTGATCGGAAGCATTTGCTGATAAGAAATCGCAATACAGACACTTTTTTACGCAAAATGGAATATGGATGTACAGAGACAGAGGAATTTTGGCATGGCACAGGGGGGGACTGTGCCTTTTTTTACTCTTCATCCAGTTTTAAGACGCTCATAAATGCCTGCTGTGGAATCTCGACATTACCAAACTGGCGCATCCGTTTTTTTCCTTCCTTTTGTTTCTCTAAGAGCTTTCTCTTACGGGAAATATCACCACCATAACACTTGGCAAGCACATCCTTCCGCATTGCTTTTACGGTTTCCCTGGCAATAATCTTGCTTCCGATTGCAGCCTGAATTGGGATTTCAAAAAGCTGCCTTGGGATTTCCTTTTTCAGTTTTTCGCACATTTTCCGTCCACGTTCATATGCCGTATCTGCATGAAGAATAAAGGAGAGTGCATCGATTTCTTCTTTATTAATAAGCATATCCAGTTTTACCAAAGAAGAAGGCTCGTACCCTTTCATCTCATAGTCAAGGGAAGCATAGCCTCGGGAGCGGGATTTTAATGCATCAAAGAAATCATAAATAATTTCATTCAATGGGAGGTCATATTTTAAAAGCGCCCTTGTTTCCTCCATATATTCCATGCCAAGATAAGTCCCTCTCCGCTCCTGGCAAAGAGTCATAATCGCACCTACATATTCTGTTGTCACCATAATTTCAGCAGATACAATCGGTTCCTCCATATGTTCTATTTCCGAAGGGTCTGGAAGGTTTGATGGGTTCGTAACCTCCACCATTTCGCCGTTTGTTTTATAAATATGATACACAACACCCGGTGCCGTTGTGACAAGGTCAAGGTTATATTCGCGTTCCAGACGCTCCTGAATAATTTCCAGATGAAGAAGCCCAAGAAATCCACACCGAAACCCAAATCCAAGAGCAATAGAAGTTTCTGCTTCAAACTGCAATGCCGCATCATTTAACTGCAGCTTTTCCAGTGCATCTCTTAAATCATTGTACTTGGCTCCGTCTGCCGGATACATTCCGCAGTAAACCATTGGCTGTACCTTTTTATAACCTGGAAGTGCCTCGCTGCATGGCTTTTTTGCCAGTGTCACTGTATCACCTACCCGGGTATCCCGTACATTTTTCAGGCTTGCCGTAATATAACCTACCATACCGGCAGAAAGCTCCTCTGCAGGAATAAACTGTCCGGCACCAAAAATACCAACTTCCACTACCTCTGCCTTTGCTCCGGTAGCCATCATAAGGATTTCATCCCCCTTTTTTACAGAACCGTCAAAGAGGCGGCAAAAGATAATAACTCCTTTATAGGCATCATACAGTGAATCAAAAATCAGTGCCTGCAATGGTGCGTTCTCATCACCATCCGGCGCCGGAATCTTTGCGACAATCTGCTCTAATACGCCTTCAATATTCGTACCCATTTTTGCAGAAATCAAAGGTGCATCAGAAGCATCCAGTCCAATCACATCTTCAATCTCATCCTTTACCCGTTCCGGTTCTGCACTAGATAAATCGATTTTATTAATCACTGGCATAATTTCCAAATTATGGTCAAGTGCCAAATAACAGTTTGCCAGTGTCTGTGCCTCAATTCCCTGTGCCGCATCTACAATCAGAATCGCCCCCTCACAGGCAGCAAGGCTTCTGGACACTTCATAATTAAAATCAACGTGTCCCGGCGTATCGATCAGGTTAAAAATATATTCTTCCCCGTTTGCCGCACGATACACAATACGGACGGTCTGGGCCTTAATTGTGATTCCTCGTTCCCGTTCCAGCTCCATATTGTCAAGTACCTGTGCCTGCATCTCCCGGCTCGTCAAAAGCCCCGTTTTTTCAATAATTCTATCTGCTAATGTTGATTTTCCGTGGTCAATATGTGCAACAATACAAAAATTGCGAATGTGTTTCTGGTCTATCTTTTCCATGTCTGTATCCTTTCATGATTTTTCACATTTTTAGACTACTAATTTTTCTTGCTTTCGGTTACGATTCATGGATGTTCTAAATACCATGTGTAACGACCATATTCTAACATATTTCTATTTTTCCGTCAAAACAGCATCCAGTACCATCGCCAGCGGCTCCATAGCATTTTTTGCTTCCTGTACCGTATTATTTTCATTTCCAAGCTCTATCAGGGTAAATCGTTCCCGCAAATGCATATTATACCGATAGCCTTTCAGATAAACTGGTTTTGCAAAGTTTTCAAACCGTTTCATGCATTCGATTTTAAGCTGAAGGCTGAAGGCGAGGTTCGCCTGCAAATTGTCATTATGTAAATAGCCGATATCTCCTGATGCACTACGGGAAAGTCCGTTAAAAAACATAACCTGAGCCGTCCGTTTGCCACCAACCTTAGTAGTCCGCTTTACCGCATTTCCAACACCGTCTCTGTGCAAATCAATAATGATCTGAATCGAAGGATATTTTTTCAGTGTTTTTTGTAGTCCCAGACAGGCATTGTTATACGCTTTGTTTCGGTCTATTTTTCCATTGATTCTGTCATACTCTGTTTTATCATGTAAAACCTGATAGCCGTACTGCTCCGATAAAATTTTGGCCAGTTCTTCTCCTACTCCAACAATCGAATCTTCTTTCTTTCCCTTCCGGCTGTCTATAAAGGACTCCGATGCGCCATGTGTGTGAAAAATCAAAATCTGTGGTTTCTTTACTTTTTTCACTGTCATATCCATTGTCAAAAGCTTACCAACCTGAAAAATCTTATTATCAATCGAAGTGGAAGAATCTGTAATATAAAATTTCTGCAGCAAATAGGAGCGGCTAAGTCCTTTGTTTAGTTGTTCAATCATATCAAGATTTTGTTGCAATTTGTCCTCACTATCACAAATTAATGCCTGTGACAGTGTTTTCTTTGTAATACCTGTTTTGTTTTTAGAAGTGATATCCGGGCTTCCATTTCGAAATAATAAAATACTTTGTGTTGGGACAGAAATGGCATCTTCGTTATGCGTGTCCATATTTTCAATATTTTCTTCTTCTTCATCTTTAGCAGGTGCCTGAGATAAAAGCGTTTCTAATTCTTTGTCTGTAGTCCCCTTTCCGCTTTTTTTCTCGGCCTTTGCAAGTACAGCAACTTCCTTATCTGATTTTTTAAAAAGTGCCGTTTCCTGTGCTTTTTTTCCTGCTGCACTGCTCCAAATTGTTTTTCCGGCATTTTTCCCGGCAAAAAGAGCAGCGATTTTTTCCATATCCTTTTCCTGTTTTGGAAGCTTAGAACCATTTGCTATCAGATAAGATAATGAACCTGTCTGCGATAGGGCTCTCTTCACCCAAAGGGAAATCCTGCTTTCTTCCGTGGCTTCCTGCAGCTTAACCGCATCTGCCCCACCCTGTTCCAAGAGTATGGAAGTTACCGTTTCTTCAAGCTTTCCACTTAAAAAATACTGTTTGGCGCCAGACCACAACAGGATACCTGTCCATACAACAAAGATGAGGCATCCAAACACTAAAAATCCTGAAAATTTTCTATCGCCGGATACCGGCGCTGTTTTTCTGGTCTCCATCCTGTTTCCATCCTCCCATCCATAGTTTCCTTTTTCATTGTATGCTTTCAGAAACAAGAGTATGCCTTTCCCAGTCAGCAGGGCAACAGCATTTCCTTTTTTGTAATTCACGGTCAATCATAAAAATGGTAATTTTCAGATATCTGTCAATATGCTTTGAAATGCCCTGTCAGCCTGCGGCAAAGTCAGACAGGCCTTTTGCAATTGTTTTTCCTACCTGTCTGATTTCCTCATCAATATCCTTTGGTGTAACAAACAGATTTTTCACATCTTTATCTGCTATCCTATGGAAGAAGCCAAATATTTCATCTTCCTGATAACCCTGTTTGGACAGTGCCTTTTCCAATGATTCATAAATAATCGTACCTGCATCCACTACTGTCGGAACACCTATTGCAATAACCGGAATTCCCATTGTCTCCTCATTAATCTGGTTTCTGTTATTTCCGATTCCTGCCCCCGGAGAAATCCCCGTATTTGTTATCTGGATGGTACGGCAAAGACGTTCGACACTTCTGGATGCCAGTGAATCAATTACCAACAGTATTCCCGGTTTAACCTTTTCAATAATGCCTTTTAAGATTTCACTCGTTTCCATTCCGGTTTGTGACATAACCCCCGGTGATATGCCACAGAGTACAAAAGCATCTGCATCTTTAATATCGGGAAATTCTTTCCAGATGTGGCGGCTCATCGTTACATTTTCCAGCACATAAGGCCCCAATGCATCCGGCGTTGCAAAACGGTTTCCAAGCCCGGAAAGCAGTACTACTTTACAGTCACATTTTTTTTCCTTTTCAATACCTCGAATCATTTTCTCTAAAATCCCTTTTATCTGCATTGCAATGGAGGCTGTCCGCTCTTCCAGTAATTCTTTTGGATAAGAATCCAGTGAAAATTCCAATGTTACGTATGTTCCGATTGGCTTTTTCATCTGTACCGCGCCCTTTTTATTTTTTATTTCAACGGTAGTTATTTTCATATTTTCCTTTTTATATCTTTCTTCCCGCAAGACAACGCCGTCTACCTCCACATCGTCTTTTGGAAAACTTTCTCTAACTTCAATCGCCAAATCGGTCCGCTTTTCATACATAGCCTGCTCTTCCTTTCCTTGTCATAATTATAACATTAATGATAGTTATACCCGTATTGATGCGAATCATTCGTTACTATTCGCAGTCGTTCCAAACATCATGCGTAAAATATCCCGCTTCACTGTATGGTTATTGCCCACACCTATTTTGTAATCAAAAGGATAAGCGGAAAGTATCCATTATTATAAATTTGGTGTGGACAGTAACAACAATGCTGTATGCTTCCGCTCTGCAATTTTTCAAAAAAATGTTGACAAACAAAACAAATACCATTATTATATATGAGTATGTTTACTCAAAGTGACCGTGTCCGCTTTGTAGAACAAAAGATTTCACAAACGGGGAGGTGTAAAAATGGCTAATATTAAATCAGCAAAAAAGAGAATTTTAGTTGATCGCAGAAATGCAGAAAGAAATAAAGCTATCAAGTCTAAAGTAAAGACAGCTATTAAAAAAGTTGATGCTGCTATTGCTGCCAATGACAAGGCTGCTGCTTCTACAGCATTAACTGCAGCAATTTCTGAAATCGATAAAGCTGCAAGCAAAGGCGTTTATCATAAGAAAACAGCTTCCAGAAAGATTTCACGCATGACAATTGCTGTTAATAAAATTGCTTAATCAACAGTATAACGGTTGATTATTGCCTATGTAAAAAGGAAAGGGCTGCCAGGGTGTGGGCAGCCCTTTTTTGAATTAATAACTATTATTTCGGAAGTTATATATCATTTCTTTTTGGCAAATGATACAGAATGATTGATACCATACACCAGGAAATTATTCAGAAAGGAAATACATAATATGAAAAAGGAAAACTATTTAAAATGGGATGAATATTTTATGGGGATTGCCCTGCTATCGGCAGAACGAAGCAAGGACCCAAGTACCAGTGTTGGTGCCTGTATTGTCAGCCAGGATAACAAAATCCTCTCTGTTGGCTATAATGGAATGCCGCGTGGCTGTTCCGACAGCGAATATCCTTGGGAACGGGAAGCAGATTCCGACTTAGATACCAAATATCTCTACGTCTGCCATGCAGAATTAAATGCCATCTTAAACTACACCGGGACCAATATGCTTCATGCCAAAATATATACAACCCTCTTTCCATGTAATGAATGTACCAAAGCTCTGATACAGGCTGGTATTTCAGAGGTCATTTACCTTGATGATAAATATGCAGATACTTCCTCTGTTATCGCCGCAAAGCGAATGATGAAATCTGCTGGTGTCATTTACTCGAAATACCAGTCTGCAGGCAAATCCATTGCCTTAAAGCTTTAAAACCTATTCTTTTACCTAATGCCACATATTATGTTTATCTTATGAAAACCAGATTTTTTCAAAAGCTTACGGTAAAGCTTCTTTTTGCTGGCAGGCACTCGGATTTTACCTTTCTTTGGAACTCCCAAAAAGGCTTTTTTTCCAATCTTAGCAAGCTTTTTACTCTTAATAATACTGTTTTTCAACTGACGGCATTGATAAAAAGCTTTTGTATCAATCCTTTGTACCTTTTTACCAAGTGTGACCTTTGAAAGCTTCTTTGCTTTTGCAAAAGCGAGGTTTCCGATTCGTACAACATTGTTGCCGATCACAGCCTTCTTAAGTTTTTTTGCACCGAAAAAGGCTTTCTTTCCAATTGCTGTAACGGAAAACTTAATATTTTGGTACGTTACCTTTGCTGGAACAACAATCATTTTCGATTTTTTCTTTACACCAATTACTTTTACCTTCCCAGTTCCGTTTTGTACAGAAACTATTTTATATTTTACCTTTCCTTTCCAAAAGATATTTCCCACGGCATATAGTTTTTCCTCATTTGGCTGTTTCTTGATTCCTGAAATACCATCTGTTTTATCACCATCCGGTTTTGGTATGATACCACTTGGATTTCCCTGTGCATTACCGTCATCTGAATTACTTCCATTATTACCATTCTGACTGTTGTCTTTATCTGTCTTATCATCCTTATTATTCTTATCATTTTCTGTCGTATTGTCCTTGTTATTTTTATCATCCTCTGAATCTGTAAGCTTGACAACCTGAGGGCATAATACTTTGTCCCCGAATTCGGTTGCTGCAATTTTCGTCAGCAGTGTCTTAGAAGCATCCGAACGATAATACCAGCCCTTAAACTGATAGCCGTCTGGCGCAATGACCTGTGTTTTATCTGGAAGGATGGTGTCCTTTGTATACTGGTGGTATAAAACTTTATTTTCCAGAATTTTGATACCAGTGTCTCCAAGGTCATATGTGATAGTATAAGTCAATGGTTCTGACCATTTTGCATAATAGTCACATCTTTTAGTAATATCCTTAATCACATCACCCGGTGCACCAATCCGTTCTCCCAGAGAATTATACCAGCCAAGAAAACGATAGCCGTCCTTCTTTAAATCCGGCAACACATAGTCTTTTCCGCGTGTAATATAATCAATACTCTCTTTTTCTTTTCCATTCTCATCAAAAAGATGAATTGCCTGTTGTACTGATAATTTCAAATTTCTGTCCAAAGTAATGATATCTCCCGGATAATAATGGTTTCCCAAGTTATCCTCATATCGCTCAACCTTCTTCCCATCGGAAAGACTGTCAGGCAGAGTATAGGTATCCTGATATTTTCCAGTAGTTCCTGTGATATTTTTTTCGTTTTCCCCTTCACCAACCAGAAAAGTAACTTCACATTTCCTTTCAATAACGGATAAAGTAATATTTGTATCGGAATTTATGGATATCAGCTGCTCCAACTCCTGTTCATTGGTTACTTCATATCCTTTATAAAAATAGATAACACTTTCTCCGCGGAGTTCTTTCTGATATAGTCTTAATAACGCAGAACGAATCGTCTCTCCTGCTCTGCCATGCAGCTTTAAGGTATCGGCTATTTCTGTTTTGCCGTCTTTGTCCATCGAAATCCTAATTTGGAATACAGCGTCGTTCTGATTATCCACAGGCTTCCAGATTGCATATAACGTAAGGCTGCTTTCTGTATCAAATAAACCTTTCAGATTGGCGCCCGGTAATATTTCTATTCCGCTTCCATCCGGTTTTGTATTCCAGGAAATCATTTCTCCATATACAGACTGGTATACATTACTGCTCGCGTAAGAATCCTTTTGATACGTATAATCTGTTGGCAGCACTTCTCCACTGACATCCATGATACCAGAAGCTTGCTCATTTTTGTCATATGTAATCGGAAAGGCCAACTGCTTCCACCTTGCACTTAGTACTACATCATGATTCTGCATTATAAAAGCATCTCCCGGCTGGTATATCGTATGGCTATCGTCTGATTCCTGATACCAGCCCTGGAAGATATAGCCCTCACGCTTTGGTACAGGTGATGCCAGCTTCATATTCTTTCCAAAGACTGCTTTTTCTGAATCCAGAGTTTCACCGGATTGCAACATTCCCCCATTTAAATCATATTCAAGCTGATAGGTATTTCTACGGTAATATGCACAGAGAATCAGACTGCCATCTGCCTTAATCAGTCCGCTCAATTTGGAAGATGCCTTATCTAAGGAAAAACCAGGATAGACAGAATCCACCGAATCAATTGATGCCTCCTCATCGACATATCCGTCAAATTGATAATTAGAAGCCAGCTCATACTCTCCGGCCAAATTCTCTTTATAATATTCTACATGGTATTTTACAAGTTCTTTTTCCCAGATTGCATAAAGAGGAATGGAATCCTGTATGGTCATCTGCATCATTCCGGTCTTGGAGTCCGCATCTTTTGACCAACCGAGGAAACGATAGCCTCCTCTTGCAGAAAGCGCAGGCAGTTGTACGGTTTCTTCACTCCAAACAGCATAGAGTATAACATCTTCATTCTTGTTTGTAACATTTTTAACCGTATCACTGTCAGTAAACCGTGCAGAGCCATTTTTTTCCAACGACCATCCAAGAAAACGCTGCTTTACAGATAATTCATTGGTTTCCTCTGACTGTGCTCCTAAATTATCCTGTAGTGTCAGTGTACAATTTTTCTTAAAACGGTTTTTCTTTAATGTTACCTCTTTATCGTATTCTGTGTCATACCGGGTTATCATGGCATCGTCTTCTCCACCATTACCATCCAGTATAATTGTATATTTCACTGGTTTAAAGTAGCGGTATACCACATTTCCCTGTTCCTTTACGATTGTAGAAGTAAAGGTATCATAATAATATCCTTCATAGTAAGCATTTGGCGTGTGGTCAAGCCCCAAATCAGTGCCTTTTACCGTACTGCTGTATTCTTTTTTCTGCGTTGTCCTGTTTAGAATCTCTCCTGCCCTGGTTCCTTCCTTAATCTGGTCAACATACTCTACCGGACAGGATTCATAGGAAAAGTAACGGTATACCGTAGCCCCCTTCTCTGTTACTTTTGCCTTTGTTCCTTCTTTGTAATAGCAATGAGGATAATATGCTCCAACATTCGTATTGGTTCCGGCCTTACCAGCACTTGCTTCTGTATCATAATCTGCCAGCCATGTGGTCTGTCCAAGAACAACTCCGCCCGGATTGTTCCCGCGTACATCAATACAGGTAACATTAAATTTGCCCGGAGTCACCTTCCAGTGTGCATATAAGACCTCCCCTTTTTGAAGAATATCGCCGACTTTATACTTTTCGCCACCCTGTACTTTATTGTACCATCCTTCAAAAACGCAGTCATATCCTGTCTTTTTCATGGAAACAACAGGAAGTGTTACCAGACGCAGACCCTCCTTGCTTACATACGCCTTCCCGGTGCTTTCCATCTTACCGCCACAGGTATTCAGTGATAACTCCTCGCCCTGTGGTTCAATAATCCTTGGGTCGTATATTTTATAAACATATGATGTGGAATCACCGTCATGGCCGCTCAAATAAGTCCTTTCATTGGACAGCTTAAACTTGTTTTCCAGATTGCAGCCATGTTCTCCGTTCGGAACACCAGGAATGCCATATTGTGTAGAAATAAGATTTCCCTTTAGATAGCATTCTACTATCATACTGTAGTCCTCGCGGCCTCTCGCCAGTACATCATTTTTCAGCATAAAGCGGTAATTGCTGCTATTACGGTATAATAAGGAGATATATTCACCTGTCGTACCATAACCCGCATTGGATATTTCTCCATCTACATTAGAATTAACGTATGAAAAGCTTTCAGAGGAATATCTCTGGTAGGTATCTAATGCAAAGCATTCCAATTCATCTTCCCAGTATACCTTGACTCCAACATGAGAATAACCGCCAATTGTAGTACTGTAGGTTCCTATGGAAGAAACATCACCTGTTTCATTGCTTCGTGGAACATCTGCTTCCGATTTTACGGCAGCTATAAAGTTTCCCAGTAAAAATACAGTTATTATAAGTGTAAGACGCAGGAGTTTTTGCTTCCTGCTGTATTTTCTTTTCATAAGCTCCCTCATTTCTACACTGCCATTGTGTACAATACAGGATTCATACCGCAGTGCAGGCACAATCCTGCTGGATGAACATTAATCCATCCTGTATCCTTCTTCTAACAGGTCTCTCCCTTTTCAGGCATCTCTCCCCTCACCTGAAAACACCTTCGAAGCAAAAGTTGTACTGCCCATTCTATTCACTTAGCCACAGGAATGCAATATAGATTTCCAACAAAAAAACAGAGAAAAATTCTCTGTTTTTGCTAAAACGTATGTAATAAAATATAAAATACAGGATTTTCTATAAAAAAGTACCAAATTGGGGGATAAAAATTGCACCCCAAAAAACAAAATTGTAGAAATTTAAGTTTCTTTTTTAACAGATTTTTTTAGAAATTTGAAAATATCCGACTGAAAAGTTGTCCATGTATCAGGATTCTTCACGAAATATTTAGGACATATCTTTCCGGTTACATCATAATGGCGGATTACATTATCTGTTGCAATTTCATATTTACTACATAGATAAGCAGACAAATGGATTAATGCCTGATAAGTTGCTTTCGTAAATTTTCCGCTTTTCCCCGGATGACAGCACTCAATCGATATCGTATCCGCATTTCTCTTATTGGAAGCATAGGCAATTTCATTTTCTGGAATACACTGGATAATTGTTCCATCCAGTCCAATAATAAAATGGCTGCTCACTTTATTGCTGCTTTCGTCTGCACAATCTTTTCGGGATTCAAAGTAATTACGGTTTGCCTCTGCATCGGTTCCGGGGTTTGCCGTATAATGCACAACAATTCCCTTTACCTGATTCAATGCCGTACCCGGCCTTGAATTTACATTCTTTGTCAGTAACTTCTCCTGAATTGCTGGTCTCTTTACCTCAATATCGGAATAGTTATACGACATCGTATCTACTGCATCCTGTTCTCCCTGCCCTAAATAATTCACCAGCCACACTAAAAGAAAGATAACAAGGAGTGACACCAAAGATGCCGCTCCTATTACCGTTATATAATAATTCATTTTCTTTTTAGATACTTTTGTAAGTTTTTTCATAGCCGACCCTGCTTTTTTATAGAAAAAGATTTTTCTCAAAATATATATTAGGTTTTACTTAGTTTCCACTTCGCATGGTTCTTTCGTGCGTTAGTGGAACTTCAAACCTTTTTTATTCTACACTATAATTTGGTGCTTCCTTAGTGATATGAATATCATGTGGATGGCTTTCTTTTAGGGATGCTGCCGAAATTTTAACAAACTGTGCTGTTTCCTGAAGCATTTTGATATCTTTCGCACCACAGTAACCCATACCAGAACGAAGACCGCCCATCAGCTGGAAAACAGTATCCTCTACGGTTCCCTTATATGCAACACGTCCTTCTACGCCTTCTGGAACCAGCTTCTTTGCATCTGTCTGGAAATAGCGGTCCTTACTGCCGTTTTCCATAGCAGCAATCGAACCCATACCACGATATACTTTATATTTACGTCCCTGGAACAGTTCAAAATCTCCAGGGCTTTCATCACAGCCTGCAAAAATACTTCCCATCATACAGACACTTGCACCTGCTGCGATTGCCTTTGTCATATCTCCTGAATATTTAATACCACCGTCTGCAATAATTGGCACGCCGTATTTTTTAGCCACCTCATACGCATTCATAATAGCTGTAATCTGTGGAACACCAATTCCTGCAACAACACGAGTAGTACAAATTGAGCCAGGTCCGATTCCAATCTTAACACTGTCAACGCCTGCTTTAATCAAAGCTTCTGTCGCTTCCCCTGTTGCCACGTTTCCTGCGATAATCTGTAAATCCGGGTAAGCATCACGTACCATACCAACTACCTTCAATACGTTTGCACTATGTCCATGTGCGGTATCAATGACAATACAGTCAACATGCTTTTCAACAAGCGCTTCCACACGATCCAAAATATTGGCAGTTACACCAACGCCTGCCCCGCAAAGAAGACGTCCCTGAGAGTCCTTTGCAGCCAGTGGATATTTAATCTGTTTCTCAATATCCTTAATCGTAATTAATCCGGTCAGGTTTCCCTCCTCATCAATCAATGGAAGCTTTTCCTTTCTGGATTTTGCCAGAATCTGCTTTGCCTCCTCCAGTGTAATCCCCTGCTTTGCAGTAATCAGTCCTTCAGAAGTCATGGATTCTTTAATTTTCTTGGAAAAATCTGTCTCAAACTTCAAATCACGGTTTGTTATAATACCAACCAACTTCTTTCCCTCTGTAATTGGCACACCGGAAATACGGAATTTTGCCATCAAATTGTTGGCATCCTCTAATGTATGCTCTGGAGATAAATAAAATGGGTCTGTGATAACACCATTCTCTGAACGCTTTACTTTATCAACTTCGTCAGCCTGTGCCTCAATTGACATATTCTTATGAATGATACCGATACCACCCTGTCTCGCCATAGCGATTGCCATGCGATACTCTGTAACTGTATCCATTCCTGCACTCATCATAGGAATGTTAAGTTTAATGGTCTTTGTTAAATTAGTTGCCAAAGAAACCTGATTAGGAATCACCTCTGAATACTGCGGAACCAGTAAAACATCATCAAAAGTAATACCCTCACCAATAATTGTACCCATTTTAATATCCTCCTTTTATGTAATTTTGTATACGCAATAAGTTACGCTGTACTAGAAACACGCAGGGAAAATCCTGCGTGTTGCAGTCAAATACCCCGCTGCAAGCAACGGGGCACAAACAAGATACGCTGCAGAGCAGCGGGGTATTTGGTCTATGCTTCGCGAGAATAAACAATCCAAATATTTGTACAAGTATACACCATACCTGATTTCATTGTCAACCATAAATTAGTTGTCTTTAATCTTACTTGGGGATTTTAATTTCATCATTGACAGCATCTTCTCATCCGGCGTAAAACGAATCTGTTCGGTTCCCTTTTCTCCAATCGAAATTGCGATATAATGCTTGTCTGAATCATATCCTGACGAAAAATCAACCATCGGCAGACGTTCATAGGAATGTAATTCACCAGAACCCTCCGGCGCTACTATTTCAACCTTTTCCAAATCAATACGTTTCATGGTTTTTCTGCGCTCTCCACCAAGAATACGGTCAAAATCAATCTGTCCATCAACAAAAATATACTCGTATGCCACTTTATTTGTTGGCATTAAAAAATAAATAATAACATCAACGACTATCATCACGATAAACACAAGTGCCGTACCAAGAGATAACATTGCCATAAGCCCAAAAAGAAGCACTATTACTGATAATACAATCAATAACATACGGATTGCCATTCTCTTTCCGGATATCTTTGCCTTTAAAAATGTTTCTGAATAAATCTCCTGCATAATAATCCTCCCGTTAACCTTTTCGTATTTCTACTATTTTAGCATATGAATAACAGTATACCAAAAACCAGGCAATTTGACAAATTAAAAAAGGGGAATGTCAGCGCATTCCCCTAATATCACCACTTTTGATGCAGTGGATTACATCATACCCATTCCTGGTGCACCGCCAGCCGGCATAGCCGGGGCATCTTCTTTAATATTTGACACAACAGACTCTGTTGTAAGAAGTGTTGATGCAACACTTGTCGCATTCTGCAAAGCACTTCTTGTTACCTTAACAGGATCTACGATTCCAGCCTTTACCATATCTGTATACTCTTCTGTTAAGATGTTAAATCCAATACCAGACTCGGATTCCCTTACGTTATTGACAATAACGGCACCTTCCAGTCCTGCATTGTAAGAAATAGTCATTAATGGAGACTCCAATGCTTTTAAAATAATATTGGCGCCTGTCTTCTCGTCTCCCTCCATTGTTCCTGCTAACTTTGCTACTTCCTTCGAAGCATGGATATAAGCAGAACCGCCTCCGGCAATAATTCCTTCCTCTACGGCAGCTCTTGTTGCAGCCAGCGCATCTTCCATACGAAGTTTTGCTTCCTGCATTTCAGTTTCTGTAGCAGCGCCAACACGAACGACTGCGACACCACCAGCGAGCTTAGCAAGTCTTTCCTGTAATTTTTCCTTATCAAAATCAGATGTTGTCTCTTCAATCTGTGCCCTAATCTGATTAATACGGGAAGCAATGGCATCCTTTTCTCCGCTGCCATCTACAATAACAGTATTTTCCTTTTCTACCTTAACAGATTTTGCACGTCCAAGCATATCCAATGTTGTCTCTTTCAAATCCAGTCCAACTTCTTCAGAAATTACCTGACCACCAGTCAGAATTGCAATATCTTCAAGCATTGCCTTTCTTCTGTCGCCATAGCCCGGAGCCTTAACCGCAACAACCTTAAAGGTACCTCTCAAGCGGTTGATAACTAATGTCGTAAGAGCTTCACCCTCAATATCCTCTGCAATAATTAAAAGTTCTGAACCACTCTGGACAATTTCCTCCAAAACAGGAAGAATTTCCTGAATATTAGAAATTTTCTTGTCTGTAATTAAGATATATGGATTGCTTAAGTTTGCTACCATCTTATCCATATCTGTTGCCATATAAGCAGATACATATCCACGGTCAAACTGCATACCTTCTACTAAATCAAGCTCTGTATTCATGGTCTTAGACTCTTCAATGGTAATAACACCATCATTTGATACCTTTTCCATGGCATCTGCAAT
This sequence comes from uncultured bacterium, assembly GCA_947643145.1. GTDB lineage: Bacteria > Bacillota > Clostridia > Lachnospirales > Lachnospiraceae > Butyribacter. The sequence continues at coordinate 6,773 of CANRVD010000038.1, read as the reverse complement.
CATCTCACCGACTTTGTCATCGCCTGCGGAAATCGCTGCAACCCTTGCAATCTGCTCTTTTCCTGTAATTTTAGAACTCATTTTTGCAATTGCATCAACTGCGCAGTCACATGCCTGCTTCATTCCCTTACGGAGAATAATTGGGTTTGCACCTGCTGCAAGGTTCTTCATTCCCTCATTTACCATAGCCTGTGCAAGAACAGTAGCTGTTGTCGTACCATCACCTGCTACATCATTTGTCTTGGTAGCAACTTCTTTTACAAGCTGTGCACCCATATTTTCAAAACCATCTTCTAACTCAATATCCTTTGCAATCGTAACACCATCATTTGTAATTAATGGTGCACCAAAAGACTTATCCAGTACAACATTTCTTCCCTTTGGTCCAAGTGTAACCTTTACGGTATCTGCTAACTTATCAACTCCCGCTTCTAATGCTGCTCTTGCTTCCGCACCAAACTTAATTTCCTTTGCCATTTTATATCCTCCATTTCTATTCCGCTTTACTTCCAGTCATGCCAGCTTTGCTGGCACATACAACCTTATTCATTTTCAACCTTTGCAACAATATCATTCTGACGAACAACAATATACTCTTCATTTTCCAGTTTTACTTCTGTTCCAGCATATTTTGAATAGATTACTTTATCTCCAACGGCAACCTGCATTACAACTTCTTTTCCATCTACGATTCCGCCTGGTCCAACTGCAATAACCTCAGCCTGCTGTGGCTTCTCCTGTGCATTTCCTGGTAAAACAATACCTGACTTTGTAGTCTCTTCTGCTTCCAACTGCTTTAAAACAACTCTGTCCCCTAAAGGTGATAATTTCATATGAACAGCCTCCTTTGAAAAGTTTTGATTTTATTAGCACTCATTCTTTTTGAGTGCTAACCATATCCATAATATATTTCATTTAGAAATATTTAGCAATATACATCAGTGGTAAAAATCAACGGATATTACTCTTTTTCATACAGTTCCTCTTTCTTTCTCTTTTTTTCTAACTTTTTCTTTTTTAATTCTTTTGTATTGCTGCATTTTGAGAACTCCCGTCCATAAAAGAAGATGTCTGTTAAACAGACATCTTCTTCTCAATCTATTGTATTATATCAATTCTAATAAGTACCTTTTTCTTTTTCCTTATTTAACAATTCCTTGATATCACGTGCTTTATCCTTAAGGCGGTCATTTGCCTCACGCGATGTCAGAACGCGTGAAACCCATCGGCTGGATTCTTCATATTTACCAATGCGGCGGGCAAGCTCAGCAACCAGATAAGTTAATGTCATCTCATCCATACCGCACATTGGGAAATCTTCCTTGGAAAATGCCTCATTGAAGCCTGCATATGCATTTGCCAAAAGTTCGTTTTCTTCATTTTGAAGCTCTTTAATCTGCTTATCATAATCAGGTGTATCCTTTGGAAGAGATTCCGCCTTACCACGGCAAAGCCATGCTATTTTCAGGCAGGTATATGCTTTCTCACTTGCCTTTGCCTTCTTTACTACTGTATTAGCAAGTGCAAGCTGGTGGCGCAGCAATGCATCATCATAAGTATATGTATTACCGGTTGGTTTCAGACCACTAAAATTCTTTGAGATATTATCCCGAATCATTTGTGCCTGTGTTGGCATCATATACTTGAAAAATCTGCTAAGCGCCGCATATCCACAATTTGGGCAGACAAGCGCATCATACTTCAACGAATCAACAAGCTGGTACTTTGGACGCAAATCGCTGTCCTGAGACAAAAGCTTTACCTTGCCGGTACGAATCACTTTGGAATGAAAATCCGTATCACATACCGGACAGTGATAAGACTTGTCAAACAGCAAATCCTCTTCGGAAACTTTTTGCTCTGCCGGCTTATTATCTGCAGTTTTTTTCTCATCCTTTTCTTCAAATACATCCATCTTTTCCAGCTTGCCAAGACCAAGCTTCTCTAATCCTGAAAACAAATTACTCATTACACTTTCCTCCTTATTTAACACGATATGAGCTTTTCATAGAAACAATTCGGTTAAACACCATATGTTCCTTTGTTGAATCTTTAGAATCCACAATAAAATATCCCTGTCTTACGAACTGGAAGCTATCCATTGGCTCCGCTTCCGCCAGCGCAGATTCTACATATGCATTCTCTAACACCTTCAGGGAATTGGGGTTCAGATTAATTGTGCCATCTTCATTATACACCCCTTTTTCCTCATCGACAATATTTTCATAAAGACGAACTTCAACCTTTTCGGCTGTTTCGGCACAAACCCAGTGAATTGTTCCCTTCACCTTCCTTCCTTCAAAACCTGAGCCACTCTTCGTCTCGGGGTCATACGTACAATGCACTTCTGTTACATTGCCATTTTCATCTGTAATATAATCTGTACAAGTAACAAAATATGCATTCATCAAACGTACTTCATTTCCCGGATACAGGCGGAAATATTTCTTTGGCGGCTCAATCATAAAATCATCTCTTTCAATATAAAGCACTCTGCCAAAAGGAACCTTTCTTGTTCCCATCTCCGCATTCTCCTGATTATTAGGAACATCCAGATATTCTATCTCATTTTCCGGATAATTGGTAATAACTAATTTAATTGCATCTAAAACTGCCATCATACGCGGCCGTTTCATCTTCAAATCTTCGCGGATGCAGTATTCTAACATTGCATAGTCCGAAGAACTGTTTGCTTTGGATACGCCGGAAAGATCCATAAACATACGAATCGACTCCGGTGTAAAACCACGCCGCTTCAAAGCAGCAATTGTTACCAGCCTTGGGTCATCCCAGCCGTCAACCAGCCCGTCTTCTACTAATTTTTTAATATACCGCTTTCCTGTCACCACATTGGTTAAATACAACTTTGCAAACTCAATCTGCTTCGGTGGATGTTCAAATTCCACTTCATTTACCACCCAGTCATACAGCGGACGGTGGTCTTCAAACTCCAGCGTACAAATCGAATGGGTAACTCCCTCAATTGCATCCTCAATCGGATGTGCAAAATCATACATAGGATAAATACACCACTTATCACCTGTATTGTGGTGATTGATACGTGCAACCCGGTAAATCACAGGGTCACGCATATTGATATTGGGAGATGCCATGTCAATTTTGGCACGGAGCACTTTGGAACCGTCTTCAAATTCTCCTGCACGCATCCGCTCAAATAAATCCAGATTTTCTTCTATCGAACGCTCACGGTAAGGGCTGTTCCTGCCTGGTTCCGTCAGTGTACCACGGTATTCCCTGATTTGCTCTGCCGATAAATCACAGACATACGCCTTTCCCTTTTTAATCAGTTTAACCGCACATTCATACATAGAATCAAAATAATCCGATGCATAATAGATTTGCTCCGAATCCAAATCACCACAAATCCATTTCACATCCTCCATAATAGAGTGGACAAACTCCGTCTTTTCCTTCATCGGGTTGGTATCATCAAAACGAAGGTGAAATACGCCATGATACTCATCTGCCAGACCGGAATTTAACAGAATGGACTTTGCATGTCCAATATGCAGATAACCATTTGGCTCCGGCGGAAATCGTGTAACAATCTGATCATATTTTCCTTCCTCCAAGTCCTTATCAATTATGTTCTGAATAAAATTACGGGAAACCTTTTCTTTTTTCTCCGTATCAATTTCATTCTCGTTATTTGGGCTGCTCACTGTGTCTCCTCCTTTGGTGCCGGCACTTTTTCTAAAATAAATACATCGTATCCGAAATAACGATTGTATTACAAAACGATGTACTGGTGTGCCTGCAATAATACAAAACATACTGTTAACTATCATACCACATTTTTATAAAATAGCAAAGAAAAAAAGGTGCGAATTTTTTGCAGGTTAGAAAACACCTCACCTCACAAAACTATAATCGCACCGTATATCCCAACAGGAAACTATTTGAAACGATGACCACCAAGCTTAATCCTTGCTCCTGGCAGCACTACACTGAAAAAGTAATATCCCTTTAAGCTCTTCACTTTTCCCTTATAAATAATCGTTCTCTGTCCTTCTAAAACCTTTTTTGCAGCAGAAATGCAGGATTTCCACTGGGCAGAACCCGTCTTTCCAGCATCGTACTGCTTTAACTTCTTATCTAACATACCATTCCTAACCGGTGAAAACTGGTTTTTCTGGTAGATTACTTTTTTAATGGTATTTGGAAAATCCTTAGATTTTACACGATTCATTACGACAATTCCTACCGCAATTTTTCCCTGAGTGCCTTCTCCTCCGGCTTCACAGTTAATAATACTTGCCATAAGACGTAAATCACTGTCAGAATAACTTTCTTTTTCCGACTTTTTTACAGCAGATTTAGTTTTTGCAGAAGATTTAGTTTTTGCAGAAGATTTAGTTTTTGCAGAAGATTTGTCTTCCTTCGTCCCTGCTGACTTTGATTTATCAGCGGCATCTGTCTGCTCTGTTTCATCCTGTGGTTCTTCCGAAACAGAAGCGTCCTCCTCTTCTTCTGAAACAAGGACTTTGGTATCCTCTGTCTCCTCTGCATCTTCTGCTGCATTCTCTATAGATGGTATAGTTTTTTCATCATCGTTTGCAGAAGCTGATACCGGCTTAGCATAAAAACCAGAAATCATAATAACGGTCAGTATTAGCAATGCAAATTTTTTGAAATTCATAGTTACCTCCTGATTTAGACCACAAGCATTACGCTCCGCGAAACTGCTCGGGCTCGCTGGCGCATTCGGATATCTTCTGAGTGGACCTGACACTTATCCTCACTTCGCCTTCGCGAAAATATTAATATTACATAACTATTTCTTAACAATTATGTAATAATTATATCATGATTTTATAAAATTTCAACCCGGTTTGAAATATTTTATTTACTGCCCTTATTTCTATCTGATTTTTTCTGTGCAAATCATACATACAATTCGCAAAAAATTACTCCAATTTTATATATTATGCATATTGCTTTTATTTTTGTATCATGCCGTCCGCAATCTCTTTTATATTTATTACAACTTTATTACAGGAATTTAGTAACAATCCTATAACAAACTCTGATATGGAATCACTCCTCCAAATAAATCCAATGCACTTCCTACTGTAAAATCTACAAATCCATTCCCTGCAGTCCTTATCCAGTCAATATCCGCCATCGAGTGTACTCCCCCTGCATAAGTAACCGGCAAAATCTTACGTTCTCCCAGACGCTTCACTACTTCCTTCTCCACACCATTCGCTTTTCCCTCAACATCCACAGCATGAATTAAAAACTCATCACAGTATTCCGCCAAATGCTCTAATGTGTTAAGATTCATCCTTACTTTCGTCATCATTTGCCAGCGGTTTGTTACAATATAATAATCATCCCCCGCAAAGCGGCAGCTTAAATCAAGTACAAGGTGCTCTTTGCCAACCAGGGCTGACAGTTTCTTCAGACGCTCCATATCAATCATACCATCCCGGAACACATAAGAGGTCACAATAATATGCGATGCGCCCATCTCCAAAAAAGATACGGCATTGCTCTCCTCCATGCCGCCGCCAATCTGCATGCCTCCCGGGTATGCTTTCAAAGCAAGCTCTGCCTGCATTACATCTGCTTCATAATACTCCGAATCTTTTGCGTTTAATAAAATAATATGGCCTCCACTAAGACCATCCTTCCGATACTTTTCAGCATAAAATGCCGCGTCATAAGACGAAACAAAGTTGTTCTGCGCCTGATTCCCCTTGTCTATAAGACTTGCGCCAACAATCTGTTTTACAGAACCATTATGTATATCAATACAGGGACGAAATTTCATCATAAACCTCCATTCTTGTCTAACCTGCAAACTTGGGAATAAGCCAAAATTTGTAGGTTAACAATTTGTTTTTCACACGAATCTCTACTCTTAACTTTCAATAGCCCGCAGGAGGCGGGCTATTATGCTTCAATCTTATTTTTTTGTAATCTTACGTGCTAACTGTTCATAAGTATCACCAATAGACACTTTATAGGTTCCAGCACTGATTGTACTGCTGTAGCCATGATCATTCAGATATTTATCAAAATCTTTTGCACTCTTTACAATTCCCATACGTTCCAGCTTGTTACTAACATCAGAAGACCAGTCACCAACATCAATTTTTAGATATTGCGCTTCCTTGCGGATGTTCTCTTCCATTTTTTTCTTTTCGTCTTCCATTTTTTTACTATTATCCGTTTTTGGCCCTGCTGTCGCTTTTGGAGATGCCGATGGTGCCTCTGTTGCAGCAGGAGTCGCTTCTGGTGTAGACTTAGGAGCCAAGGGCTGTTTTGTCTCCCCTTTCTTTTTCTCCGTCTCCTTTGCCTTAGGGGTTTCCTTTGGACTTGCCTCTGGTGAAGCAAGAGCAAGCACAGGCGATTCATCTGATTCCTGGTAAATCATCCCAAGCTCTTTTGCACGGGCCTTAATGAAAGTATCAGAAGTCCGCACCGTAAAAGAGATACCTAAAACAATTGCCGTAAATAATACACCAACACCAAATCCTCTGATAAATGATTTCTTATCCATATTAATCCCCATTTCTGCTATGCTGCTACTCTGTTACTATTCACAGTAACATTATCTTGCATTATATAAATCAATTACAAATTTTACTTCGCCCTGGCCAAGTGAAAGCATTTTTGAAATTTCAAGTACAGAACGGCCCTTCTTATATAAAGAAATAATTTCATCATTATGATTTCCGGCCTCTGTCTGCTCTGACACAGGCTGATAACCTGATGAAAGCATTTTATACGTCTCATCTGTATCT
>CANRVD010000037.1 GCA_947643145.1 uncultured bacterium | reverse complement strand
GCAAATTGACGAAGTATATACAAAAATTTACCTTTTGACCCTAACATCATAATATGATAATAGTAATTTTTTGATTTTTGGGTAGAATGTTCTTGTAGTGATAAATTTATATTAAACTTTAAATAGTAAGTAGCAGATAAAATTTATTCTTATATCATATTGATATAAGTTTTTCAAGAAAAATGCAATAAAACACATATTTTTACTATAAATGGCATCAAATAACCGTTTATCGCAAAAAATTACCGCTCGTCGCATTGTTCTTGATATTACCATTTTTCATATGCTAGAATAAAAATGTTAAGTAATATTGCAATATAGACTTTGACAAAGGACAGAAAAAAATTTTACATGTACAAGTTGAAGAAGGATTCGCTTATGATGAAAAAGAGAACAATTTTAAAAAGAGTAGTAGCAGGAATTGGTGTGTTAAGTTTGCTGGTGGGTGTAAGTCCGGTAGGACTTGCAGGGGCATACGAGTATTATCATGAATTTAAACCACCATTTGCAGGGTGTGCCGATAAAATAGGACCGTATAAAGCTACTAAAGACCCATATGTATCACCGGCAGGAAGTACCTTGTCAACAACATATGTTTTGATTGCTGCCACTGAGGATGGAGTAGTTGCCTCAGAACATATTAAAACAGGTACAAAAGGAAAAATAAGTTTTACCTATAGGAGTGGTCAGGGAGGAAAAGGGACTTCTTATAGGATGCAATATTATCCATCAAAAACTGATTTTATAAAGTATACGGTACAAGGGACTTGGCAGCCGTAATTTAGTAAAATGGAACCAAAGGAGGGACAATACATTGTATAGAAAAATGAAAGTATTATCAGTTTTTATCTTTATGGTTTTTCTTTTAGCAGGATGCCAAGAGGTTGAGAAAACAGGGCAGGATATGTCAGAAAAGAAACCGTCGAAGGCGGAAATAGAGAGAAGGGTTAATTTTTCCGATGTATATGTCCCTTCTGAAGTATGTGTTTATTCCGCTTCCCTATGGGAGGCAGAGGATGATTATATCATAAGTGTCTTTTTGGATGATAAAAAAGTAGAGAAGATTCCATATGCGACTTGCGTGCAATACGCATATAAATTTGATACCAAGGATGGAGAAGTGGTGAATATTCATGATGGAGGGGAAGGTTTTTATGGGCATAAAAAAAATAATACTGAGGCCGGAGTAAATTATAGTTGTGAAAAATACCATTTTAATGAACAGTTTCCAGAGTGTGAAAAAATTTATGAAGAATATTATGGAAGAAGAAAAATTGTCAGTAAGAAACTGGATGAAACGGATGGCGTCTTTGTGGAAGCCAAAAAAGAGATATCAGAATATTTGGAGAAGCTGCATATGGAGAATTATGAAGTGAATGCAGCGGCTGTTTTTGAAGGAAATAAGAAAAAAGGCTGTCTTATTTATTGGACTCAGGTAATTGATAGGATTCCTGTCTCAGAAATAGTGCTTGATAAAAGTGGCACTCAAAACGGTACAACAGTGTATAATTCAAAGCTGAATTATAATAAGAAAATGGTGCAAAGAGGCAGTATGCTGTGGACTGAGTTTATAAATGAAAGGCTTGTCTGGTGGTCCTGCTACGATGTTATCAATGCAGGAAGGAAACTAAAACAGTCTCCGGTAGTTTCACTGGAAGAGGCCTATAAGAAGGTAGAGGAACAAATCTCAAACTATCCTTCGGAAGTGCGCACACCGATTTTGGAAATGGTGGAACTACAGTATAAGATTATTGAGTTAGACGAAAAAGTCTATTTGTATCCGGTTTGGACATTTTGTGTCAGCACAGAGGAGAAAAAGCTAAAGGATGCAGATACGGCGGAAGAAGAAACATGGACAACATATAATTATTTTTTAATCGATGCAATCACAGGAGATTATTTCACGGATATTGATACGAGGGAGTTTGAAGGTTAAAGTTAGTAACTGTAAAAATAAAGTGAAACATGAAGACATTAACTTTTACATATGGTAATGCTGTTGCAGGCAATCCATAGGATTGATGAAGAGGAGGCTCGCAGTATGGGTACAAAAATAGGCAAGGCAGTGAGGTTGTTTGGCTTGGAATTTCGCAGGGCGGTTTTATCGAAAAAATTTGCAGCGGCCGTTTTGCTGACGGTAATGATGGAAATGCTGTCTTCGGCAATGATGCTGTTCCAGTCTGGTGCGACTGTGATTGAGACACTGAATTTTATGTTTGACGGGGCGGGCAGTGCGTTTCTCATATTGTGCCTGTTCCCGCTTCTGCCATTTTCCCTGTCGTATGCGGAGGATATGGAGGAGAATGCACTTACATATTATATGGTGCGGACGGATACGGTTTCTTTTATGCTGAACCGCTTTTTTGTTGTATGTCTGAGTGCATTTCTGTGTGTTGTGTGTTCTTTTATCATTTTTATTATTGTCCTGCGCTGTTTGGGTGAGCCGTTATTTTGGGCAGAGGCTAATTACCAGAATGCGGGGTATGACCAGTTTCTTGCCATGGGAAATACCGCAGCTTTTCTGTGCTGTTATATTGCTGACCGGGCACTTTCCGCAGTGATGATGTCTGCCTGTGCGGTGTGGATTTCCACGGTATTTCCTAATACGCTTTTTTCCTTTACGGCGCCGGTCTGCATTTACTTTCTTGCGCTCCGGGTGATACGTTTTTCGGCGGAACTGGAGAAACCATATCTGCAGGTGTCGTCATGGGTAGAAGGTGTTTATGCATCACCAGCGGGAGGGATGGTTACCTTTTTGTGCAAACTGGGGGTTACTGCCATGGTGTGTGCCGTTTATGGGATATTAGCGGTGGTCCGGGCAAAAAGGAGGTGGCATTATGCATAAGTTTTGGGTGATGCAGAAGTGTGCGTCGGCGAATTTCCGTAACTGGGCGGTTTCGCCTAAGATATGGATTATTACCGGGGTGACTGCGGTATTCAGTATATGGAATCTGTCGGGAGTTCTGGAATATTCCGCAGATACCGGAATCAGGGTGACGCCGTGGGTGTTTCCTTATTTCTTTTCCATGCCTGTGATGTATCTTGTATATGGTTTTCTGACAATCGTGCTGTTTTCGGAAGCGCCGTTCCGGAATCCGCTGTCGGATTTTATGGAAATCCGTACTGGGAAAAGGATGTGGATAGCGGGACAATGCCTGTTTGTGGTTGAGGCGGCGTTCCTTTATGCACTTGTCTGTTTTCTGATAACGGTTATCTGTCTCCTGCCGCGGATTTATGTGACGGGCCAGTGGGGAAAGCTGATTCAGGAAATGGTATATGGGGGAGATACAGGCCCGTCAGGGATTTATTTTTCAGCGCAGGTGTTTGAACAGTATTCTGCACTGGAGGCAGTATTTTATTCCCTGCTGTTTCTGTGGCTTGTGTCTGCTTTTTTGGGAATGCTGATACTGGCAAGCCATGTTGTGATTGGGAAAAATGCCGGTGACATTGTGGCAGGTTTCTTTGCTTTTTTGTCGTATTATTCCATGTATGTGGGTTCGATGACATTTGGGAATGGGATTTTCAGGGTATCGCCGGTGAACTGGATTAATATAGGGACATTACTGGGGAGTAAGTTTGATATGCCGGACAAATATTATGCATTTTCCTTCTTGGTAATCGGAATCATGATATTTAGTATAATTGGAATCAGGGGATATGAGCGGAAACCTATGTAAAAAAGGAGGACAGGTATGATAGAGATACAGAATGTTACGAAGAGTTTTCAGAAAAAGACAGTGCTGGAGAATATTTCGGGAAGCTTTGAAAAAGGAAAGATTCATGGAATTATCGGAAGGAACGGTTCGGGGAAAACGGTTCTTTTAAAATGCATCTGCGGCTTTCTTGCAGTTGATACGGGGACGATTTTTGTCGACGGCAGAAAGGTGAGCCATGCCTGTCCGCAGGATATAGGAATCATACTGGAATCCCCAGGATTTGTGGAGAATATGAGTGGTTTTCGGAATTTGAAAATGCTTGCGTCCATCAGGAACCGGATTGGGAAGGAAGAGATCCGTGAGGTAATGGAAAAGGTGGGGTTAGATGCGGATGAAAAGAAGGCGGTGCGGAAATATTCGCTGGGAATGAGACAGCGTCTGGCGATTGCGCAGGCGATTATGGAGTCGCCAAAGCTGATACTGTTGGATGAGCCGATGAACGGGCTGGATAAAAGCGGGGTCGCGGAGATTAGAAAAATACTGTTAGATTTAAAGGAAAATGGTATTACGATACTGCTGGCGTCGCATTATGCGGAGGATATTGACCTGCTGTGCGATACTGTGTGGGAAATGGATAATGGGAAAATGGTTTGCGATAAGAGGAATGAGGAATGCAACATTTAGGTAGTTATTCAATTGTAAAAAATGAAATACAAAAAGTATATGACTATTTAAATAATTATTTTAATTACGCTTTTTATGCAGATGGATTTATGATATCCTTACCTAACAATGATGATATGGAAATATCATTGAGTTATATGAATGAGGCATATTATAAATTAAATCAAATTGAACTTTCACAAGGGATGAATTTGGATTTTGATTTTCAGTTAGATAAGGAAAAAGAAATACCTGTTTTGATAGGAAAAGGGTTAAGTAAAATAAAGACGTTAAGCAATTAGGAAATGCATTAAGAAAGAGAGGTAAGACATTTTGAAAGCGAAAATTTTATTGGTACTGTTATTTTGCATAGGAGTTTCCTGTTTTCTTTTTGGATGTTCATCAAAAAAAGAAGAACAGGAGGACAAGAAGGTTCAAAAAGAATTTAAAGATGAGAGTGATTCTTACATAGAGAAGGAGATGAATCTGCCAGAAGGAGTTTATACGGTATTAGATACCTGCAGGACACAGGATAATAAGTTTTGTTTGGTTGGTACAAATAAAGAGGGCAATAAAGGTACGATATGGGAATCAGGTGATAATGGCGATACCTGGAAGTTATTAACTTCTTATTCAGACCAGATTGAAAAGAACAATATAGATATTGTCAGTGCAAGAATTTCTATAGACGGGCAGGTTATGATTGAGGTTGCTGATAGTATTGACAGTAATAAGGAGCATAGTTTTTACCGTTATCATATCAAAGATAATAAGATGGAAGAACTGAAGATGCTGACTAAGATGGTAACTGAAAACAAGCTGCAGTCAATAGATAATTTGAAGGAAGATATCATAATAGCAAAGGATTTTACAGGATAGGTTTATTTGGTTCAGTTAAATAGTGAAAATATTACGGCATTACTTTCTAACTCGGAGCAGATGTATTCTTATGAATATTATGATGATATATTATATATTCAGGCTGCAAAAAACAAAGGCAGAAATTCATTTCTATTTGTCTTTCTATCGGGCATTTTTCTATTATATGATAGCATTTTTCTTTTTCATATGCCTTTCTAAGGTGCAGACTTTGTTTGCTTTTTGGCAAAAACGCTCTAGTTGATAGAAACGTTTGTTTGGCTCGTATGGATTTTTTATTAGACTAAAAGATAAAATGCAGTTCACAACAAATAACTATACAATTCACAACACGTTAGATAATTTTGCATTTTTTTATGATATACTTCTAGTGGGGTGTTTGAAGAAAAGAAATTTTCAGTCACACCTTGGGGAAAATTGGCAGAGAAGGGGCAGTACATTTTATTGAAAAATAGAAATTGTATCAGTTTCATTGTTTCTTGATGGAGGCTGAAACAGAGAGAAAGGTTGATTTTTTAAATGTATATGCCTCTTCTAAATTTTATCTATAAATGGTTTATTTTCTATTCCAAAATTGTTTGATGAGAAAAATTTATACTTCGTAAAATCATGCGATATTTAACTTCCGAAGTAATAACGAATTATATCATTGGCAAAATGGTGCAAAGATTTATGAAGATAAATGAAAAAGAATGGAGTGTGGAAATGTTTAATTTATTAGAATTCAAAAGTTATTTGATAATGAAATTAAGTTAATACATAAAAGTTATGATGAACCGGATTTAGAAAAGGGATATGCGCCGCGATATGGAGTTTCGCCAGTACATGCAGGGCATAATTATGCTATGAAAGCTTGTAGGTTAATGAAAACGGTAGCATTAGCACATGGTTTCAAACGTCTTTTTATTGGATCTGGTTTCGATAATATAGCTTCAAGAAAAACAATAGAAAAATTGGGGGGTGTTCCAATTACTATACACGATGTTCCAGATGAGACTTTTTTACAAAAACTGCAAGATGGCAGAGTAGATATGTTTGTATGGAATATTGAATAAAAAAACTTAAAGAAACCATTTTGGAGTCAATATAATTTGCAGTTTTTTTGGATAGAAACAAGAGTTTCTCCTGTGCTAATGCTGGTGTCATAAATAATACTTCCCTTTTTGGCTATATATGGCTGATACTGTCATCACTATTTTGCATTGCAATAAATTTTTCATTATGGATATAAGATTCGTACATTTCCTGTATAAAATCATAATCTTTTGTCTCATTATAAATAACGAGTTCGCAGATATTTCCGGTAAAGGATGGCTGGAAAACATCACCACCCAAAATTATACATTTTGCATAACGATTTGTAGGAACATTTTCTAAAATGTTGACAACTTCACCATTGATAAAGGCAACGGCGGTTTCTGTCTGGGCATTGTATGTAATGGCATAATGATACCATGTGTCTGCCAGCAGCTGCCTGCCACTGACATCATACCAGCCATTTACTTCTTTGGAATCGCGGATGCGGAAATCAGAATGGCCTTCCCAAGACAATGGGACAATTGCAAAAAATCCTGTTTCAAATTTAACATAAAAGGCAGCAGACCATTGATGAAGTACCTTTGGCTTTATCCAAAGGGAAATGGTGACACTGTCATTAACAATAGTGTTAGACGGAAGATATACTGTATTTCTCTGGGTAGGACCGCCAGGAAAGAACAGAGATTTAGAGTCCGAGAAGATGCCCTGTTCATAAATAAGTCCTTTGCCATGAATTGTTCCCTCAAGACTTCCATCCTCTGATTTAAGGCTGCCATTCAGACGGAACGTATAATTACCTAAAATGTTTTTTAAATATTTATCAGCAAAAATAGCAAATTCATCTAATGGCAGTGGTTTTGCATAATAGAATCCCTGGGCAATCTGACAGCCACACCGGGTAATAAAATCAATTTGTTCTTTTGTTTCGATTCCCTCTGTAACAACATTTATTTTTAAATCACGGCACATAGCAATAACGTTTCGTATCACTTTTTTGCCACGGAAATCATTGGCGGATACGTGAAGGAATTCTTTATCTATTTTAATTGTATCAACGGAAAGGTCCTTTAACAGGTTCAAAGCGGAAAAACCAGAGCCAAAATCGTCAATGGAGACCAGAAAGCCTTTTTCATGGAGAAAATCAACGGTTTTGATAAGTTCGGCACTGTCTCTGATAAAGGTACTTTCTGTAATTTCAATTTCCAGTTCAGATGTCTTTACATTATATTTATTGGCAATTTCTTCTAAAGTGTCCGGGAAATTCCTGTTATATAAATGTAGTCTGGACATATTGACAGAAATAGGGATATGCTCATAATTTTTGCCGGCCCAAGTGGATTTCATACGGCAAACTTCTTCATATATGAACATATCTAATTGCGAGATAAAACCATTTTTTTCAAAAAGCGGAATATACAAAGCCGGTGAGCGTAATCCGTCTAAAGGGTGCTGCCAGCGGGACAATGCTTCTGCACCAAAGAGTTTGGAAGTGACCATGTTAACTTTAGGCTGAAGGAAAACTTTAAATTCACCATTTTTTAGGGCACTTTCCATTTCCAGTTCGATATTCCGGTTGGTTTCCAATGTTTTGTCATATGCTTTATAAACAGTATATCTGTTTTTACCGTTGTACTTTGCCTGATACATTGCTGCATCACATTTTGCTAGAATGTCATCAAGTGGCTGTAGTGCATGTTGAGAGATAACAATTCCAATACTGAGGGAAATCAGGGAAAGAATATCTTTTCGGAAATCTATCTTTTCTAAATTTGTCAATAATGTTTTTGCAGTATTTTCTATTTCTTCCTGAGAAAGGGAGCCATCCAGCAATACTACGTATTCATCACCGCCGATGCGTGATGAAAAGCCATTCGTATATGTCTGGATTAACTGACTGATATTTATTAAAAGGCGGTCTCCCATACTATGGCCATAGATATCATTTACACGCTTAAAATTGTCTATATCAATGAACATGGCATGAAGAATACTTTCCTTTGGCAGGGAAATATAGTAATCGTAAAGTCCACGACGATTTGCCAGTCCTGTCAAATAATCACACTCTGCTAAATTTCCATTCATTGTATGTGTAGTTTCAGATATCTTATCCATAGAAACCCTCCCTTTAAAAAAGCAACGACTTGGTATAAGTTCATTATACCAAGTCGTTAGCATAACGGCTAGTCCCAGTCGTAATTTTTCTATTATTTTTACGTATGGCTTATAAAGAAACTATGAAAGTAAACGGTTAAAGAAAGAGCACTTTGCATATGATAAAATATAGCAGGTAGGTTTGGAAATTATATTTTTGATAATAAGATTAAGGATTTACACTATACTAAATATTATTAATTATTATCACTGACTGGTGGTTGTTGATATAATTTACGTTCGATTTGTTTCCGTTTTTTTGCAATTAATTCTAAAGTTTCCTTTGAGCTTTTCGTTTTTACTACCTCTTCTATATCTTCAAGTAATGATAATTGGTCAAGTAAAATACAATTCAATTCTTTTTCAGTCATTGGCATATTCATCACCTGCTTTCGAAGCATACAGTGTAAATCCTTTATCATTATATCATATCATTAAAAAAATAACTATACCCCATTTTTAGCCTACTTGACAAACGAAAACACAGGTGGCAAAATATTTTTAATTAGGTATTTGAAGGGCAAAGGAGTGTTTTAATTATGAAGAAGTATCGCAACTTAAAACAGAAAATAATATTTTATGTTATGACTGTGGCTATTCTTGTTACAGTATTAGTAACTACGATTATGTCTGTTGGCAGTATCCAGTCTACAAATGCTATTTTGTTAGACAATATGCAGATTACAGCAAGAACTGCTGCACAAAATATCAGTTCTAATCTGCATTTGCTTACAGAAAGGATGTATAATTTTTCGACTGAGGATATCTTTTTGGATAGTGCTGTTGCAGTGAAGGATAAGCAGGCACGGTTTGATGCCATTAAACTGCAAATAGAATTTGTCTGGCTCAGTGCATATGATGCAAATGGTAAAAAGATGTACGGAGATTCGGCTGCACCTGAATCAATTGCTGATACGAAGTATTTTTCACAACTTGAAGAGTCAGGAAATATTGTAATCGGTGAGCCGTATTCTGATAATGACATTTTGCAGCTTTGTGTTGGTGTACCATTACAGACGAATGGAAATGTTACCGGATATTTAGTAGGAAGCTACAAATATGACCTTTTAAATGATGTATTAAGCCAGTTAGTATTAGGCGATACTGGAAGTGCCTGTATTATAAATGAGAAGGGTGATATTATTGGTGACCGCTACCAGCAGAACATAATTGAGCAGAAAAATATTTATGACTTATATTCATCTGATGCTAATACCAGATATTTTGATAAAATAACATCTTTTCAGACAGGTTCTACCATAATGAAATTAGATAATACAAAATCTTATACCGGGTATTCTCCGGTTTCGGGAACTAACTGGGCATTGTTTATTTATGCACCAACCCATGAATTTATGGATAATGTTAATTATTCGATTCTGCTGTCTATTGTTTTATCTGTGGTACTGCTTGTCTTGGCTGCGGTTGTTATTGTTCCGGTATCCCAGAAAATATCAAGGCCGTTGTCTAATGCAACGAACCGTCTGCAGGCGCTGTCAAATGGAGACTTGAAGCAGGAAGTGCTTCTATCTGACAGCAATGATGAAACAAGTATCCTGACAGATGCATTGTCTAAAACGGTTGCAAGTTTAAATGGTTACATACAGGATATTGAAACCTGCTTAAGTACGCTGGCGGCGGGAGATTATACGATTTGTGTTCCTGACAGCTTTCATGGGGATTTTTCCTCTATACGGGATTCTTTAAATAATATCACGGCTGCTCTGAACCGCACGATGCTGCAGATGAACCAGTCTTCTGGAGAAGTATCCGGCTGTGCGAGACAGCTTTTGGACGGTTCCAATGAACAGTCAGTACTGCTTAAGGATATGAAAGAGGATATGGATGCTATTACAGCATCCATTGAGAGCAATAAAGATAATGTATTTCAAATCGAGCAGTGTGCCCGTCAGGCAAGTCAGAAAACAGAGCTTGGCAGCAGTTATATGCAGAATATGCTGGATGCGATGTCTCAGATTCATGACTCTGTAGAGGAAATTTCTAAGATTAGTTTGATGATTGAAAATATATCACGTCAGACAAATATTTTATCATTAAATGCTTCTGTAGAAGCAGCAAGGGCGGGTGAGACCGGACGTGGTTTTGCCGTTGTTGCAGGGGAAATCGGAAGTCTTTCCAATCAGACTGCTAAGGCTTTGCAGGAAACCAGCAATTTGATTGCAAATTCTGCCGAAACAATTCAGGCAGGTCTTGATACTGCCAGTCAGACAGCAAAGACATTCCAGGAAATTGCGGAATTGACACAGCAGTACCGTATAATTTCGGACAGACTTTCTGATACAGTGAAAAAACAGACGGATGCAGTAGCTTTTGCAAACGACAGGCTTGTTCTCCTGCGTGATATAGCTAATAAAAATGATGAAATGGCTGTAGAGTCTCTAGCGCAGGCCAACAGCCTGAAAGAATATGTATCACAGGTAAAAATAAAAGGATAAGCTTGAAAGTTTCTTTCAAACTACTTATTAATGCTTTCCTGGTTTTGAGAGGGCATTCAAAATTAGGAAAGATGGTGTATGAAAATGAATCATAGTATAGAATGGAGGTTGACCATGAAAAAAATATGTTGCCTTATTTTACTGATTGCTGTATTTACCTTTAGCGGCTGCAGCTCTAAGGAAGCAATGAAGGATGGGTATTATACAGCAGAAATGTCTGATTATTCACATGGCTGGAAAGAGTATGTCTGCATTTTGGTGAAAAATAATAAGATTGTATCTGTGGAGTTTAATGCAAAAGATTCCAGTGGTTATATCAAGGCATGGGATAATGCGTATATGAAGAATATGTATTCGGTTAATGGAACATATCCCAACGAATATACCCGTTATTATGCTGCTGAATTGATTGAGCAGCAGAATGATGCTGGAGTAGATGCTTTAACTGGGGCCAGTACGTCTGGCAGCAATTTTAACAGGCTGGCAGCGGCTGCGATAGAGCAGGCGAAAAAGGGCGAGTCGGAAACAGTTCAGGTTGAAGTGGAAGAGGAGAAATAGAACTGTGATTGTTGCAGCAGCCAAAGAATGTATTAAGAAAAGAGTACATTCTTTGGCTGTTTTTTTACCGTATAGGAAAGATAGAATATTTCATCAGAAGGCTATTGACAAAAATTTTGGTAAATAGTATTATTATGATATCAAAATGATATCACATAGTATTGCTTGCAGATTACGTTTCTGTAGAAGAGTATGGAAAGGAGAAGCTTATGAGTGAAAAAAGGGAAATGATACTGAAAGAGAAGGAGATTATTAAGGCAAAAGGATTTACAATACTATTTTGGGTGCTTGCAGGTTTTCTGATTTGTACAGCAGGGATAATAGGAGGAGCTGTTTTACTGGAAAAAGGTGTTGTGGTTACTGGAGGAGTTTTAGTTACGGTATCTATTATAGGGTGTTTGTTTTTAAGTATTATGTGCGGCGGTTTTAAGATTATGGAGCCTAAGGAAGCATTAGTGTTAACGCTTTTTGGTACTTATTATGGAACGATTAAAAGGCCGGGATTTTTCTTTGTAAATCCTTTTTGCACTGCGGTAGTTCCGAAAAAGAAAGCAAGTGCAGTAAAAAAGAAAGTTTCTTTAAAAACACTGACACTGAACAATTCTGTGCAGAAGGTTAATGATGCCCTTGGAAATCCGATTATTATTGGTGCGGTGGTAATTTGGAAGGTGACAGACCCAACGAAGGCTGTATTTAATGTGGAGGATTTTTCTTCTTTTCTATCTATTCAGTGTGATTCTACCATTCGTAAAATTACCCGTCTGTATCCTTATGATTTGTTAGAGGAAGAGGAGGACGAGGAAAGTAATGAAAAAACACTTCGCGGCAGTTCACAGGAAATTGCAGAGAGCATGAAGATAGAGCTGCAGCAGAGAGTTATGGCGGCAGGAATTGAGGTAGAGGATGTACGGATTACCCATTTATCGTATGCAGAAGAAATTGCTGCAGCTATGTTACAGAAACAGCAGGCTGCAGCGGTGATTGCAGCTCGTAAAAAGATTGTGGAGGGAGCTGTCGGAATGGTACAGCAGGCCATAGATAAGCTTGGTGAAGAAGAGGTTGTGGTGCTTGATGAGGAGAGGAAGGCTGCCATGGTAAGCAATCTGCTTGTGGTACTTTGTGGAAATAAGGAGGCACAACCGATTGTAAACAGTGGTAATATTTATTAATATGATGATGTCAGGTTCAAAAGTAGATAGCAATCCGTAGTATCAGTTGGAGGGTAAAATACCTTTTGAATCCAACATCATCAAAGGAAAAGGTCAAAATTACTGTACCTGTATGAAAACGGTGTTGACAAAATTGTATACAAATTAATGATACGAGGAGGTGGAGCATGGACGAGAAGAAACTGGATGAGAGAGAGGAACGGTTAGAAGAACGGATACAACGCCTTGAGGAAATGGAAGCTCAGGTTAAGGTAAGGGAGAAAAAGCTGAAGGAAAAGGAGAAAAGTAAAAAGCAGGTTCTGCTTCGTCTGGCACCTTCGCTTTGGAATGATTTGGCAGCCTGGGCAGAAGAGGATTTTCGTTCTATTAATGGGCAGATTGAATATGTGCTGGCAATGGCAGTAAAAAAGCATAAAGGGAATTAGAAAAGGAACAATTAATTACAGAACTTTGTTATAGTCCTTTTAAAGTGTGATTACCAAGTTGTATAAAATGAAAAAAAGGTATTGACACTCACGGTACGTCATGGTTTATAGTAGTAATAACAAGATTAGGGAGCTGGATGTAATGAGGACAGTGAAAGAAATTTCAGAAATTACAGGAATCAGTATACGGACACTTCATTACTATGATGAAATTGGTTTACTAAAACCATCAGATAAGAGTGATGCCGGATACCGGCTTTATGACGATAAGGCATTAGAGCAGTTACAGCAAATATTGTTCTTTCGTGAATTTGATATTCCTTTAAAAGAAATCAAAGCTGTTATGGAAAACCCTGATCTTGACAGAAAACAGATTTTGCAAATGCAGAGGAAAATGCTGATTGCAAAAGGGAAACGTATTGAGCATTTGATTGCCAGTATCAATGACATTATGAAAGGAGACAACAAAATGGATTTTGGGATTTTTAATAAGACAGAAATGGAAGAAATCAGGGAGGGAAAAGTTCGTAAGATTTACGATAATGGTGACAGCCTGATTATCGTTGCAACAGACCGTATCAGCTGTTTTGATGTGATTTTGAATAATGAGGTAACAAAGAAGGGTACCGTTTTAACCCAGATGTCTAAATTCTGGTTTGATATGACAGAGGATATTCTTCCAAATCACATGATTTCTGTGGATGTGAATGATATGCCGGAGTTTTTCAGACAGGAAAAATTTGATGGAAACAGTATGCTTTGCCGTAAGCTTAACATGTTTCCAATAGAATGTATTGTACGTGGATATATTACCGGAAGCGGCTGGCAGAGTTATCAGGAAAATGGAACGGTTTGCGGGATTAAGCTTCCGGCGGGATTACGGGAGTCTGATAAACTGCCAGAGCCGATTTATACCCCTTCTACCAAGGCGGAGCTTGGGGAGCATGATGAAAATATTTCTTATGAGCAGAGTATTGCACATATGGAAAAATATTTTCCGGGAAAAGGTGAGGAATATGCTACTAAGATTCGCGACTATTCTATCGCTTTGTATAAGAAATGTGCGGAATATGCACTGGGCAGAGGAATCATTATTGCGGATACTAAGTTTGAGTTTGGGTTAGACAAGGATGGCAATATAGTGATTGGTGATGAGATGCTGACACCGGACAGCTCCCGCTTCTGGCCGGCTGAGGGTTATGAACCGGGACATGGACAGCCTTCTTTTGATAAGCAGTTTGCAAGGGACTGGTTAAAGGAAAATGAAGGCCATAACTGGACATTGCCACAGGATGTAGTGGACAAGACAATTAATATTTATTTGCAGGGATATGAACTGCTTACAGGGAAGAAACTGTAATAAGTATAAATGAAATACCGGAGGAAGAATGAAATGCAGTTATTGTACGCTACAGGAAATCCTGCAAAATTTTCAGCTATGGAAAGAAGACTGAAAACTTTGGGGGTGGAGTTGATTGGACTAAAAGATTTGGACTGCGAAATTCCGAATGTGCCGGAAGATGGGAAAACTCCACTGGAAAATGCCAGACAAAAGGCGATAACGTATTATCATGCTTTTCATATTCCGGTATTTTCCTGTGATTCTGGTTTGTATTTTGAGA
Source organism: uncultured bacterium (assembly GCA_947643145.1). Classification (GTDB taxonomy): domain Bacteria; phylum Bacillota; class Clostridia; order Lachnospirales; family Lachnospiraceae; genus Butyribacter. Next base: position 13,128 of record CANRVD010000037.1, on the reverse strand, counting down.
ATGTTCCAAATGATATCCAGCCAGGAGTTCATGTTAGAACAATCAATGGTAAGTATTTGTCAGATGAAGAGATGATGTCATATTACTCTAATTTGGCAAGACAGTATGGAAATTTGACAGGCAGATATAAGAACGCGATTTGTTTTGTTATGGATGATGAACACATTTATGAAGCGATGGAGCCATCTATGGAAAGCGAGAAGTTTATTATGGTAGAGAAACCACATCCGGTCAGGAAGAAAGGGTTTCCTTTGGATAGCCTGTCGATAAATATCAGGAGTGGAAAGTATTATTATGATTTGGAGAATGATGAATTAGACCAGTTGATTGTAGAAGATGGTTTTTTAGAGTTTTTTAGGAAGATATTATAAGAATTGATATGTATGCCTGTCAGAGATGTTTTTTCTCTGACAGGTTTTTATGTAACAGTTTCTTAATCCTTATAATGACCTTTGCATATTATAAGGATATTATTAATAAAAATCACTCTAGGTATTTACAAAATGCCTTATTAGGGGTTATAATCTGTGTGTAAAAAAGAGTGCGGATGCTTCAATTATTACATCCTGCTCTTTTTTTAAGTAATAACATTCACTTTGGAAAAGGGGGAATCGTTATGAGAAGATTTCAGAAAAAATTGCATATATTAGGAATGATGTTAATTATTACTATAGGGATGCTTACCGGATGCGGAAAACATGCAGGAGCCGGCGAGAATGGCAAGGAGAAAGATGCAGATAAAGACGTGGAGCTGAATATCATGCTGTGGGACCAGGATTATGATGAATCTGTATTTAAGGCTTTTGAGAAAAAGACAGGGATTCATGTAAATATCAATTATATTGATAATACAGATACCATTATTTCAAAGCTGATTCAGGGGACTGCGGATTATGATTTACTGGACTTGGAATCAGCTTATATTAAGTCTTTTGTAGATAATGATTTGCTGGTAGAGTTGAATCATTCTAATATTGAGAATGAGAAATATATTCGGGAAGAATACTATAAGGGCTATACCGGTGATGAGGAAATGAAGTATGCGATTCCGATGACAGCTCCGATTTATACCTGCATTATTTATAATAAAGAAACATGTCCGATTGAGATTACCAAATTTGAGGATTTGGCAAATCCTGCATTAAAAAATCAGGTATGTATGGTAAATTCTACTATTTCCTTATTTGGGATGGCGTTACAGTCTTTAGGTTATAAGGCCGATTCTACGAATGAGGATGAAATCAGTGAGGCAGCAGAGCTCCTCACAAAGATTAAAAGCAATGTGAAGGCATTTGTTGGAGAAAGTGCGATTCCTAATTTGGAAAATGGGGAATGCAGTGTTGCATATTGCTGGGATTATATGAATCTTTGCAATATGAGCAAGGATAACTGGGATAAGTATGAGGTGGCTGATATTCCAGGTGGGGCAGAGTGTTGTATCCAGTATCTGGCAATTCCGTCTTCTTCCAAGCATGTAAAGGAAACAGAAGAGTTAATTAATTTTTTGTTAGAGCCAGAGCAGTATGCAGTCAGTACCAATGCGTTTGGGACAGAACCTGTTTTGAAAGAGGAATGTCTGGCAGAGTATGTGGAATCGGGATTTTATGAGAATCCTGCGATTCAGAAAAATGCAGAACTGTATGAGGATTCCTGGAAAATTGCGATAGATGATGAGCAGATTAATATTTTAGATAGTTATTATACAAAACTAATGAGTGGAAGTGAGTAAGGTTTGAAATTTCAAACCATTGAAAAATGCAGGAGCAGCATTTTTCAATGGTTGTTCATGCCAGCAATGCTGACATGGTAGGAGGTCTGAAAGGAACAATAAAATGGCAAAAACGATTGTGTCTATGTTAAATGTAGATAAATGGTATGGAGAGAATCACATAGTAAAGAACATGAATCTGGATATCAGCGAGGGCGAGTTTCTGACACTGCTTGGTCCGTCCGGCTGTGGGAAAACTACCATGCTTCGTATGGTTTCGGGATTTGAGCAGCCAAGTGCCGGAACCATTAAAGTGGAGAATGAAAGTGTTGAAAAGAAAGAGCCGTACCAAAGGAATGTAAATACTGTTTTTCAGAATTATGCATTATTTCCAAATATGAATGTATATGATAATGTTGCATATGGATTAAAGATAAAAAAAGTACCGAAAGCAGAGATTAAAAAGCGGGTAACAGAAATGCTTAAACTGGTTCAGCTTGAAGGATTTGAAAAACGGCGTATCAGTCAGATGTCCGGTGGACAGAAGCAGCGTATTGCACTTGCAAGGGCGTTGATTAACCATCCAAAGGTATTGCTGTTAGATGAGCCGTTAGGAGCGCTGGATTTGAAGCTCAGAAAACAGATGCAGATTGAATTAAAGCAGCTTCAGAAACGGCTTGGAATAACATTTGTCTATGTTACACATGACCAGGAAGAGGCGCTTACAATGAGTGACCGGATTGCCATTATTAATGAGGGTGTCATGGAGCAGATTGATACTCCAAAGAATATTTATGAGCATCCAAAGACTCGGTTTGTTGCAGAATTTATAGGGGAATCTAATATTTTTGACACGGTTGTGAAAAACATTTTAGAGGATAAGGTTGAACTTGCCATAGCGGAAGGGCATATTGCTGTTCCGCGTGGGGAATATACGGTTGGTGAGAAAGTTACCGTATCTGTCCGACCTGAAGTAATGTCTTTTTCCAGGGAACGTATTTCGGGTTTTTCTGTGAAAGGCGTGGTAAAGGATATTATTTATGTAGGGAATTTTGTGAAAATGATTGTGGAAATGAGTAATGGACAGGAAATAAAAATAACCCGTTTTGATTCTATGGAACTCTCTGATTTGGGAGATGTTGTATATCTGAACTGGCCGTTGGAGAAGGGTGTTGTGATTCGGATGGAAGATTCTTTTGAAGATACGGTGTAGTATGAGATTTGTGTCTGCGCGCACCTGACACAAATTTTGTCAAGGCAAATTGAGATACATTCGCTTGCGCAAAGAATGTGCGCAGAAAAGAGGAATGATGTGAAAAAAAAGAACAGTGAAGAAAAGGAAAAAATATCTATCGCAAAGCGTATTTCCCAAATTGCTTTGTGTGGGCCTGTTACGATATGGTCTGTATTGTTTATTTATGTTCCAATGGCATTGCTGTTGTTTATGAGTTTTATGACAAAAGGGCCTTTGGGAATTATCAAATATGAATTTACGCTGGAAAATTATAAAGCGATTTTTGATTCCGTTTATTTTAATGTAATAAAAGAATCTGTTTTGGTTGCATTAATTACTACAGTATTATCGGTTTTAATGGGATATCCATTTGCTTATTTTATGGCAATGAAAAAGAAAAAAATTTCGGGGATTTTAATGATTTTGCTGATGATTCCTTTTTGGACAAATGAGCTGGTAATTGTATACAGTTTTGTGATTCTGTTAAATAATTCAGGGCTTGTTAATACATTTTTGCAGGTGGTAGGAATTACGAAAGAACCGCTTTCGATGCTTTATAATAATTTCGCGGTGATTGCAGGTATGCTTTATATGTTGCTTCCATTTGCAGTACTTCCAATGTATTCTTCTATTGAAAAGCTGGATAAGGGGTTGCTTGAGGCATCAAAGGATTTAGGGGCAGGGCCGGTGAAAACCTTTTTTAAAATTACGCTCCCGCTTACCGCACCGGGGATTTTTGCAGGAGTTATTTTAGTGTTTATTCCAACGATTGGATATTACCAGATTACAGATATGTTGGGGGGCGGTACCCAGATGATGATTGGAAATCTTATCAATAATCAGTTTTCTATTTCCAGAAACTGGCCGTTTGGTGCAGCACTTTCCATGTTGCTAGCCGTATTAATTTTAGTTATGCTGTTTATCTGTCAGAAAATCGGTGGGAATTTGGATGATTTAGCAGCATAGGAAGGAGGCCTGTTATGGAAAGGGAAGACAGTAAATCAAGAGCCCGGCGTAAAAAAGTATGGCATGGAATGTCATGGCTTTATGCTATAGTAATCTATTTATTTTTATATATTCCGGTCTTTGTAATGATTATATATTCTTTTAATGACAGCAGGAATAATATGGTATGGCAGGGCTTTACTACAAAATATTATGCTAAATTATTTAGTGATTCGGGGTTATGGGAGATATTTGGCAATACGCTTCTGATTGCAGTGGTGTCTACATTATTTGCAACGGTAATTGGAACATTAGGTGCTGTAGGATTTAAAAAAGCAAGATTCAAAGGGAAAGGATTGATAACCTATTCTGTTTATTTTCCAATCGTTGTTCCGGAAATTGTGTTAGCAGTGGCAACCCTGATGATGTTTAGCTTGTCTGATGTGAAATTAAGCATGGGGACAATGATTCTTGGTAATATAACTTTGTTGCTGCCTTATATATTTATTACGGTAAATTCAAGGCTGGCCGGAATGGACCCTTCCATAGAAGAGGCATCATTAGACCTTGGGGCAAACCGCTTCCATACCTTTATAAATATTACTCTTCCGGCAGTTCTGCCGGGTGTGATTTCGGGGGCATTTATGGGATTTTCGCTGGCTTTGGAGAATTTAGTCATTTCTAGCTTTTTAGCCGATGCATCTACAACAAACCTCAGTATGAGGGTATATTCTATGGTAAAGAAGGGGGTTTCACCGGAAATTAATGCGTTATCTACATTAATCTTTCTGGTATTTCTGCTTATGATGGCGGTATATGGAATTACAAATATTGTAAGAAATAAAGTAAAGCTTAATTAATGTTGTGGTTATATTAAATACCAACATGTCAAAACACTAGATTTTTCAAAATATAAATTGCGATATTTAATTGCTGAAGTAATATTTGGTTCATGACAACAGATTTGCTGGCGAAGCCTGCAATCTATTGTTTATAGCAAGGAGAGGGATGATGGTTGAAAAAAAGATTTTAAATAAAAATAATATTTACCAGAAATTTGAGGTACTTAAAACGAACCGGAATAAACGGTACCGATATCATGAGTTTTTGGTAGAAGGGGTTCGCAGTCTTAATGAAGCTGTTAAGAACCATTGGAAAATAAAATCTTTCCTTTATGATAAAAACAACTTGTCTGACTGGGCGAGAAATATGATTACAAATGTAAATACGGATGAAAATTACTGCCTGTCAGCCGAGCTTATGCGTGAACTTAGCGATAAAGAGGATACATCCGAATTGATGGCAGTAATTGAGATGCGTGAGGAATCCTTTGAAAATGTGCCGCTTTCGGATAATCCTTTTATTGTTTTGTTTGACAGACCGTCCAATAAAGGGAATTTGGGGACTATGATACGTTCCTGTGATGCGCTTGGTGCAGATATGCTGATTGTTACAGGACATGCTGTGGATGTATATGATCCGGATGTAATTGTTTCAGCCATGGGTTCCTTTTTTAATTTACCTGTGATTAGAATTGCAGATAATAATGTTCTTTTTGAATATATTAGCAAACTGAAAAAAAGATACCCTGATTTTATTTTGCTAGGGACAACGGCGCATAAAGAAAATCCGGTTTACTCTGTTGATTTAACGGTGCCTCTTATGCTAATGATGGGCAATGAGACGATGGGGCTGAATAAAGCATTTAAGGAATATAGTGATTTACTTTGTACCATTCCAATGTCAGAAAATTCTTATGCTTCTTCCTTTAATGTCAGTTGTGCGGCTTCTATTTTGATGTATGAAATTACAAGGCAAAGAAATAGGTTAGAGATGTAAAAAAATGACATTATCTGACCCTAAAAAATAGTTGCAGTATAGGGGCTGAGTTTGAAAGTTCCCTTCAAACTGTCTATTAATGTTTTCTCAATTTTAAGGAGGCATTAATAATTGAGAAAGATGGGGTATAAGAATGAAACTTGAAGTTATAAGAAGTAAACGAAAGACGATAGCAATTCAAGTTTGTCCCGATTGTCATATCAGGGTACGGGCGCCATATGGATTGACAAATGCGGAAATCAATGCTTTTGTGAAGGAAAAAGAAAAGTGGATTGAAAAGCATATTCGTATCATACAGGAAAGGCAGGAGCAGGAAGTTCCGGTGGAAAAGATGAGCTTGCAGGAGATTCAGGAATTAGCAGACCGGGCATTGCAGGTTTTACCATCAAAGGTTCAGTTTTATGCCGGAAAAATTGGCGTGGATTATGGGCGTATTACGATTCGTAACCAAAAGACACGCTGGGGAAGCTGTAGCGGAAAGGGAAATTTGAATTTTAACTGTTTGCTTATGCTTGCACCAGAACCTGTTCAGGATTATGTGGTTATCCATGAATTGTGCCATCGGAAAGAGATGAACCATTCACAGAAATTTTGGGCAGAGATTGCAAAAATTATGCCTGACTATCAGGAAAAGCGAAAGTGGCTGAAAGAACATGGTGAAGAAATCATGAGGAGGATGTTGGGGTAAATCATTGTAAATTTGACTTTTACCGACATTACTGCATGATAAATAATACAATATTTGTAAAGGTAAAATTTACCCATATATTTGTAAGGATAATTTCTACATGGATAGGATATGAGGTGGAAATTAAATTTTCAATTGAGGAAAGGGCGAAAATAAGCTTTCAAACTTAGTATAGGCATAGGCATTGTTTGAAAAAGAAATGTGTGCTATACTTCATTCATGGGAAACCATAGAGCCAAAGGCGGCTTTACCCCTCTTGTATTTTGCGGAGGGTTCAAGTAGCCCTCCAGACGAAAGAAAGGAGGGCGATGCAATGATTACATATCAGGATTTCTTTTTGTTCTGTACGTTCATTGTTGCCCTTATCAGTCTGCTTTATCAGATTTTTAAGGGAAAGAAATAGCCGCCACTACTGCCAATAGTGACGGCTAGCCTCATATGAGGTTATAGTTTGTTATTCGATGGGTAGAGCCGTTTCTACGGCTTTCCCTTTTTTTATGCTTAATATAGCACATTTGGCAGCAGGATTCAAGAGCAAAACACACGTTTACACGGCAAAAGTATGAGATTCTGTCTGTTTTCTGAAATCAACTGTGAATAGTAATATTTTTATAAAATTTATATATAGCTTTGTTTAATACCTGTATTTAATCCGTTAAGTACTTTGTAGAGATAATTTTTAGCAATAAATGGTAAAAGGTGGTTGACATTCTAAACCAAACATCGTATAATTTGGTTTACAAAGTAAAGCTCATATGAAATTGCAGCAAAAGAAAGAGGGGCATTAACATGGATACCAGTGGTAAAAGAAAGAGAGATACAGGAATTGAAGCCTTACGGGGAATTGGTATTATAGGAATTTTTTTATATCATCTTTTCCCTTCGGTGTTTCAGGGAGGTTTTTTGGGAGTTCCGTTATTTTTTGTATTATCCGGTTATCTAATGTTTGTCACCAGTGAAAGCCGTTGGAAAAAAGGGACGTTTCATATCGGCAGTTATTACAAAAAGCGCTTTGTAAAAATCTTTCCACCGTTATTCACTATGGTAGTAATTGTATGTTGTTATCTGACGCTGGCCCACAGCGGCAGAATGTCTGGTATGCGTCAGGAAATTTGCAGTATCTTCCTCGGATATAATAACTGGTGGCAAATTAAGCAGAACACTTCTTACTTTTCAAAGTTAGCAGGTGCATCTCCATTTACCCATCTTTGGTTTTTGGCGGTTATAGTTCAGTTATACATAATCTGGCCTATTCTGTTTTTCCTTTATAAAAAAGGCTGTCAAATCATTGGTGGTAAAAAGATGTGTTTTCTCTTTCTTCTGCTTGCCGTTCTCTCTGCAGGAAAAATGCTATTTCTCTATATTCCCGGCGAAGACCCTTCCAGAGTATATTATGGGACAGATACTATGGCATTTTCACTGTTGATTGGAGTTTTTCTGGGAGCCACCAGACAACAATTTCATAAGCGTTTTATTTTTACAAGAAAAACATTACTTGCCATACTTGGCTTTTGTGTACTGATTATCTGTATTCTCTTTATTACCGTAAATGGACAAAACCAGTTCCTTTATCAGGGTGGAATGTTTTTAATCAGCCTGTTTTTCGCAGCCATAGTTAGTACAATAGAAAATCATAAACAGGTTGTTGGATGCCTGTCTGGGATTTCCTGGCTTTCCTTTCTTGGAGAAAAGAGTTATGAAATCTACCTATGGCATTATCCAATTATCGTCATAGCACTTATGCATTATTAGAATGGAGATTATTATGGAAAATTTAACAGGAATAGGAAATAAAATTATCATTTTTATCAAGGTTTTTATATTGCTTTGCTGTACTGTCATTAGTGGGTATGGCATTCTCAATGCACCGGAATCAGAACAAATGAAATTAGAGCAGGAATTAAAACATAATGAGCAAATCTTACAGCAGACAAATTCTGCATTTCAGGTTAAGGCAAGTGCAGTGAAAAGAAAAGATGGTAAAGAGGAAAGAAGGATTACTGTTATTGGTGACTCTGTTTTTTTAGGGGCAGCGCCTGCCTTTACAAAGATACAAAAAAATGTAATTGTTGATGCCAAAGTTTCCAGACAGGTTCGTCATGGCCTTGAGATAGCAAAGAAATTAAATAAGAAAAAGAAATTAGGCGATACCGTTATTATCGCTTTAGGAACAAATGGGGTTTTTAATTCTGCAACAGGGCAGGCATTGATTGATTATCTTGGAACCGACAGAACAATTTACTGGATTAATGCATATGGAAAAAATCTTAGCTGCCAGCGGGATGTCAATAAAACCATTCAGAAACTGGCAAAGAAGAATGACAATGTATCTGTTATTCCATGGGCAAAGGAAGGAAAAAAGCATCCTGACTGGTTCTATCAGGATGGAATACATCTGAATCCAACAGGACAGGCTGGATTTGCACGTTTCATCAAAAAGAAGATATCATAAACGCAGAATTTCAATTCACGGTTGTTTTAACACTATGCCAAAAACCATTCATACATAGAATCAGAATTGTGGTTGACAGCTTAAACTTATAACCGTATAATAAGGTTTACAAAGTAAATTTAGAAACACTCTACAGCAGGCTGTGGAGTCGATTACTGTGTAAAAAGACGCAGTGAAGGGAGGACATATTGAAACAGGAAATTCGTGTGACAAACAGTGAGTGGTATGTGATGGAATGTCTGTGGGAGGAGGAATCACGGTCATTGATGCAGATTGTACCGATTCTCAAAGAGCGAGTGGGATGGAGCAAGAGTACCTGTGCAACTATGGTGCGTAGAATGGCAGAGAAGGGTCTGATTGGTTATCGGGAAAATGGAAAGACAAAGTACTTTTTTCCAAACATTAAAAAGGAAGATGTGGTAGTACAGGAGACAAAAGATTTTTTGCAGCGGATATATGATGGAAGTGTTGGAATGATGATGAGTGCGTTGGTTCGTCAGAATGGTTTATCAAAAGAGGATATTCAGGAATTGCAGGAAATATTAAAAGCAGCAGAAAATAAGGTGGAAAAGGAACGGTAAGGAACTGTTAAGAAAGGTAAGAAGTGGGTGAGGTAATGGAAGGGTTTTTGGAGTGGTTTTTGGAATCTTCTCTGCTTGTACTGATGATTTTTGGTATTCGAAAAGTTTTTACGGGAAAAATTCGTTATGCAGGAATTTATGCTCTTTGGTTTATAGTTTTTTTGCGGTTTTTGGTGCCGGTGAATTTTATTTCTACGCCGCTTAGTGTTGGGAATATTGTTCAGGGGCTGGTTTCATCTTGGACTGTGCCGGAAGCATCGGATCAGGAAAATAAAAACTCTGATTTTTTAGGGGATAACCTGCAGCAGGAGAGGGGAACAGGGGAAATAGTTAATTTAAATTCTGCGGGAATGGTTTCGGAAAAATACCAGCAGATAAAATCGACAGAAAATAATAGGCAGTCAGATTCCTTTTCTGAAAAAAGTAAACAGAAGCAGTCGGGGGTTTTTGCGGGTTTGATGAAGATGAACTGGCAGCGATATTTAAAGATTGGCTGGCTGGCAATTTCAACAGTTCTTTTTCTATGGCTAGTGATGTCTAATCTCTGCTTGATGAGAAAATTAAAACGGAGCAGAGTGTTATATGGGATGAGAAATCATTTGAAAATATATGCTGTTTCCGGTATTAAAAATCCCTGCTTATATGGCTTTTTCCGACCTGTAATCTATCTTCCAAAGGCTTTGGTTCAGGATGATGAAGGATGGCTGGACGAAAAGGAATTAGAGCAAATTATTACCCACGAGTATGTTCATTATCAGCACAGGGATAATATCCAGGCGATGCTTCGGATGCTTTTGATATCTGTGTATTGGTTTGACCCATTTTTATGGCTGGCAATATCCTGTTCCAAAAAGGATGCAGAACTCTTTTGTGATGAAACCGTGATTCGCCAGTTGGGAGAGGAAAATCGTTTGAATTATGGATTATTGTTGATAAGAATGGCTGGAGATGCCAGTTGGGGGGATTTCCGCTATTCCATGCTGCTGATGAGCAGAAGGGGACGGGAGATGGAGAAAAGAATCCGTGCCATTAGTGAAAGAAGATATTATTCTAAATGGATTTTGATTCCACTGGTGATAGTTGTATTTGCTGCTATGGGCATTACCTGTAGTGCAGGGCTTGCATCGTTTGCAAAAGCGGAAAAGATAACAGACCAGACAGAAGCGGAGAAGCGAGCGGCTTTAAATGAAGGGAAAGAGCTGCTGGCTGTTAACCGGGGATTGGAAGGACAGACAGCGAATCCATTGGATTGGCTGAATGGATTTGACCAGTCGTCTATGTTTACCTTTTATACGAATCCGCATATTGGCGGGAAGCCTGAGAATTTGTTATTGCAGAATAATGTAAAAGCTAGTTCTACAGATTTCCAAGAGAAAATAGCATTTGATGTTACTGTTTATTCCAATACCTATGAAGAAGCTTTTGAGCATTATCTGGAAATATTTACAGAAGCAGTGAATACGGGAAATGTAGATAAGATGCATTTGGTTCTGGCAGTGGATAGCGATGTGTATAAACAGCAAAGCAATTTGGCAAAAAATTATTATAAACGTGGTATCCGCGAGAAAGTAAAGTCATTTTCTATATCACTGATATCTGAGACAGAAGGAGTAGAAGCTGACCAAAAGGATTTGGGCTTACAGAAGAAGATTGATTCAAGGGAAGTTATAAAAGTATTTTATGCAGATGGTTCTGCCAAAACTGTTAGACAGAAATACCGTTATACCTGTGAATGTATTGACGAGAATTGGGTTATCATAGATATGGAAGAAATTTCAGAATAGAAGCGATAAGACAGTCGCCACACCAACTAATTTTTGTTGGTGTGGCGATTGTTTGCTAATGGGGATTTATGCTAATCAGCAGGCGTTGAAGAATTAATCGTATACGATTAGATTACTGTATAGTATGATATGAGCAAGAACCTTAAAAAAATCAAGACATCATTTTATTTCTTTGTTAAACTGTGACTACATCGCGATGGGAAAGGAACAAAAGTATGAGTTATTCAACCATGACACACGCTTTTATCTGTTATATTGAAAATCATGTTCATGATGGAAAGCTGGATATGAAAGAATTTTCGACAAGATTTGGTTTTTCGGAGAACTATATTCGGGAAATGTTTGCAAAGCAGCTTGGAATGCCAGTGATGTCTTATTATAGAAGACGCCGGATCATGGTATCTGCTGCACAGCTGCTTCATACAGAAAAGAATATCATTGATATTGCATATGATTATGGATTTTCCAGCCATGAGGCATATACGAGGGCGTTTAGCAGGGTAATCGGAATGACACCCAGTGATTTCCGGGTAAAAAGGCCAATTGTTGCCAAAGCAGAATTGGAGCGGGGTGTCTATGGTCTTGAGCTGCAGGAAAGCAGAGAAAGAAGGAGAGATTTAATGAAAAAAAATATTAAAATGCAGGACAGTACTATTTTGTATGGTATTTCAAAAGTTGGATTTGGAGCATATGGAAGCCAGACACCATATCCGATTTGCATTAAAGCGGTATCAGAGTTTTTAGGAGATGATATTTCCTATCCATATATTATGGCCGCAACCGGTGCGGCATTTCGTCTGGTATGGAATACCAAAGACTGGGATTTAAGCAATGTGGATTATTTTCATACCTTTAAAGAATCGAACGATGTATATGAATGGGCTGGTAAAGTTCTTGGAAGAAAGTTTGATTCTTTAGGAAGAGATGAGAAAACTTCTAAGGAAGAGTTTACAGAGTTTATCAAGGAGCATTTGGCAGAGGGATATCCCTGCATTGCATTGGGAATCATTGGTCCACCGGAACCATGTATTATAGCGGGTTATAAGGATAATGGAACGTGTTTGCTTGGCTGGAATTTCTTTCAGGACGATGCTGAATTTGCCAAGGATATTGAGAAAGAGGAGAATGGATATTTTAGTTCAAATCTGTGGTGGGAAAACACAGATACTCAGGCAGTGATGTGCATTGGCCCGGTTATTGGTGAAATGATGTCAGAAAGAGAAGTCATAAAAAATGCCATTGCAGCGTTAGAAGGAAGAACTGATATGGGCTATGCAAAGGGAATTTTAGCTTATGATGCATGGGAAAGAATGTTATTGGATAATCAATATTTTCCAGAGAATTTGGTTTTTGATGATTTGTTTTCTAAATTACTGGTACAAAATGATGCTATGCGGTGCATACAGGATGGCAGAGGCCACGCGGCAATGTATTTAAGAGAGATAGCGGAAGGACACAGTGAAGAGGAAAAGAAAAATCTATTGGAAATAGCAGATTGTTTTGATGCTGTAAAAGAATATGCGGAAAAAATGATTGAACGGATTGGAGACTGGTCAGATACGGATAGGATGTTAAAAAATCTGGCAGACAGGGGTGTCAGGGAAGAAGTCGGCAAGCTGATACAGCAGGCTAAGAAGGAAGATGAAAAGGCTTTGCAGGGCTTGAAGGAACTTTATGCCGGTATATAGGTAATTACTCTGGTTATGAAATCTTATAGTTTCTGCCTGCCTAAAATGTCAGGAGCATCTGCTTTTAGCAGATGCTCCTGATCTTTACGTTAATTATGAAAGTTCTCAGATATTCTATGCAAAGAACGCTGTTTCTGCGTTCTTCTTAGGTTTAATCTAGTACAACGAATATTAAGTAATTGGCAGTTTGACTTGCTTATTTTCCTGAT
>CANRVD010000036.1 GCA_947643145.1 uncultured bacterium | reverse complement strand
TCCTGCGTGTATGCCCGTAAATCAAGGCTTTTTTGAGATAATCAACCATTTTAACTTAAAAATGAAGAAAGTTCTGTAATTTCTAATGCCCATTCGTCATCTTTCCTTATTAATCGAATTTCCCAGATTAAATGCCTCTTCCAATGTTTTTGTTTCTTGAATATCTCCAATATCCTTAACCCCTCTTATCAAAATCATGCCTGCATCCTCCAAATGGAAAAAAATAAGCACAAGCTGAGTACTATAATCATAATGTGCATAAGTTAATAAATTGAATACCCACAATTTATGTCAAAAGGCATAATCAAAAGTTTAAATATTTCCTTTGAATATTTTTCAAAAAACCAATGAGTTGCACTTGAATAATTTTCCATATTATCAAAATCCCAATAGGAAAAATATTTTACACATTTAACGATTCTGGTTAACTCTCTTGGTTGTTCTTTAATATCATCAAAGACATAAAACCTTTTCATATATTTAATATCTATACAACCCTTTTGTTGTTTCTGCTCCTCTGCAACAGCAGCTATCAGTTTTTCAAATTCCTCTAATTTATTTGGTTTTACCTGAAACAACTTAACCTCACAAAAATTATTTTCCACAATCAGACCTCCTCATTAGGCAAACAATCCACATTTCAAATTCTACTCTTCCAGTAAAGGTCAATTCTTACACCAACATTACTAGTGTTATGTACCGTTGATATTTGATAAAACCACGCTGGATATTTATTCATCTGCAAGGCGAATTTTTGACGGCATAGCGATGGCTACGACTAAAAAATTCAACGCAGTAGATGGATAAATAGACAAGTGGATTTCTCTAATTATCATCGTGTCAGTACACTAGTATACCATACACCACCTTACAATTCCACAATCAAAAATACGGCGGTCAGCGTGAAAAATGAGGTTATAGAAATGATTGCAAAAGCGAGGGAGATAGACGGCTTTGAGAACCTTAAAAGGGGCATAAGAACGAGAGCCGAAAGTATATACTATTTATGCTGCATATGTTATAATCACATTTATTCCCATGTATGTAACAAACCAGGCGCAAGGAAGGAGCAACAAATGACATTAGATAAATTATATGATATATTGGAACTGCCAGCAGAAGTATGCAATACTATTGCAGAATATAAAAAATCCCACACTGGCATTCTGACCCCTGTATTACAGGAACAATTAGAAAAACGTGGGTTTTGGGAGCAGGCTATAGAAGAGATGAAAAGACGGATTGGAGAAGACCCCTTTGGTTTCTATATCCTTTCTGAATTGTTAGATTATGCCCGCCAAACCTATCATAAATATAAGAAAAAGGGAATAGATGACGATATTTTTGTGCATACAATGCAGTTTTGCACACGTTTTTTAAATGAACATAAACGGATATATGGCTACTATGCTTTTACCTGGGCATGGTGGTTTCCACGGCAGCTTTCCTTACAGGAATTCCGCATTGGAGAATTAGAATACGAATTTGTGGATGCAGAAGAAAAACGGATTTATATTCATATTCCGGGTGATGCACATATGGAAGCCAAACGAATGCAGGAATCTTTTACTGCTTACCGCAATTTTTTAACCAGATATTATCCTGACTGGGTAAAGGTTGACTGGTACTGTGAATCATGGATGTTATCCCCTTCGCTAAAAGAATTATTGCCAGAGGATTCTAATATATTGGGATTCCAGAAATTATTTGAAATCGAATCAACAGATTATGAAAGCATGGCAGTTCTTGACTGGGTATATCCGGGAGAAAAAACAGATTTATCCGGTTTATCAGAAAATACCTCTTTGCAGAAAAACATGAAACACTTCCTGTTAGCCGGTGGAAAGATTGGATGGGCGAATGGAAAATATTCAGCCAATCCAATCTTTTAAATAGTCCTGTAAGATTAGAATATGTGTTTCTGCAATTCGTTTATTACTCCGTTATTGTTTCTATACCAATTTGTATTTCAGCATCTGTATTTCTTCCGGCGGTATCCCAATAGAACACAGATAATATTCCACACTGCCATACTTCTCCCGGAATAGCTGCAAAAACCGCACCATATTTTTCTCCTGTTGTATTACAATATTGATATCAATGTCCGGATAATTTTTACGCACCAGTGCAAAACGCTTCCGGTTATACTGCTTCGTCAGCATATAATTTTTAGCTTCTAAAGTTAAATTAATCCTCTGCTTCATCATAAATCTTTCTGATTTTATCTATCGGATGATTTTTTGTAATAATATACTTATTGTCCATTTTATCACCCTGAAATATATATGTTTTCTTTTTACCACTCTTTGTATGAATCACTACAGATACAAACCCAGCCTTGATTTCTTCATTTGGGTCCGGCTCTTCCACTTTTAATTTCATCTTTGCCAATAGTGCATAAACTTTTCTCACTGTTTTCTTATCTTTTATTATCTGGCTTCCATCCGAACCAAATCCAATCTTTTTCGTATTTTTAAAAAGTTTTTTGGTAAATATTTTATTATTGTACTGAATTGTACCACTGTTAGCTTCTGCTGTACTACCCACAGAAATAGCTGATAGAATCATCGCAAATGATAATATAACACTAACAATCACTTTTTTGCAATTTTGTCTCACTTAAATCCCTCCCCTATCTATAAATACTTTTACTCCATGTATATGTATAATTACTATAACTATATGTGGCTGTATTTGAATTAAAAGCGATTACCTCTGTAGCTCCAACCTGTTTTCCCGATTCCAACTTCCACATCTACTACCTGCGGTGTATATGTTGCCTTTAACTCTTCTTCCATTTGGATATCCGTATCCGTCTTCTGCAAAGAATCCACCCTTTCAGAGATAGATTCTACTTTATCATAAAATCCAGAACTTTCAAATTCCCTAATCTCTTTTTTATTGTCATAACCGACCAACTGTTCTTTAGTACCTGCATTTTCTGCTACGATATTTCCCTCTGTCCCATAAAATATGTAATCCTGTTCCGCATAGTCTATATCATTTAATTCTGAAACGTGTTCTGTAGAAATATCATAGTGCCATCCGTCTGTTGTTCCCATTACGTCAACCATTAACACCACATTGCCATCATTATCATTAATAATAGGGTAATGGTATACTTCATCCTGTACCGTATCTGCAACATCATACACAATATACGGCGTTCCAATAGATACTTTCTCTAAATCATTCACATCAATACGGAGTTCTTCACTGAAATCCTTAGAAACATCTACAATAGACTCAAGTTGCTGCTCAACTAAATCTGTTGCAGCATCTGGAATCTTATCAGAAATTTCATTACTAATTATATGTTCCGCAATCTCTGGTGTTACAGCAACTGCTGACACTCCTTCTGGCATAAAACTGAAAGATACCGTTACTACTAACGTTCCTGCTAAAAACTTTCTCATAATATTCATAAAATTCTCCTTTCATAAAACATATGTTACCCATATTTCTTTTTGTTCTCTTTCAAAAAACTATTTTATCAGCTCAAAACACCTTTCAAAAACATTTATCACTTCCGTTAATGAAATATTGTTTTTCGAATAAACTCTTACATCTTTTTAGCAGGCATTAAATAATATGCTTGCTATTTTTATGCAGCGTTCTTTTCAGACATCCTACTGTCATATGAAAAGAACGCTTTTTTCAATAGAATCTCTGCATAAGCTTTTGCCACACATTCTCTCACCTTCTTTTCCACTCTTCCCTACTAATCTAAATCTTTCCCTATTATACACTGTCTACCACCCCAAGTACTACCATATATGGTAGTACTTATATAATTTTGTTGGGATGGTTATTATTTGCGATATTCATAAATATTACATACCGTTTTCATCACCAAAATACATCTTTACAGAGAAACATGAAACACTTTCTGCTAGCCGGTGGAAAGGTTGGATGGACGAATGGAAAATATTCAGCCAGATCCCTCTTTTAAATAGTCCCGCAGGATTGGAATATGTGTCTCTGCAATTTTTACTTTTTCCAGTTCCTCTTTATCAAAAAAATAAAGTTCCTTGGACTCTGCACTGCAAATTAACTCTGGCTTATTTTCTAAATGAACTTTATATACAACCGAAATACTTCTTAGTACATTTCCATCTGGATAACTGATAATCCTTGACGGGTCATCATATACTTTGTAAAAATGAAGCATATTTTCCTGAAGCCTAATTGCAGTCTCTTCAAGAACCTCTCTGGTTGCACATTCCATTAAACTTTCATTCATTTCCAAACCACCGCCTATCATTGCCCATCTCTCACTATCCATTCTGTGTTCCAACAACAGTTTATTATCATATTCAATCAGAATGGCAACTCCTATGTGATTTGGCCTGTTAGGTTTTGGTGCATTGTCACTCTGGTAAAAAAATTGTGCCTGTTTCATTTCATTTTCCTCATTTCTTAATTTATTTTTCAGTGCCTGTATTTCCTCCGGTAATATGCCAATGGAATGCAGATAATGTTCCACACTGCCATATTTCTCCCGGAACAACTGCAAAAACCACACCATATTTTTCTCCTGCGGTATTACAATATTGATATCAATGCCCGGATAATTTTTACGCACCAGTGCAAACCGCTTCCGATTATACTGTTTCGTCAGCATATAATTTTCTATAATATCCTTCTCACTGACCTTTGCAAGCAGCAGTAAAATAGCTGATACCACCCCGGTCCGGTCCTTTCCCGCCGCGCAGTGAAACAAAACACCATCCGGCGCATGGGCAATATGCTTAAAAACCTGATTGATATTTACAGCGCCGGCAATTTTCATATAACTGGCAGGAACCGCGTCTACAGATCCCGGCACGCCACTCCCTTCCTCAATCGGCACATTATAATAACAAAACTGTGCCATCCCGATAAATGGACTTGGGGATTTCTTTACCGCTTTTTTATCCCGCATATCAATAATCGTCGTAATCTTTTTTTCTAATAAAAAGGCAGCATCCCCCTCATTCAAATGCTTTTGCTCATCACTCCTAAGCAGCATATTGCAACGTGTATATTTCCCATCTTCGGTTCGATATCCTCCCAGCTCTCTTGTATTTAATGTTGTTTCTAACAGACTTTGTACTTTTACTAATGTATGTTCATTTGTTTTCATTAATATATCCTCTTTGATACCTAATATTATCTCTATTGATAACTGAAAACAGCAACCTTGCATTATTATAACAAAAAAAATTGCTGAAATGAATCTGAAAACAGAAATGAAAAACCGATACCTCACTAGAAAGTTACTGTTCAGGAAATCCGCCCTTTCTCCATCTCGAAGACCACATCTGCCAGACTCATCGTAGACGCCCTGTGTGATACCAGAACCACCGTCTTATCCTGACAGGCTTCCTGCAAAGCCTTTAAAATGACACCTTCATTCAAAGAATCCAGATTGCTTGTAGGTTCGTCTAAAAGCAATAATGGCGCATCATGCAGAAATGCCCTTGCAATTCCAATCCTCTGCCTTTCACCACCGGAAAGCGTATCGCCAAGCTCCCCGACCTCGGTATCATAGCCTTCCGGCAGGCTCATAATAAAATCATGCAGAGACGCTTTTTTCGCTGCCGTAATAATCTCCTCTCTGGAAGCATCCGGTTTTCCAATCGCAATATTAGCAGCGATAGAATCATGGAACATATCTGTATCCTGCGTAACGAAACTCTCATACTCCCTTAGTTTCCTCGTTTCCATTGTCTGTACGTTTTCACCAGATACTTCCACAATTCCCTTATTTACGTTCCAGAACCGCATCAAAAGCTTTAATATTGTGGACTTACCGGAACCACTGGCACCATGAATCCCCACAATCTGTCCCTTTTTTGCCTGCAGATTATATTGCTTTAAAATCGTTTCCTCCCCATAGGCAAAGGTAACATCCTTTAACTCTGCCCCAGTAAAAGCAGAAAACTTTCCTTCTCCTGGATTTTCCCTGACTACCGGTTCCTCCTCCAGCACAGACAGTACACGTTCACCACTTGCCAATGTCTGGTTCAGGTTATTGGAAAGGCTGGCAAGTGCCACCACTGGGCCAAAAGATCCCATCATTGCCATGGTACAGGTTATAACACCATCAAAACCAAGCATCCCCTTATTTTGCAGATATCCTGTCAGAAAAAGCATGCCAAAAGAAGCAAGAAGAATTGCAAAATGAGTTATGGAACGCTGTCCTCCCTCCTGCCTGCTCAAATCCTTCTGCAGCCTACCAAGCTCCTCTGAGCGTTGTTTTATGGCTTCCTTACGCTCCCTGCCTCCAGCATACTGAATCGTTTCATCCAGACCACGGAGAGAGCTTAGCACAAAACTATTCAGCTCTCCAAATGCCGTACGGAATGCCATGCCCTTTTCACCACCCCTGCAGCCATTCCAAACAGGGATTACTGCCCCCACAACCAGATATGCTGCAACTGCAAAAGCGGCTGCACAAATATGATACTGTCCCATGAAACATACCATAACCAAAGAAGTCAGTACAGCAATAGCAATCGGTGAAATTGTATGTGCATAAAATACCTCTAAAAGTTCAATATCCGTTGTAATAATAGAAATCAGGTTTCCTTTATCCCGTCCCTCCAGCTTTGCCGGACATAGCTTTTGCAGCGCTGCAAATACTTTATGCCGAATAATAGCCAACAGCTTAAATGCAATAAAATGATTACAGTACTGCTCCGCATAATGGAAAACTCCCCGGAGCACGGCAATCACTCCCATGGCAGCAAGGATACCAGTCACAGAAAATCCATTAAAAAGCGTCATGTTGACCGACAGTCCTTTTAAAATGGCCTGCCCTGCCAAAACAGTGAGAAATATAGCACACAGATACCCTGCCACACCAAGTACTACCGCCAGTATCATAATATGAATCAGAGGAGCAACCAGCCCAATCAACTGTCCCATAATGAGTATAGCACTTCGTCTGTTTTTCTCCTTCCTATCCAATTTCCACACGCCCCTTTCCAAATTCCTCCAGTTCTCTCTGGCTTTCATACAGACGGTAATACGCCCCTTTTTCTGCCATCAGATCTTTATGGGTACCACTCTCTGCTATTTCTCCATCCTGCAACATATAGATACAATCCGATGGCACTACATTCAGCAGTCTGTGTGAAATCAAAAGCACTGTCTTTTTCTTTGCAAGCTCATGAACTACCTCCATAATCATCTCCTCGCTCTCTGCATCAATATTGGAGGTCGCCTCATCAAAAATATACATTTCACTGTCATGCAATAATGCCCTTGCCAGACTAAGGCGCTGGCACTGTCCCCCGGAAAGGTTATCTCCATTTTCAGAAACCTTAGTATCAAGTCCGCCCTGTCCCTGCAGATACCCCCAGAGATTTACCTTCTCTAAGACCTCCTTCATCTCCCTGGCAGTAGCATCCGGTTTGGCAAGTAAAAGATTTTCCCGTACTGTCCCCTGAAAGAGGTAGCTGTCATGCTTTACTACTGTCACATGCCGCATCCACTCTGCTTCTGACAAATCTGCTGCTGACACGCCTCCAAGGGTAACCTGTCCGGTATATCCCTGGTTTCTTCCAGACAATAATGAAGCAATGGTACTCTTTCCACCGCCGGATTCTCCTACCAGAGATACAAAAGAACCGACCGGAATCCTCATAGATATCCCATGCAGAATCTCACGCTCCTCCTGATAAGAAAAATACACATCTTCCATCTCCACAGACAATTTCCCTAACTGCTCTTTAGTAAACAGGATTTTTCCTGTCTCCTCCTCTTTTATATCCAGAAGCCGGAAAATCTTATCGCTTGCCGCCATTCCATTCATGGCAATGTGAAAAAAGGAGCCAAGCAAACGCAAAGGAATAAAAAACTCACTGGCAAGAAGCACAATGCACAAAGTCTGTTCCAATCCGATTCTGCCATGCAAAAATTCATTCACCGCCACAACCATACCTATTGCAGCCCCACCATAAGCAACAATATCCATAACACTGGTAGAATTAAGCTGCATCGTCAGCACCTTCATAGTTATTCTGCGAAACTCTGCTGCCTCTTCATCCATTTCTTCCGCCTTTCTCCCATCTGCCTGATAGATTTTCAGTGTGGTAAGTCCCTGCAGATTTTCCAGAAAAGAATCCCCAAGACCTGTATAAATGCTCCAATACCTGTTTAACAGCCGTTTAGCAATTTTCTGAACCACTACAATGGATGCCGGAATCAAAGGAACACAGACAAGAAGGACAACACTGGCCCTGACGCTGGCTGCTATGGAAAGCACGATAAATAATGTCAATGGTGCAAGCAGACTGTAAAAAAGCTGTGGAAGATATTTCCCAAAATACGTTTCCAGTTGCTCCACTCCTTCTGTTGACAGCTGCACCACCTCCGATGTCGCAATCTTTTCATGATAGGAAGCACCCAGCTTTAACAGCTTTTCATAGATCTTATCACGGAGTACCCTCTTTACATCTACACTTGCCTGGTAGGAAGCTTTCGCCGCCATTCTTTCACACAGAAAACGCACCAGCAGTACCACAGCAAGAATGCCTCCCTTTTGCATCATATTATTTTCTGTTATATTTCCTTCATACAGATTGACAAAAAGCCCTGATATGGTAAATACTGCTACAATCTGAGTCACCAGGGCTCCCCACTGCCAGAGAATATTATACAGAATATATTTTCTAGCATGTGATAACAACTTAACCAGTCTCGTTTTAATCATTTCCTAACTCCTTTTAAACTGTTTTAATCCGAAACGCAAAATATAAAACATGGCATACCCAGACCAAAGACAGACAAATCTGTCCTACAAGCACATGACGCATGGCAATAAACCCAATTGCCATTACCACTGTCACACTTCCCATAATTGTCAGCTTGCTTTTTAAAGTCATAGACCTGCTCTGTACAAAGCTCTCTAAATGCTTTGTATAAAGCTTTGTATTTGTAAACCAGTTATGAAGCCTTGCCGAACTTTTTGCAAAGCAAAACACTGTTGCCATATAAAAGGGCACCGTAGGAAGGATTGGCAGCACCACGCCAATTGTTCCCAGCCCCAGACATAAAAAACCAAGCCCCACCCATAATATCTTTAAAGGATTTTTCATAATAATCTCCATTCCGCCGCCTTTGAATAGTAATGATTTTTCACATTAAGTTCCCTGTCATAACATATTTATGCCCGTCTATTAACGCAACCCCCAGCTTCACCCCATACAGCTCCTCCAGAGTATCTGGGGTAATCACCTCCTCTGGATCACCTTCTACTGCTACATGGCCATCCTTTAGACCAATAATCCTGTCAGAAAAGCAGATTGCCTGATTGATTTCATGAAGCACCATGACAATCGTAATACCAAACTCCGTATTCAGTCTTTTTACCAGTTCCAGTATCTCCAACTGATAGCGGATATCCAGATAGGTCGTTGGCTCATCCAAAAAAAGCATCTTTGTATTCTGTGCCAGCGCCATTGCAATCCACACACGCTGCCTCTGGCCTCCTGAAAGTTTTCCGACCTCCCTGCCACGAAAATCCACCAGATTCGTAACAGAAAGCGCCCACTCCACCAGACGCTCATCCTCCTCACTTTTGCCGCCGAAAGCCTTCTGATGCGGCGTACGCCCCATCGCTATCAGACGTTCCACTGTCATGTCATCTGCCGCCGTATTATACTGGTGAACAATCGATACCCTGCGGGCAAAATCCCCCAAAGACATGCCACCAATATTTTTCTTTTGCAAATAAATACTCCCTCTGCCTGGCACCAGATTCTTAGTCATCAGGGAAAAGAGCGTAGATTTACCACAGCCATTTGCCCCAAGTATGGTTGTAATCTTCCCCTCAGGAATCTCCAAAGAAATATTTTTCAATATCTTATTCTTTCCATAAGAAAAGGAAAGTTCTTTGACACGCATCATATACTCACCCATAATCTTCACACTTCCTTATGCTTTCTTTTTAGCAGAACAAGAAAAAACGGTCCGCCAATGACGCTCATTACTACAGGTGCTGCTACCTCATAAGGTCTGGCAATGGTTCTGCCAATCGTATCCGCCAGTAAAAAGATAACAGCTCCTGCCAGTGCAGAGAAAGGAATCAGCTTCTTATGGTCACTTCCCACCAAAAGCCTGCCAATATGCGGCACAATCAGTCCCAGAAAACTGATTGCCCCCACAACGGCGGTAGAAATACTTGCTAAAATAACCGCTATAACAGAAATCCCAATTCTTGTCTGGTTTACATTGACACCCAGGCTTCTAGCCGTCTTATCCTCCAACGCCAGAAGATTGCACTTTCTCACAGACAGCAAGGCAAGAAGCATCCCTACGAAAACATAGGGCAGCAGTGTCCGCACATCTGCCCATGTTTTCTGTGTGATATTTCCCTCCACAATAGAAGCCACTCCCGTTCTGTCACCACCAGACATAGAGTTTACCACACTGGAAAGCCCGGTAAATAAGGCATCTACGGCAATACCTGTCAGAATAATGCGCAAAGGGCTAAGCCCTCCTTTCCATGATAGGATATATACAAGCAAAAAGGCAATGACACCACCAACGCAGGCAACAACTGGTGTAAAAAAATATAAAGACGGAGCCAGTGCTGTCACACACACTGCTGCAAGCCCCGCTCCGCTGGAAATGCCGATAATGCCTGGGTCTGCCAGTGGATTTTTCAAAACTGCCTGAAAAAGGACGCCAGATACTGCAACGGCTGCCCCTGCCAGCATGGATATAATAATCCTTGGAAAGCGAAGATCATAAATCGTTGCCACATTAGAATCATACGCCACAAAAAGACCGGAAAACAATTCCGAAAAACTCACTTTCAAACTTCCAATATTCACTGACACAAGGAAGAGGGTACAAAGCAGCATAACAGTCACAATATATGTAATTACCATCCAGAATCTTTTGCTCTGCATCCTTTTATTGTCGGCATCTGCCAATTCATTCTGATTTAATTTGCGCAACATCCCTCCTCCTCTCATTCATTCTCTTCCTTTGGATACAGCATCGGCTGCAGCTCCTTTAAAGCTTCCTGATAGGAAAAGGCAGCACTCATTCCAAACTTATCATAGGACAAATCATACACTCTCCCTTCCTGTACGGCTGTAAAATGCTTCCAGATATCACTGGTGGCAAATTCATCCGCAAACATCTCTGCCACCTGCTCTGGCAGGGCATGGGCAGCCCGAAGAATTACATCTGGCTCTTTCGTTTTCATATCCTCTGTATTGACTGTCAGAAATTCTTCCTCTGTATCGCTGTAGACATTCTCACCTCCCGCCAATTCCACCAGATTTCCCACATAGGAATTAGGCGTAGCAATCATATAACTGCCTGGAAGTCCCATCAATATCAATACTTTCGGGCGCTGCCCTTCTGTATTTTCTTTCTGATATTCCCTATAAAAAGAAGTGAATTCACTCACTAACTGTTCCGCTTCACTCTCTCTGCCAAAAATAGCACCCAATTCCTGAATGGAGCGGTACATTCCCTGCACGCTTTTCAGATTCAAAAATGCCCATTCTGACATAACTGCCTCATACTTTGGCTGCAAATCACTTTGCAAAGAAGCCGGACTGAGTATCCAGTCAGGTTTAAGGGAGGAAATAATTTCCATATCCGGACTCATAGCTGCTCCCACAGTAGTCACACCATCATACCGTGATGGTATTTCTGAAGAAGCTTCACATACCCCCACCAAATCCAGCTGCAGCCGGCCACAGATGTCTGCCACAGCTGGAGATGTCGCAATCAATTTTGGTTCTCTGCCAAGTCCTTCTATCTTCTCCTTAGCTGCTTCCACTGCCGCTTTCTCTGCCTCATCGGTAATTTCTAACATCGCTGACAGCTCTTCAGAGACAGAATCCCCTGAATTGCCGCCTTCCGAATCCTCCTTTTTTGAGGAAATCTCCTCTGTCTGCTGACTGCTCTCTTGCGTACCCTCATTTTCCGGATGCTGGTCTATACAACCACATAACGAAAAAGACAAAGTACACAAGAGAAAAAAAGCAGCCAAAAACCGCAGTCCACAAAAAAACGCCTCACGGTTCTTTTTCCTGTAAGCATCCCTGCAGGTGAAAGGATTACTCTTTATCATCTTCCATCTCCTCTCCCCATCTAAACCAGTTCCGGCGGAAATGGTATACAAGCCCTGCTCCTGCTGACATTAGCAAAAGTCCTGACAGTGTCATAGATAATGTCAGCACCAAAATCCACTTTCCCAAAGACATTTCTCCGGTTCCGCTTCCTTCTATTGTATTACTCCTATTCGTTTCTATACTGTCCAAAGCATCTGCTCCTGCTGTTGACAGGCTCAATCCCTGAACACTGATAAGACCGGTATCAGAAAGAGATGAAAGTTCGTCATCTTCTGACAATTCCGATGATAAATCCTCTCTGTCTTCCTCTGTTTTTTCTGTCTCCAGAGAATCATAAGCCGCACCTGCCGCATCTGCTGTTACCTTTGTTGCATTCATATCTTCCGGCTGTCCCTCTTTCAGATTTTTCAGATACGCATAAAAAACCACATCTCTTCCCATTGGCTCCACATACATAGACGTTTTTATGATACTATCCTTATCTGGCACAGCAAAACAGAAATCCGATGTTTTTCCATTCTTGTCAGAACCAGTCTGTGTTATCGCTTGAGAAACTGACTGCCAAACGGATTCTCCCTTTTTCTGTGTCCAGAATTTATGGTCGGATGTCAAATCCATCAGACTGATACGCACCGTCAGATAGTACTCCCCGTTCTCTGTTTCCTCTAACATCCCGGAATTTCCCATAACACTCTCTACCATTCCCTGTCCGGTAGCATAAGAGGACGTCCCTCCGGAATCCTCCACCTTGCCAGTTACGGGGTGTTTATAGCTTGGAACCATCTGACAGGAATAAACAATCCCCTTTACTGCATTTTCTGCTATAGAAACAGTATTCATTGTAGCAGCCGCTGAACTGTTGCTTACACTGCTGTTAGGCGAATTATTAGCAGCTTTACTGGAATTAGAACTGCTTTTCTTGTTTGATGTACTCGTTTTGGTATTCGTTTTGGTATTCGTTTTTGTACTCTTTTTCCCGAAAGTAATGGAAGACAAATCCAGTTTCAAATAAACAGGCTGCTCCCCTGTCCCTGCACTGATTGCCTCCATAATCGGCACAAATACCTGCAGCGGCACATACCCATCCTTTTTTGCCTCTACAATCATCGGAAAAGTCACCTTCGCCGGATAGTCTGTTCCATAATAATCCGATAGCTTCCTGCCAGAACTATCCTTCTGGTATGCCTTTATGGTAACTGCTGCCTTGTTTCCTGTAGGTATACCATTTTTATCTTTTTTATAACCAGTTTTAAAATACTTCATCCTGCTTAGGTATCCTTTGGAACTGCCTACTGTCAGTCCTGAAAAGCTCACAGTCAGGCTGTACTTTCCTTTTTTTACTGTCAAAATCACATTGTGGTCAAGCGCCTCATTGGCCATAGATTTGCTTTTTTTGTCTGGCTTTAACATGTTTCCGGTAATAGTATATGTTCCATCCTCAAGGGAACTTATTTTCAGCTTTTTCTCTTCTGTTTTGCTACTGTTACCGGAACTGCCTGATGTATTCTTATTACTACTTTCTGTAACAGCTGGCGTAGTTTTAGGAGGCACAGCCGTTGGCGTTGACACCACATCATCTCCTGATGAGGTGTCTGCCGGAGATGTGGCGATATCCTCTACATTTTCTTCTGTCTTTTCTAAAGTATCCCAATCTAACTGCAGCCTTGCATACTGTCTGCCGCTTCCTGCACTGATTGCCTCCATCACAGGCACATATACCTGTACCCAGGTAGAAGCTGCATTCCATTCAATCGGCATAACTGCATAATGAGGATAAAGCGTTCCTCTAATCTGTTCGTCAAGGCCGTCTGACAGACGGTTATATTCATCGTATATACCATCATAATACTCTGTCACGGTAAACAGTACGGCCTCTGCTCCCACCGGAACCTTATCTTCATGATTCCATGACGGAAAATAGCGAATACTATACAAATATCCGGAAAACACGCTAGAACTTAAGGAATGAAACTCCATTTGTAATAAAATATCATCGCCATTTTTGACAATTTTCATCGGTTGTGTTACGGCAGAATTTCCCATGGAAGGCTGATCCATCGTGGCATGCCACAGCCTGCCCTTAATTGTATAGACACCATCTGTATCGTCAGTTGTCTGCGCACTGACTTCTGTATTATGTAACCATCTCAAGGATATAGGCGCAGACAGTCCCAATACCAGTGCGACAATTAATATCCACGAAAGTATGACCAATTTACCTGTTTTCTTCATATTAATCCCCCATGCCGCTTTCAGCAGCATAAATAGTGATGTGATTACAAAGCGATACAGCAGAACTATTTCTCAGTTCTGCTGATCACACTTATAACTATACTATTTCAACCACTATTTAATTAATTTTGCAGAAACTCCTGCTTTTACAATCAATTTCTTAAGGGCAGCTTTCTTTTTCTTCGTAAGGCTGCTTGAAAGTTTCACTGTCTTCAGTTTCTTGCAGCCCTTAAATGCATTACTTCCAACCTTGCTTACATTTTTGCCCACAATAACCTTAGTCAATTTAGTATTATTTTTAAATGCATTTTTTGCGATTTCTGTCACCTTGCAGGTAACGCCATTCACTTTAATTGTCGCCGGAATGGCTACAGTCTTTGCATTCTTCTTGCAGGCAGTAAAGGCAACCTTTCCTTTTGCTGTCACTTTATAGGTATGTCCGCTTACCTTTACCTTCTGCCCTACTTTTACTTTTTGTGTTGTACTTCCCGATGGCTGCTGGCTTGATGTTCCTGCAGGATTTTCAGGCGCTGCGTCTGTGTCATTAAACAATTCATCCTCTGCTGTCGTCTTTTTCAGATTACCTAAATCCAGTTTCAGGTAAACATTTTGATTACCCGTTCCTGCTGTGATACTTTCCATAATTGGTACAAACACCTGCAATGGCACAATGCCATCCTCCAGCGCTTCCGGAATCACTGCAAAGCTTACCACATCCGGATAATTCGTTCCGAAATCATCAGAAATTATAACACCATCACTGTATTTCTGTACGCTCTCAACCGTTACATCCTTCAATGTGCCTGTAGGATTGTTTCCTGCATCCTTCTGATAACCAGCATCATAATATTTCAGGCTGCCCAGATACCCCTGCCGTCCGGTGATTTCCATTCCTTTGAAATTCATGGTCAGTGTTGCTTTTCCATCTTTTACCGTCATCTGTATGTTGTGGTTAAACGCAGTATCCGCCATGGATTTTGTCACAAGATCCGGTTTATACATCGTTCCTTCAACAACATAAACCCCATCTTCCAGATTTGCCCTCTGCTTTGTGGCATTTGCAAAATCAAATGCAAGATACGCCTGATTTACATGGCTTCCTCCTGAAACCATACTGATATAGACACCATCTTCATGATTGTCCGGAAGATCAAATACAATCTGTGTTACATTGCCGTCCGCATCTATTTTTGTTACTTCTGCATCTACTGTATCACTGGTGGTATTCTGCTCCTGAAAAATCTTCCAGTCAGATGCCCATGCTGTCTGATCCATAACAGTTATTCCTGTAAGTTCCAAAGTCACCTTTGCACTTCCATCTGGATTTACCGTCAAAACTGCTCCCTGAATGCATTTTCCTGCCATAGAGTCCTTTGTAATATCTGTAGCATTTTTCATACTCACTGACAGAGTATAATCACCTGCCTCCAGTGTTCTCCCCTGAGAACCAAATACTGGTCCATCACTTACTGAACCTGTATTTTTCAGACTATCCCAGTAAATCTTTGCATAGCAGTCAGAAGAAAATCTTCCCTGATTGAAGGTGATACCTCCCATTTCTCCTGTAAGGTTTTTCATTGCCGGAACGTAAATGCTGGCATTTGCAGCATAAGTCTCTGCAAAACCACCTTCCAGCGGGAAGGACACTTCTGTAACAGCCTTTTCATCTGCCCCAAACACTTCATCCGTATAATCAACATCTTCTTTTTTCACTGTATCTGTTGCCTTTAGCGTTCCGTTTACACTATTTCCCTCATAATATCCGTTAAAATCATAGAAATACAGAGGCTCTTTATCAGTTCCATTAACAACCGCCGTGGTGAGTGTCATGTTACCATTTGCATCTACTGTAATAGTCGCTTTCGCCGTCTCATTCTCAATCAGAGAATGTTTTACGCCATCCGTATAAAAAGCAATGTCCACCTGATAAGTCCCCTCTGCCAGCTTCTGTGTCGGAAGGGAAACCACTTCACCAGCCGCTTCCAATCCCAGCGCATCTAAAACGGCTGTGTGAATCGCTTCGGAGGAATAGGTAGCTCCAGAAACGGCATCCACCCCTTCAATCTCTTTTATATCTGTGGCAGACTTGCCAGTATAAGAAACTTTCAGTCCATCTATAGCCTCCTGCAGCTTTACTTTATTGTAGTCTGCATAAGCTCCGTCAAAATTAGCGCCTTCCACCTCAATGTCAGCAATTTTACCCTCTAAAACAGACACTGCTACATTGACATCATATCCCCCAAATTGCTGTACTTTTGCAGTACCATTTTTCTTTTCCGCAGCGTTCCCCCCACTCACCCAGACAGCATTTGCAAAATCAAAAGCAAGATATCCCTGCTGGGCACTGTTCATAGCAGAAATAAACATCTCCACATATACACCATCCATGGTGTTTTCCGGCAGGCGGAACGAAATACTGTCTACTTTCCCCTCACTATTTTCTGTATACGTAGCAGCCTTTTTATCGCTGCTTAAATCTCCTGTATAAATATTCCAGTCACTTGCCCACTCGCTGACAGACATCATAGTTACTGCCTGCAGACCAATGGTAATGTCTGCTGTTCCATCCTGATTCACTGTCAGTTTTCCGTCTTTAATACAACTGCCTGCCATAGAAGCAGATGTGATATCTGTGCTTTTCATCAAAGCAACCGGCAATGAATATTCGCCAGACGCAAATCTTGTTCCGGCACTTCCAAACGGAAATTCATTCTGCGCCAGTTCTACTCCTGCTGCATCAACTCTTGTCTGACCATTCACCGGTGTCCAAGTGACAACCATGGCAGCAGATAAAATCGCTGCTGTCATTTTAAATAAGAATTCCTTTCTACTCATTTGAAACCTCCTGTTGTTTGATAATTTTTTATTCCCGCGAAGCAACGAGCCAAGCGTAAGCTCGTTCGCATTTAGCGACTGCCGCGAGGGTTGCTGCGGGGTATTTGGCTGCTCAGTATAGGAACTACCTATCGTTTTGCACGACTATAATTAATTAGTTTTCACTAACCAATAGTCAAAAAAATTGCACTTCTGCCTGACGCAAAAGCACGTTAGTCTTTCCAAACCATGGTTAATTCTACCAAACTTTATCAAAAATGTCAAATCTTTTTTACACCTGGCACTCAAAGTTACTATACGGTGTTACTGTTTACTCCGCGAGCAATAATATTTTTAATGGAAATGTGATAGAAAAATAAGTGCAATTATGGTACTATATTAGCGATACAAACCGAAACCAAGAGCGTCATGCTTCGTGCGAGCAAATGGAGGAATCAAAAAATGCAGATACTGATTATAAGACACGGCGAC
Organism: uncultured bacterium; assembly: GCA_947643145.1. Lineage (GTDB taxonomy): Bacteria > Bacillota > Clostridia > Lachnospirales > Lachnospiraceae > Butyribacter. The sequence goes on along the minus strand of CANRVD010000036.1, from coordinate 11,507 downwards.
CCGGATTATTCGATTGATTCACTGACAGAAAAAGGCTGGAAAGAAGCAGAACTTCTGGCAGAGAGATTATCAAAACTGGATATCAAGGCATTCTACGTATCACCATTGGGGCGAGCGAAAGATACCGCTTCCCTGACATTGAAAAAGATGAAACGGGAGGCAGTAGAACTTTCATGGATGCAGGAATTCTTCCGTGCGGAGATTGCCAGACCGGATGCAAATGAGCGGACCATTGCATGGGACTGGCTGCCAGAAGACTGGACAATAGAACCAAAATACTATGATAAGGAAAAATGGTCTGATACGCCTATCATGCAGGGCAGCACCATAGCCAAAGAATATCAGTGGGTAGCGGATGGACTGGATAAACTGCTTGCCGGACATGGCTATGTCAGGGAGGGAAATTATTACCGCGCCCAAAAGGCAAATGCAGACCGCATCGTGCTAATCTGCCATTTTGGTGTGGAATGCGTCATGCTGAGCCATCTGCTTGGCATATCACCTATGGTACTGTGGCATGGCTTTTGTGCAGCGCCTACCTCTGTGACCACCATCAATACAGAGGAACGAAGAAAAGGAATCGCCTCATTCCGTGTCAGTTCTTTTGGTGACATCTCACATTTATATGTGGCGGATGAACCGCCGGCATTTCACGCAAGATTTTGCGAATTTTACGGAAAAGAAGGGGAACGTACCGATTAAACCCTTATCTAAATCTACCCTTTCTAACGCAAATACCTCGCTGCCCTGCAGCGGGGTATTTAACTTTTGCGGAAGTCGCCAAATGCAAAGGAACTTTCCGTTCCTTGCAAGTATCGCGCCTGGCTCGTTGCTTCGCGGGAATAAATCCATTCAATTTTGGAAATGCTTTAAATCAATTCACAGATAAAAAGGGGAATGCGCTGTGGCGAACCTTCCTAATGAGCAGTTTTCTAGCCCATAAAATTTCGTATCTGTTCAAAACACTTATTTAACATATCAAAATCCACTTCGCCCTGCCGGTTAAAGGCTGTTGCCTCCACCGTAAAAGTATCATCATAGCGGATACGATGGATAAAATAAAAAATTCTGAGAAATCAATATGTCCCATTCCTATTGGCAGGGTTTTCAGTTTTTCCCACTCCCTATAACCTCCGCCATAATCATTCACATGATAATGCCTGATATGTCTATTTTTCCAAAGCCACTCATACTCTTTTTGATACAGCAATTTCTCCTGTTCATGAAATGCTGCCATTTTTGCATCAAAAACAAAGCAGACATTTGGAAAATTTGCTGCAAGCTCATCCCAGCGCATCATTGGATTCTCATAAAGGCACACAACATTTTCAACCAGCAGATTAACTCCGTATTCCTCTGCAATCCCTTTTAACACAGGATACGCGGCAAGATTATTTTCAAAATGACCATCCGACGTCATGCCATCCCAAAGATGCTGCTTTTCCTACCAGTGCTCCGGTAGAACATAATATCTGACTCATAATAATCCTCATTTCTGCAAGGCAAACAAAGTTTACCTTTACGTCATACACATAAAGCAAGTTTGCGTCATGCTTTATAACCAAAAGTAATCATTTTTCCACGGAAACGAGTATAGCAAACATCTGGATGGTTTTCAAGAAAATCTCCTAATTCCTGTTTTCTCTTACAAAAGCCCTTCGCCTCTGCTCTGGTCATTCCATGCTTAAATAACATTTCACACACGCCTTCATACTTTTCATTCCACAAATTCTCAGATTCCATAAAATCTTCCTTTACTTGCTCATACCGCTCTATTTCGGGATGAACAAACGAAACCTTATCATTCATCCTGATTTCAATATTTTTTACACCAAGCTCCTTCATGACATATGCATTTCGCATCGCTGCCGCATAATCGCGTTCCCCGTTTTCAAATTCCTTTTTCCAGTATTTCCACATTCCTGTATGGTCACACAAATCTGCATAATCCATCCCGTCTACATACAACCCTGTACATTCAAATTCCCTGTTGGTATCAATACAGACAATCAACGCTCCCGTTTTTGCCATACTTAGCATTTTAGCAACAAATTCCTTTGCATTTCCGATATGACGCAATACAGACTGGCATAATACGATATCGTATTTTTGGTTTTGCCAGAATTTTGCATCTTCCTTTCCTGTTTCATCCCACACTTTCGGGTGCAAAAAATCATCCTGCACAATCTCACCCAAGATCTGGTTTTCTTTTAATATCTTTTTTCCCTGTTCCACCAGATTTTGTGCAATATCCACTCCTGTATATTTACTTCCCTCTGGCAGTAACGGCATAAGCAGCACTCCCATATATCCATATCCACATCCGCAGTCCAATACATGAATCGGTTCTCTGATTTTCCATACCTTCTCCACTAGAAACTGTAAATAATCCTCATTCCAACTATACCCTCTCGTTCTTTGCAGGTAGTCCAGTTTCTGATTCCAAAATCCCTCGCTGTCTTCCCATATACTCTGATACTGTTCTTCTTTCAAGGGAACAACCCCAAGCAGTTCATCAATAGAAATCCCAAAAAAGGATGCCAGTAACGGCAGCATTGTAATATCCGGTAAATTGATACCCTTTTCCCATTTACTGACCGTCTGAAAGCTAACTCCGCAATATTCAGCCAGCGTCTGCTGTGTAATATGCTTTGCCTTTCTTAATTCTTCTAACCGGAAATGTATTGCATTCTCCATCATTCACCTCATTTCTGCGCTGTACCCGATATACTTTTTCACGGCGTAAATTTATCCTATACACCATTTATCCTATCATACTAACAGCCATCGCTTTTGCATGTTTCTATTACTTTGGAAATTTAGACAAGTAAAATTGTAATATTTACCCTCCGAAGTAATATACCATCTTTAGAATAACATGAACCATAAAAAATAACACTCACGAATTTAGCGATAAAATTCACTCTTAGCACGAATATCGTCGCTATTCGTTCCAGCCAGCAGCAGAAGGGAAATAGTAGGGGTTACTGTTCACTCCGTGCCCAGTAACATGGAAGGAAATGAAACCTAAAGAGATTCCAAAATTGAGAAAGACGGTGTATAAAGTTGAAAAAATCTTTTAAACTTGAATATGCGAAAAAACCAGCGCAGGAAAGGCGAAAAATATGAGAATTCAAATCGGACAAAACATTTGCTCCCTGCGGTACAAACGCCATGTAAGCCGGGAAGATTTAGCTGAGACAATGGGGTATTACTACTCTGCACAGGTGATTTCCACACGCACATCCTGCGCCTTCTCATTGTTTAAATGCAGGTTCGCGTACCCTTCCTCAAAATCCTCTAATTCCAAAATTCCATCCCACTCTGAGATATCATATGTATGTTCCTTTTGTTTTTGGTAAACAGTCAGAAGAATTTTCCCCTGACTGCATTTTGACTGTATATTTAACTTTCTGTTTGCACCAAGCTTCATTCTGTCTGAAAACTCTCTGTCTGTTTTCCGAAATTCCACTTTCATCTTATGCTCTGTGATGTGAATTTTCCCATCCGAAACCATCCCTTCATCCCAAAGACAAAATAATAATACAAATAACAATACTATTGCCAGTTTCCCAAGCCGGACAAATTTATTCTCCACTTTTAGACGAACAAGAATGCTCCCCATTACCACAATAACAATTAAAATCACAATACCTGTCATAAAATCCCCCTTCCTGCTCAAAAAGCAACTTTGTATCAAGTGGAAGACAGTTTCTGCTTTTATACTTTACTGGTGAAAATATACTCCTGTCCAATCAGGATTCCCTTTGCATCCGTTCCATGCCCAATGTCCCTTGTAACTGCAACCGGCAAATCCTTTTTAACCATCCTCCTGACAAGCGTTTCCATATCTGGGACACATTTTTCCTTTTCCATCTGCGTAAATGTGCCAAGCAAAATCCCTGCCACTTTCTCAAAAGCACCTAATTGCTGGAGTTGGCACAAAAATGTTTCCATCTGATAAACCGTGCCGCTATTCCCCTCTAACAGCAATATCTTGTCCGTCAGATCCGGCATGAATTCCGTCCCTGCTAACTTCAAAAAACACCTGATATTGCCGCCCACTACAATTCCACGCATTTCCTTCTGCCGGATAAAACGGTAATTTAATTGGAATAAATCATCTCCATTCCCTATTATGGTATTTTTAAAATCCTCAATCTGCTGCTCCTTCTTCTCATAAATCAGATTCCGAATCTGATATAAAGCAGATGCTTTTCCTGTTTTTGTATAAATTGCATTGATAACTGTCGTCAAATCACTATATCCCCAAAACAGCTTGGAAGATGATGCAATCCTTTCATAGTCAAGATATGGCAGTATCCCATTTGCAATGTCCCCACCGGAAATGTCAAAGATTCCCTGAATCCCATCATCCAAATAAAATTTCATAAGCGCCTGCGCGCGTTCCTTTGCCGTATTGCTGATAAAATCTTCTTCTTCGTAAATACATTCACTAAATACCGGGAAAAGCCCTATCGACAGCAAAGTATCCTCCAATAATTTAAGTTTCTTTTCATATTCTCTCTTCTGCCCATTCGAACAGCAGACAATTCCAATCTTTTCTCCACTTCCAATCATTTTTCTCACCCTAGTGTCTTGTCTCGTTGATATTTGGTAAAACAACGCAGGATATTTGTTCATCTGCAAGGCGAATTTTCGACGGCGTAGCGGTGGCTACGACTAGAAAATTCAACGTAGCAGATGTGCAAATAGACAAGTTGGTTTGCCTAATTATCAATGAGACAAGATACTAGTCCTCTGCAATTATTAAACTTTATGACAAAATCCATGGGAAAAACGCTGTTTTTGCGTTCTTCTTCGGTTTGATTCAGTTCCATCTAGCACGCGATTGTGGAACTTCAAACTTTGCTTACATCTATTATTGTTACATAATGTAAAATATCAAAAACCTCCGGCACTGTCTGCATGTACGCCATATGCTCTCTTTCCCATGCAGTTATCTCTTCCTGACTCAGGGATGATGCGCCTATTCCGCGACATGCCTTTATCCTGCCATGCCAGCTATCTCTTGTGAACGTAACCGGCAAATCATACGTCAGCATATGAGCTGGTTCAAACATATCTTTACACCATGCCGGTGTCTCTAATGTATACCTTGTCATATGTCCGCCTGTCCATGACGGGTTATATTTTAATACTATCTCTTCACTGGTTTTCGCTATCTCGCTTTCTTCCGGCAGCCATGCCATAAACAATACGGCAAAATGCCCATCCGGTTTTAACATCCGGTGGATTTTAGGCAAAATAACGTCTTTATTAAAATACATAAAACACTGGCAGGCAATCACCGCATCAAAATTTCCATCTGGAAAGTCAATATCCTCTGCGGCAGAAACATAATAAGAAATATCCATTCCCGCTTCTTTGCTAAGCTGCTCCGCATATGAAATCTGATTTTCTGAAATATCCACTCCTGTCCAGTTCGCACCATAGCCATACATATTTCTTGGAATCACACCTGTTCCCGTTCCAATATCCAATACCTCCTGTCCTTTTATTCCCAAAGAAAGTTCTGCTAATTTTTCATAAAATTCTTTTGGATAAATATCACGGTATTTTGCATATTCTTTTGATGCACGCCCCCAGTCGAAGGCTTTTCCATTGTCAATGGTCTTATTGCTTATTTCCATCTCCTCACTCCTCTCTATGATAGATGCAAACCATCATCATCGCTACAAATTGTGTCAAGGTCTGCACCGCTCAGGCAAATTTACTGAACACATATTGAGAAACCATCATATATTCCTACTGGCACATTTTCGCCAAAAGAATATTGCTCCATCGTTTCCTCCTCAAATTTATATACCATTATTTGTTCCTTGGTTGGATCGACAATCCAATATTCCCTTACGTTGGCATTTTGATACTTAAAAAGTTTTGTAAAGTAATCCATAGGTTTATTTCCGGGTGAAACAATCTCAATAATCCAATCGGGTGCGCCATGACATCCTTTTTCATCTAATTTAGAAGGATCACAAATAACGGATATATCTGGTTCAATATAGTTGATGTTATCCATGTTCAAAAATACCGCAAACGGAGCAGCATATATTTCACATTTTCCATCTTTACTATCAATATAATTTGCTATTGTTTGATAAAGTTTTCCACTGATTCTTTGATGTGTCTTACTTGGCGGAGCCATATAATACATTTTTCCATCAATCAATTCCGCTCTTTGTCCATCTGGCAATGCATAAATATCATCTATCGTATAGATCTCATCTTTTTTCAATATATCCATCCTTTACCCCTCCAATCTTACCTCTATTATAAGTAATACTTATAGGGATTACAACCGTTTCCATAAAGTTTACCAGCCATGACCTGTGCACCTGTACAAATCCTGCTTTTTTCAGTTCATCTGCCATTGATACCAAACTTTGCCTTACAAGGTGCTCTTTTCCACCCCATTCATGAATCCGTACATATTCCTTTTCTGCATGAATCCACTCTATCCGTTCACTGTGGAACTTTCCATCAATCAAAATATCCCTGTCAAACAAACGAAAAAATCTTTTCAGACACCCTGCAGTCCTGTCTCCAGTTCTTCCTTTTTCACAAATCCAAGCACCCATTTTCCAAAAGCCTGCTGCATTAATGCATCGAATGCTATAACAAAAATAATATACGGCGCATCAATACGCTCCTGAAGCATATTTTTCAATACAATACCATCTAAGTCAGGCATTCGGATATCTAGAATTAAAAGCTTAATCCCACCTATATTTTTCAATACCTCATGCCCATTTCTGCAAAGGATTATCTCTGCCTCTCTTCCATTTTCCTTCATATACTTTTCACAAATCCGTTGTTCCTTTTCACAAAATAATGCTTCATCATCACAAATACATATTTTCATATCCATATGCATCCCCCTCGGTATCATTTGCATTTAAAAATTCTTTTGCTTCCTTTTACAGTACTATACCTGTTGTTTTTCTATCAATCGCAAAATTAAAAATACCTTTCTAAATTCGAAAAACCGGGAGAAACCACTCTTTTTACAGTCTCTCCCGTTATCATTACTTTTTCGTTTTTCTAAAACCTGATAACTGTTCTTTCCTATGGTTTAATCTAAATCATCTGTATCTGTTAACTCATCTTCCTCCTCAGTAATTACATGAAGGTAACTCGTTCTAACATAATTGCAGTCCTTTATCTCCCCAATATCACGCTTTTCCCTTTCATGTTTATCATAGCTAACGGAAACAACATCTCCCACCTGCACTTCTACTGGCTTTTCTAAGTACACTTCCAAATCATGGGAAGCAATGTATTCCATTTCCTTGTCACTTAAGTTTTCCCTTGCCTTGTCATTTGCCTCATCGTCCTTTGCAACGTCGTACTTTATTGCCAAAGAATCACCTTTTTGACATCCATTGCCATCTTGAATGATAGTTACCAATACTAAATTCTTTTCCAAAATTTTAGTTATTCTTCCTATGTCCATGCATGGAGTATAATCATATACCAGCTCCTCTTCCGACGTTTTCTTTGCTGACTGCTTATTTACACATCCTGTCATGATAACACCACCAAACAAAACCATGCCAACAAATATTTTCAGATATTTTTTCATAAGCCCCCCTTTATTTCACCCAAAAATAAGTTGCACTACAGTCAATCATATCTACTGTTGAATAATTTAAATATGCCGGACTGTCATCCCAGCTATTGTATACCTTCAGATAATCATAAGTATTGCCACTGGACATCTTCGTTGCCCTCCTATACCCTACAACAGATATTGCATGCCCTGACCTTTTACCATTTACGTTAATCCCATATCCCATCAATATCGGTCTGTTATATTCCAATTTATTTTTTAACCATAATACCGATGGGTCTGTTTCTATTCCCTTGACCTCCGTATTTTTATATCCCTTCTCCTGTGCCAACTTGACAAACCCTTCTGCTGCATCGTCAATATATGTTGAACCATACATGACATCTGATTTTGTATTCTTTTTTGATTCATCCGTTTCCTGTGTCTTCGTATATTTCCATAATGTATTATAGATACTTCTTGTATCTTTCTCGCCTGTACCACACATTTTTTCCATATGGGCAATCTGTGTTAATGCCTGTACCGTACATGCATATTTCTTAACCCATGTTTCAGCATTTTGTATCAAAATCAGCGTACTTCTTTCTTTATATTTTTGCAAGGTTATCTCACTTTTGACCTGATATTTACTCGGTATCCAATTTGCTGATTTTATAAAGATTGAATCCACATCATCATATTTTGTCGAATCATATAAAAGTTCCTCTGTATTCTCTGATACAGCATTCACATCTTCTAAATCATATTCATTTCCATAATTATCATATACGGTTTCCAACTGGCCCTCTTCATCTTTTGTTACCGCGCCATACTGTAACGGTGCAATCTCAACTAATGCATCACTAACCTCCAAGTCAGAAACCGAACGTGCATTACCTTCTTCCATTTCATTGACGTTTCTGCCCGGAGCCCTTCTTTTCCTGCTTCTCCGGCAGTGCAATTACCAGTGCAATTTCTGCTAGCAGATTTCTGTGTTTTTTCCATTCCATCGAAAGCTGCCACCTTCCCGCCGGAGCCTTTCCCACGCAGGTTTCAATAGTACACCACGGGATTCTATTTTCAGAAAGCCAGTCTCCCAGATTGCCATTTGGCTCTCCCGTCTCCTGGCACAACTTATACCCGGTCAGCCTTTTTGCCAGCCGCACCAGCCAGTTATCCTCCTTATAATATAGCAAATGCCCTGCCGAATGATAGTTAATGACTGCCATTGGTTTTACGGTATGTATCAGCTTGACAAGTGCCCTTGTTTCTCTCTCTGAAAATGGTCGTTTTCCAGCATATTCCTTACTTCCCTTTTCCCGTCTGGTATCTGCCGCAAATCCAGTACTATAGTTACGGTTCAAGTCAACTCCTCTGGCATTTGCTTTCCAATACCAATACGTTCTGCCGGATTCTTTTACTATATTTCGGAGTACATCCTCCCGGACTGCCTTTGGCCCCTTCTGGCTGATAGCAACCCCGTCCGGATTGACCATAGGAAGAATAAAAAAGCAGACCCCGTCCAAAAGATTCCTATAAGTAATTCCCTGATAACTGATATTTTTTTCCCACTGCCCGCAGGCTCTGCTGACCATCCGCATAATAAGCTCTGTATTAAACCATTCCCTCGCATGCATCGTTGCCTGAATGACAAACCTCTTTTCTGCACAGGAATTTCCAAGTCTGATTCCATATATCCATCTGCCATCTGCTGTTCTTGCCAGCCGGAATACCCGCAGAATTTCCGGATAGCTTTCAGAAAGCACTTTTAAATCTGCTTTCATATCCTGATACGAATATATCTTTTTCATATTTCTCCTCATTTCTGCAAGGTAAACGAGGTTCACCTTGCTCTATCGCGCATTTTCGATATTTATGTCAAGCAACGCGCAGACACAAATTTACTTTATGCATAACCTCGCTTCCGCCGGTAAAGCGTTTCCCTTGTAGAGCAAACCTTATCCACACAACACACAATCCATGCCTCTAAGCAGCCGGGCGGAACTACCGTAAGCGGAAACATATGCCTTTTGATAACATTCTGTTCCTTCCATGACAAATCAAAATCCTCCATAGCATTTTTCAGCGCCGCCGAAGGATGATAAAATCCATGCGGCCTTTTATGGTTATGCTCCCTGTCATGCCAGTCATACAAAAAGTAATCGTGCAAAAACGCCCCGCGAATCAATTTCTTATAGTCCACTGGCAAATGATAACGCTCGGCAAAAAGACAGCTTACATAAGTCACATGAAGGGAATGCTGGTAGACACTTGTAAAACCATGCTGGTAAAATGCCTTGCTTTCCTCAATTCTGGATATGTCACAGATTGCCTTAATTTCTTTCCAGAAAAAGCGCTCCCTTTCCGGTGATAAACGTCTCATATGCCACTCCCCCTTTTTTCCTGTTATTCTATCTGCCTATCCGTTTCAGAGTATTTCCATACCTTTTCTGAAAATAGACATATGCCCTGTCAAAAATCAGCCAGAAAAGCTCTGCCATTACAATCAACATAATGACGAATAAAATCTGATATTCCTTTATTTTTACAAAAATTCCCTTTGCAAATACATCCTCTAACCCAAAAAACTTTTGCACTAAAAGAACAGAAATTCCAAGCAAAAGATGATACAGTACGGCTTTTAACACCCATATCTTCCCTTTGGCAATTAATGTTTCTTTCTCCGCAAAAGCTTTCTCCATGTATTCTATACCCAAAATATATATGCTAAAAGCCAAAAATGTTGCAAGATATAACTTCTGCGGCGCTAAAATAACACCAAGCAGAGAAGTTCCCGCAACATAAAACCATGATGTTCCCGGTGAAATACACCGGAATACAACTCCTGTCAGAAAGGAAGCCGCCGCCAGAAAAAACAACGTACTCCCCTCAAAAAATCCGCCTAACATTACCAGAAGGACTCCGATTGCCATCATAATCCCAGTAAATGCAATTGCCTTAGACCTTAGAAACATGTGCAAAGGTCACCTCCCATACATTCACAAAGTGTATCCGCACACCACAAATCACAGCAAAGATTGCCGGTTCCGCAACTATCCCCATTTCCTCCATATGGATTTCTTCCATAATTGGTTCCATAGTACTGGTACTGCTGCCTGTTATACTGCTGGCCGCCCTGCTGCTGGTATCCCTGACCATATCCGCCACTCTGTCCGTTCTGATATCCCTGCTGATAACCGCCTTTCCCGGAACGCATATCCATAATCTGCTGATATGCTTCCTGTATCTCCTTAAATTTCTCCTCTGCCAAATCCGACAGCGGATTGTCCACGTAAGTATCCGGGTGATACTTCCTGCTAAGTTCCCTGTACGCTCTTTTCACCTCATCATCCGAAGCACTTGGTGCAATCCCAAGCACCTGATATGGGTCCGTTATTTTTGTACTCATACTATGAGCCTCCTTTTAATTTCCTATTGTATCCCTGCTTTGAACCTTAACCATCTGCATTTCGTCATACCGGTTCCAGACTCCTGCATATAGTATATTTCCTAAGATATCTGCATATTCCAGACAGGGAAGTTTTTGAAAAACCGCCCCGGCTGCTGCCATTTCATCAAGCAGCATACCTTCTACCCATTTATCAAAATCCTCCTGCCGGCTTCTGGTAAGAAATGGATTAAAGCATCCTTTTTTTCCATCCTCCTCCAAATCATCATAAGCATCCATGATATAAATAAACCTGCCAAGATGATATCCCAAATCCTTTAGATAACTAGACATTCCATCCTGCCTGTAATCAAACAGTCCTGCTAACAGTTTCCCAAAACAGTCCGCTAACTTCCTGATATCATTTTCCTGCTGATTCTCTAACTCTGACAGAGTAAGAAGACACTCTTCCATAAACTCCTGCTTTTTTGTCACATACCGTATGGCTCTTTTCTGCTTTCCATAATAGAGTTTTTCCCCAAGCCA
>CANRVD010000035.1 GCA_947643145.1 uncultured bacterium | reverse complement strand
CTGGTGCGCTAGCAAAAATTCCGAAGGAATTTTTGTTGGCGTGCCGCTACATTTCAAGAACTTTCCTATCCCATAAATAAGCGCACCGACTTCGCTGGTGCGCTAGCAAAAATTCCGAAGGAATTTTTGTTGGCGTGCCGCTACATTTCGAGAACTTTCCTATCCCATAAATAAAAGCGCATCCAGAAATTGATGCGCTTTTGTATTTTCCATGACAACAGAAATTTAATAGAACATAATTTCTATGGTTTTCACCAGCTTATAAAACGTCTTCACTATTTAAACGGCTTCCAGTTGCTTTGCTTCCGTCACAGCGACTGGTTCGAAACGGAGCGAAAGGAAGACCATTTTCACCAAAGAGCCCTACTTTCTGGTAATTTGTCCAGCAATATCTTGCATACTTTGGTACATCCACCTTCTCAGAGCGCACCACAATCCGCTCTCCCAATATTTCAAACTCTGCCGGATAATACACCTTATCCTCTCCCGCAACCTCAAAACCTGTCACATTCTCCTGACATACAAAGCCTTCCCTGCAGTAATCAAAGCAAAGCACTATAGAACTTCCTTCCACATAATAATCTCTATAAATCGGTCCAAAAACTTCTTCTTCCCCGCAAAGATGATATACCTGATAAAATGCCTGCAAAGCCAGACGCTTTCCAACTGTCTCCTTCTTTGTTGGATGAATATTACCATATTCTCCCTGCTCCAAAATAACAGCAATCCCTGTGTTTTTAACAGTCTGGAAAACTCTCATCTGTGCTTCCCTGATTAACGGCCAGTTCTTGTAATCCGGTTCCCCTTCCCCCTGAAATACTGGAAGCTGTACCAACAGAAAAGGAAGAGCGTCTTCCTTCCAGTCCTTACGCCACTGCGCAATAAGCGAAGATAATAGTTCATAATACTGCTCTGGCTTATGGTCATCTTCCTCTCCCTGATAATACAGAAAACCAGCTAATGTATAAGGACAAACTCTGGAGAGCATGGTTTCATACAAACCAGCAGGACGGAATTCAGAATAAGGCCCCATTGGTCCGGGATATTTATTTTCACCAAAAAGGCAGATTGCCTCATCCCAGGAAGGATTTTCGCAAGTTTCATAATAATGGGAAACATTTTTATCAAATTCTGCCTGATAGACAATATATTCTTCTCTTTCTTTCAGATATTCTTCAAAATTCTGGTTTTCTATTATCTTATCATATTTTTCCACATAAGAAGAAGTTGCCACAGATGCTTCTAACATCTCTCTACTCATCCAGCAGGATGCAGAAGTTCCTCCCCAATTACAGCCAATAATACCTACTGTCACACCAAGCCTTTTCGATACTTCTTTTGCAAAATAATAAGCAACTGCCGACCATTTACCGGAAGCTTCTTCGGAAGCACATTCCCATGTACTCTCCTCTTCTGCTTTTAAAAGTTCTTCCCCCATATAAGCCTTTTTGGGAACATAGTAATAACGTACATTCACAGCCGCACATCTTTTTAACTCCTGTCCTCCTTCAAAACTATTTTGAAGCTCTAATTCCATATTTGACTGTCCACCAGCCAGCCAGACTTCACCAATTACGATATCCTCAAAAGTAAGTGTTTCTTCTCCTGCTTTTGCAGTAAGAACATATGGCCCACCCTCTGTCATGGGTGGAAATTCCGCCTGAAACATACCTTCTGCTGTCTTTGCCTGAACCGTCACTCCATTCATTGACAATGTTACTGCTGCTCCGTCCGTCTTACCCCAGACAGAAATTCTTTTCCCCCTTTGCAATACCATATGATCTGAAAATACTGACGCAAGTTTTAACATGATTTACCTCATTTCTGCACTGCTCCTGCGCATAACGCAATGTTTGTGTCGCAACGCGGACACAAACTTGCCGAGTGAAAAATTTATTTTTTACGCTTTCTACCCATTCTATATCGCGACCAAAGCCTGCCCTAAATCTGCAATTAAATCCTCTTTATCCTCCAGTCCACAGGAAATACGAATTAATCCAGCAGGAATTCCGGCGGCCTCTAACTGCTCATCTGTCATTTGGCGGTGCGTTGATGTTGCCGGATTCAGACAACAAGTTCTGGCATCCGCCACATGGGTTTCAATTGCCGCCAGCTTCAGATTTTTCATAAATACTTCCGCTGCCTTACGCCCACCCTTTAATTCAAAGGAAACGACACCACAGCCGCCGTTTGGCAGATACTTCTTTGCAAGTTCATAATACTTATCTCCTGGCAGACCAGAATAATTTACAAAAGCAACTTGTGGCTGTTTCTGCAAAAACTCTGCCACTGCCTGTCCATTCTCCACATGGCGCGGCATACGCACATGCAGGGATTCCAGCCCAAGATTCAGCAAAAATGCATGCTGTGGAGACTGGATACAGCCTAAATCACGCATTAACTGGGACGTACACTTTGTTATAAAAGCTCCCTCTTTTCCAAACTTTTCTGCATAGGTAATCCCATGATATGATTCATCCGGGGTACAAAGTCCTGGAAACTTATCTGCATTTGCCATCCAGTCAAATCTGCCGGAATCAACAATTGCTCCACCTACAGCCGCTCCATGTCCATCCATATATTTTGTGGTGGAATGCGTTACAATATCTGCCCCCCATTCAATTGGACGGCAATTTACCGGCGTCGGAAATGTATTATCTACAATTAGCGGAACTCCATGGGCATGTGCTGCCTTAGCAAATTTTTCAATATCCAGTACAGTCAGTGCCGGATTTGCAATGGTTTCACCAAATACAGCCCTCGTATTTTCCTGAAAGACAGCATCCAGCTCCTCCTCTGTACAGTCCGGTGAAACAAAGGTTACGTCAATTCCCATTTTCGCCATTGTAACAGAAATCAAATTAAATGTTCCACCATAAATAGAAGAAGAAGCAACAATATGGCTGCCACTCTCGCAGATATTAAATAACGCAAAAAAATTAGCTGCCTGCCCTGACGAAGTCAGCATAGCCGCTGTTCCACCCTCTAACTTTGCAATCTTTGCTGCTACATAGTCATTTGTCGGATTTTGCAGGCGGGTATAAAAATATCCCTCTGCTTCCAAATCAAACAGCTTTCCCATATCTTCACTTGTAGCATATTTAAATGTAGTTGACTGTATAATCGGAATTTGCCGCGGTTCTCCATTTCCCGGTGTATACCCCGCCTGCACACATTGTGTATTAATCTTATAATCACTCATTATTTACCTCATTTCCGCAAAGCTCACTTTGCCTTTAAGCATTATTATTCAAAGCTATTCTAAGCATCAGTATAGCATATATCATACTTCTTTACAAACAGTTACTTGACAGGACTTTCCTTTAAAATGTATACTGTTACTGTTCACAGCGTACCTGGCGTACTTAGCAGTGCTGAATGCACATTCTTACAAAAATGTGCTGAATATGTGCTGTAAAACTCGTACTTTTGGCATAAAATATGCCAAAAATCCTCGAATCTAACGGTGATACGAACAATAACTATATCCTTAGTAAATGAAAAAACAAAAGTGAATACCCTTCACTTTGCAGAAAGGTGGATTATTATGAAAAAGAACACAAAAACCACAGTAATTTTTATTTTGGCTATTGTAGCCATACTCGCTGTTATTTTGCTGTTACGTTATAAGAACAGAGTCACCCTTTATGATGATGAGTCCACTACTGGAAATACCAGTGGAAACCTGCTAAATGGCGGACTGTTTTGTGAAGCTGACGGCACAATTTACTTCTCAAATCCATACGATGAAGGAACCCTTTATACTATGGATACCAATTTAGAAAATGTAAAACAAATCAACAAAGATAATGTCAGCTATTTAAACGTTGCAGGTAAGTACATATTTTATACAAAAAGAAATGACAAGAAAGAGGTAGACTCTGATTTCTTCCTCTCGTTAAGTACAACAGGACTTTTTCGTACGGATTTAAAAGGTAACAATATGGCCAAACTGTACGAAAAACCTACTCAGGCAGCCTGCCTGTACGGCAATAATGTATACTACCAGCATTATGACACAGAGAAGGGATTGCTTTTATATGCAGCAAAAATTGACGGTTCTGAAGACAATATGCTTTTAGAAGAGCCTTGTGCGCCATTTGCCGTCTCCAATGATACAATCTACTATGCCGGCTATAATGGGAACCATGCCATCCATTCTATGAATATAGGTGGAACAGGCGACCAGATTCTTTACGATGGAAACTGTACGGCTGTTACCATTCAGGGAGACTACCTCTATTTCATGGATATGAATGACAACTACTCCCTAAAAAGAATTCCTGTAAGCGGCGGCACACCAGAAGCGTTGGTTTCTGAGCGGCTTGCTACTTATAATGTCAGCGATGATGGCAATACCGTATACTGCCAGATTGACGATGGTACAAAAAATGGTTTATATGAACTTAGCATAGATACTATGTCGTTAAATCTTATTGCCTCCGGCAATTTTAACTATCTGAACCTGACAGACGATTATCTTTTTTATCAGGAATACGACCAAAGTAAACTTTATATCCTCAACCGGGCTTCCGGTACTACAGAAGAATGGAAATGGACAAAAAAAGATTAAAAAAACGCACCAGTAAAGCTGGTGCGTTTTTTCAGATATGAAATAACTCAAAATGTAGCAATATGCCAATAAAAAACGAAAAACTTTAGTTCTTTGGGTTTGAAGCTCCACTTTGCATGATATTTTCATGCTTTAGTGGGAGAACTTCAAACCTTTTTTATATTTTCTTACTAAAACGAAGTCCCTTTAAATCTACATCAATTGCAATCTGATTTTTAATCAGGCTCTTAACATTATTCTGAACGCTTGCACTAGCCTGCTGATTATATGTTGTGACTGGTCCCTTTGTTAACAGGGCCTTTTCCTGTGCTTCCTTATCAGTTCTTTCCTTTTCTGCTTCTTCTTTATCAAGCTTCTCGCGCTTGATTTTCTCTTCCAAATCTTTCTCCTGCTTTTCCTTAATCTTCTCTTCCAGTTCCTTCATATCCTTATCAATCTTATCGACGCCTTCTTGATAAAGCTCTCCAATCTGCTCATCCAAAGCAGTTTGTATTATTTCATCTGCTTCCTTCTTAGCATCTACCATAGGATGTGTTTTAAGAAGTGCCTTTTTCGTAGCATCTACCGTTGCATTCGCTTCGATGATTTCTTTCTGATTATCACGAATCGTGTTGCGGTACATTTTTTCTTCTTCATCCAATAACAGCATAGCTTCCTGATAGTCTGTAACCGGCGGCATTCCTGCCAGTCTCTGCTCCTCTTCAGACGTAAGCTGCAGACTTTCATCAAACGGATTCTCCTTTGCAGCATTTGCCTTCTGCATCAGCTCTAAATCACGCTGCTCCTGACTGTCTGGAGCAATTTCATACTGCTGCTTAAGCTGCTCTCTCTGTTCTGCCAGGCCACTCACCTTCTGTTGTGTCTCTTTTATATTTTCCCCAAGCGTCTCGGCACGTCGGATATCTGCTGCCATATCCTGATCTATTTTAGAATCTGATTCAAACTGCTCCAAAAGTCTTTGGATTGCACTCTTCTGTGCCTGCTTAAATTTCTCACTAATCGTACCTGCACTTCTCTTCCAGTTCCCAACATAAAAGGATGTACGGTTACTTTTACTTTCATTTTGGCTAACCTTATCCTGCCTGCTTCCTCTTGTAACTACCTGTATTGTTTCCTCTTCCCTCGCCGCCCTGACATTTCCTGCTAAAATTCCTTTTTCCATATTAATCACTCCCTTTACATGAAAAATATACCAAATCCATTTGATACTCAGAAACGTTACTGTTCACTCTGTTGTGTGACCGTAACCCAGAAACTTCGATTCCCTATCGTGTTCCTTACTTCTTTCAAAATAAAACGCAGCATTTCAACATTACCTGACTTTACTATATAGCTGTTGATACTTGCCACAGCACGACAAATACCAACGCAAAAAAGAATTTATTCTTTAAATTTATAGTATATCATGCGCAAAATGTTATATTTATAAATATATCGGCAATATTTTCCAATTATTTAACATAATTCACAAATTTTTCTTATATTTCACCTCATTTCTGCTGCATGAAAAATTTATTTTCACACTTTCAATCACACTTTCTCCATGTTACTATTCACAGCTAATTTAGAAAAATAAGCAGAATCGTCGTGCTTGCACATAAGAGGATGATTATTTTCTCAAATTGGTGTGTAGGCTTTGAAAAACATTTCTCATTTCCAGTACTGTTTTATGTAATACCGGATGAACCGCATATGGGGCAATCTCACACAGTGGTTCCAGCACAAACATCCGGTTCGCCATTTCTATATGTGGAATAGTCAGTCTGTCCGACTGAATTATTTCATCATTAAAAAGCAGAATATCCAAATCAATCGTTCTCGGTCCCCAGTGAACCAAACGTTCCCTTTTCAATGTCTGCTCTATCGTTCCAATCAAATCCAGCAATTGTTCTGGGGAACGAAGTGTTTGAATCTCCAATGCTGCATTGAGAAATTTATCCTGCTCCGTATACCCTACCGGCTCCGTTTCTATAAAAGAAGACTGGCGTACCACTAATGTTTCCGTATCCTCTTCCAAAAGCCGGATTGCCTGACACAGATTTTCCTCTTTTTCTCCAAGATTAGAGCCAATACTAAGATAAACCCGGTTCCATGCTCTGGTAATCTTTACAGAAACCGTCTCCAAAGGCAGTAAAACCGGTGCCCACGGCTTTTCCACTTCGATATCTACTTTCTCTAACTGTGGATAGGCGAGAAGAACTTTACCAGCCAGATATTCCGCTAACCGCTCAATCAGTTTAAACATATGACCTTCCGTACTCTCCTTGATTATTCTGGATACTTCGGCATAATTAACAGAATCTCCCAGTTCATCTGATAATCCTGCCTTTCTTGTGCTGCAATATAATGTTGCCGAGATTAAAAATTTCTGCCCCAGTACATTTTCTTCCGGTAATGCACCATGTCTTGCAAATACTTCCAGCCTTTTAATACAAATTTTATCCATATTTCAACTTTCCTCCACTCACTTGCATTGTACCAGGCTACAAATGATAACATCCCATACATCAGCCAGATATCCTAAAATCTGTCTTCTTTCCAAAACCACGGACTCATAGTACATCTGAGAATCATTTTTCTGGAAAGCTTTTCATAATTCTTACCAAGACGGTATCCCGCCAGCCTGAACGCGCACTGCCATGCAAAATAAATTGCCTTTCCAAAGTGAAATCCTTTACACAGGGTAAGAATTGTTTTGCCGGCAAACCCTGCCCCCTCCTTTTCCGATGAAATATTTTCAAATACTTCGCTGTACTGGCATTGTGACACCCCCAAATCAAAATTCCTCCGAAACTGCTGCATACAGGTATAAGAGTGGGAATGAACTACCTGCGCATCTGCCGCATAATATACACCATACCCGGCACGAATGACACGGTATGCCATAATCATATCCTCATTAAAAATCACTGGATGAACAAACCCACCCAATTCTTCATACAGTATTCTGTCATACATTGCGCACACATCTGAACAAAAATACGTCTTAATTCCAAGTGCTTCCTCATCGGCTCTTGTCTTTAACCTGCTTTCCGGCGGATAATTGTGTAGACGAGCCAGCTTTTCGGTAAGGTCTGCATCCTTTCTCGCAAGCTGCCTTCCATAGACGATTCCCACATTTTCCCTTGCAAATCCTTTGAGCAGTTCCTCAAGCAAATAGTCATTTTCAGGCATTGCATCCTGTGTCATCATCAAAACATAATCAGCCCCTGAAAGCTTTGCACCATAGTCCCTTGTCTTTCCATGGTCAAATTCTGCCTGCTTAACCGGATATACATGGATGCATTCCTCTTCAAACGGTAACTGCTCCTCTCCCTCTGTCAGCGTCTGAATCACAAAAATATTATCCGGCAGGACTGTCTGCTTTAAAAGCCTGCTAAGAAGCTCTCTAAAATCCTTTCCCGGCTTATATGCCGGAATCACCACATCAATGCGTTTTCCTCTCTCCTGTAACATTTTCACCCTCATTTCTATTCCCTTACTGTTATTATTTCGGCTGTGAAATCCCACCGTTTCTGCTTGCCTAAATTTCTCTTGATTTCATTTACGCATCTCTAAGCAGTCTGCCTACCAAAGTCACTGCATCCTGCGCATCTCTGGAATAACCGTCTGCACCGATTTCATCCGCAAATCCCTGTGTAATGACTGCCCCTCCAATAATTATCTGCGCACGGACTTTCTCTTTTTTTGCAAGTTCTACTACCTTTTTCATCTCCATCATAGTTGTTGTCATCAATGCGGAAAGGCCGATAATATCTGCGTCCACTTCCTTCGCTTTTGCAACTATTGTCTCCGCCGGAATATCCTTTCCCAAATCAATCACATGGTAGCCATAATTCCGTAACATCAGTGCTACAAGATTCTTACCAATATCGTGGATATCATGCTCCACGGTAGCAATAACAATTGTTCCAAGAGACTTTCCCGCCCTGCCTGCAGCAAGAACCGGTTCTAATACCCCAATTCCACCTTCCATCGCTTCTGCACTGGAGATAAGCTGTGGCAGATAATAAATCTGTTTATCAAACAATTCTCCTACATGATTAATTGCCGGAATCAGACACTCATCAATAATTTTTTGTGCCTCTTCCCCGTTTTCCAGCCTCTCACTGACCAGTTCAAGCACCTTCTCCTTCCGTCCCTTTACAACAGCCTGAAAAAGCCTGTCCTGATTCTCTGCCGAATCCAATGCCTTTACATGGTTAGAAGAATTACCAGAAAAAACCGCATCCGGTGACACTTCTCCTGACAGCAACGTCAGTTTTTTGTCCGTAACCCGGCTGATATAACGGATGTCCCCCTCTGGCTTATTCATCAGCAAATCAGCCGCAAACATAGTATGCATCAGTAAATCCTGAGATGGATTGGCAATCGCCATAGTAAGTCCTGCCTGAATCGCCATCCCCATAAAGGTACTGTTCACGAACATTCTCTCAGGAAGCCCAAAAGAAATATTAGACAGGCCACAGGCAGTTGCCACTTTCAGTTCATTCTTACAGTATGAAATTGTTTCTAGCGTTTCGATTGCTGCCTTTTTGTTCGCACCAACCGTAGCAACCAGTCCGTCTACGATGACATCCTCCCTGCTTAGCCCTTCCCTTTGTGCTGCATCCAGTATAATATGGATAATCTCCTTCTTCTCCTGAATATCCTTTGGAAGCCCCTTTTCTGATAACGGCAGTAAAATAAACATTGCGCCATATTTTTTTGCAACAGGAATCAGCTTTTCAAACTTCTCAGGCTCCAATGAAATCGAATTAATTAAGGCACGTCCCGGATAGATTCGCAGTGCTGCTTCCACTACATCGACGTGACTGGAATCAATCACCAGAGGAAGGTCCGTCACAATGCTTAGTTCTTTTACTACTTTTAACATCATCTCCTTCTCATCAATTCCATTCATCCCCATATTGACATCCAAAAACGAAGCACCTGCTTCCTCCTGTGCCTCTGCCATTTCCGTCACCAAATCCAGGCGTCCCTCCCGCAGTTCTGCCTGTAGTGCCTTCTTTCCGGTTGGATTAATGCGCTCACCAATTATCTGAAATGCTCCATCCAAATCAATCCTTCTGGTAAAACGCTCGCCAGAAAGCGCCCGGCGCACGATATTTTCCCGGGAGTAACAGCTCGTCTCCCCCATATAGCCCTTTTCCTTTAAAAGCTTCACCATATGCCCGATATGCTCTGGTGTCGTGCCACAGCAGCCTCCAAGGATATCTGCTCCTTCCTCTGCCAGTAAAAGCATATTTCTGGCAAAGTCCTCTGCTTCCATGTCATAGACCGTCTCACCATCCACCATCTGCGGCAAACCGGCATTTGGTTTTGCAATCAATGGCAGATTCGTATATTCTCTCATTTCCTGTATGACATCCACCATCTTGTCCGGGCCGGTAGAACAATTCACTCCCACCGCATCTACACCAAGAGTGGTCAGCACAAGGGCTGCCGTAGACGGATTCGTTCCAAATAAAGTTCTGCCATCCTCATTAAAGGTAAGCGTAACTAAAACCGGCAAATCTGTTGTCTCCTTCGCCGCAATCACAGCAGCACGACATTCCTGCAGGCTCATCATGGTTTCTACTACCAGCAAATCCACGCCAGCCTCTGCAAGATACCGAATCTGTTCCTTGTATATGTCAACCAAATCTTCAAAAGGCATTGCACCAACCGGTTCTACCTGCTTTCCGGTCATTGTCAAATCACCTGCAATCCATACAAAGCCTTCTGCATTCTCCTCCGCCACTGCTCTTTTAGAAATTGCAACCAAATCATGGTTCATCTGACGAATTCTGTCTTCCAATCCGTACTCTTCTAACTTAATGCGGTTTCCTGAAAAAGTCGGTGCATATAAAATATTAGTTCCTGCCTGAATATATTCCTTCTGCAAACCACACAGTACAGAAGAATTCTCTAAAATCCACTCTTCCGGACACACACCTGTCGGCATTCCCCTTTTCTGGAGATTGGAGCCTGTTGCACCATCCAGTATCAGCTTTGATTTCTTTGTCAGTTCATAAAATTTCTGTTTTTTCATAATAACCTCATTTCTGCACTTTTATCGCTATCTTTACTAAACAATATCCATTATTAAGTCAGCATTCATATAATCTGCTACAGAAAAGGCAAGCAGAATACTCTGCCCGCCTTTTCTTATAATGCCTCATTCATCACTTCCTGATTAAAACTTTCTAATTTTTCTAATATCAATACATATAACTCTACATACTCTGTTTTCATATCGCTAATTTCGCGTACCAGCGAACCTTTATGAACTGTCGTCTGCTTATGCGCTCTTACATAAGATGCAGAATTTAAGTTTAACTTCGGATAACTTTGCGGATCGATTTCTATATCATAAAGCACATCTAAATTTTCTTTCCGGCTCACTGTTGATACCGGAAGCATCGTATAATCATTATTTCTTGGACCTGCAATTATCAAAACCGGACGGCGTTTATAGGAATTGAAGTTTCATCTCATCAATCACTTCACCTGTAACCTTTTTATATTCTTCAAAAACATACTGTGCTACATCGATTATTCTATTCATCCGGTCACTCCCCCCTTCCACCCTTATATTGTGGCTCAGGATTACAACTCTTACCTGTAATCAATAGATTACAGGCTTCGCCAGCAAACCTATTTCCATGAATCATTGTATCATAAATGTCCTAAACAGTGTGATATATTTTAGCATATCTATTACAATATCGCAATCCCTAGGATAGCAGTCAAGTCAAAATATCTTTTAACAATAGATGGCAGGCTTTGCCAACAAACCTATTGTCATGAAATACACGACAATCCGGCAGGTTTTCCTGCCGGATCGCTAATATTTCTATATAAAAATCATGTTTTGCAACGCACTTCTCTATTTACCTTACCTTAGATATCTCAAACTGCCCAAAGGACCTGTCAACATCATCTGACTCCCAGTCATATGCTTCCAAGATGCACTTTTCCGGAAACTCCATGCGATCATAAACCACATCCCAGCAATATTTTCCGTCGCCTAAATATTCACCCATTCCGTCAAAGAGCTTCCATTCCTTTCCTTTTTCATCCAGAATATGGAAGGATATTCTATCACCCTCCTCTTCATCCGGACAACTAAAGTATACTTTTACATAAGTGTGTACCTCTGTTTTCTCCATCGTTACTTTGGTTACTACAGCCTTTGTGCCCTTTATTGCCATCTTTCCCTCTGCTGCATACAGCACCTTTTCACTTGAACTCTTATCCTGCAATTTGAAATTCAGGGTAGAACTTACACCTTTTCCAACTCCTATGACAGAACATTTCACTGCAACATCTAAATTCTTAATGTCACTTTCTTTCCTTACATTAAGATAAAGCTCCAAAGTATCATCATTAACAGATACACAGTCTGAGGTGTATGAAGATGACGAAAACAGACTGTAATCAGGAAAGCCATGATTAATACGAAGCAAATCCAATCCTTTACTTGTTGCATATTCTCCAATCGTCATGTCTTTATCAATGCCAACATTTGCTACCGGTTCGGATTCCATCATGCCTGCCCCGATCAGGAAATATTTTCCTTTCTCCTTTGCTGTTGCCTGTAAAACAATACTGACAGAGCCACGGTCACACAAAGCCTCCTTTACTTCAAAATCTACAGGCATTTCCTTATCCTTTGCCTTTACAGCAATATCTCTCTCAATCAGATTATCTGCCTCTTTTGTCAGGGTATTGCCTGTCATTGCAAAGAAATCCCCCACTCCCCAGTAGCGTGTTGCTGCATACACCACTGGCGGAATTGCTACCGCAAGAGCTGCCACTGCTGCCACAACCCGCCATGCCCTGCGGTAATATTTCCTGTCTTTTTTCCGTTCTGCTTCAAACCTCTGGTTTTTCTCTAAATTATTCTCTCTCATATTTAATATCCTTTCCTTTAAATCCTCAGAAGCATACACCTTGTCATACACATGCTTATAATATTTTTTATTTGTATTATTCATCCTGCCACGCTCCCTTCAACTGCTTTTTTAACATCTTTCTTGCCCGCATCAGTCTGGTCTGGATAGTAGTTTCTTTTTTCTGTAAAATCCGGGCAATATCCTTTACCTGATAATCTTCATAATAATACAGATGCACCACACTGCGGTATTTTTCCGGCAGTGAAGTGACTGCTTCAAAAAGAGCATATGTTTCTGCATCCTCCTGCAATCCCCTATCTGCTCCCTCTCCTGCTGTTTCAAGCACTGATTCTATTTTTTGAAATTCCATTGGCTGCATCCTGCGTCTCCATGCTGAAGCCAGATAATTCTTACAATTATTTACAGTCACCCGAATCAGCCATCGTTTTACATGTTCATTATCAGCAAAGTCTGTTTTTGTTTCATAAAGCTTTAAAAACACCTCCTGCGTTATATCCTCCGCATCTGAATATTCTTTACAGTAATTTACGGCAATACGTAATACCATGTCAGTATAAAGCTCCACATATCTTACATATTCCTCTTCCGATATCACTATCCCACCTCCTAGCCAGCTAATTCTTCCAAGAATGATTTTATCTGAAAGGCCTTTCACTAATAAAACAAAAGGAAAGGAAAAAATATCACATTTCAAAAAAACTTTTATGCTGTCACGGAAATCATTTTACAAAATCATACTTATTATTGCTGTAAAGATAATTTTTAGTTATCTTTTATAGAACATTACGTTCTGAATTTGAAAATTGATATCTACACTATGCAATACATAAAAGTTGTATTTTCTTCTTTCTTCTATTATACTAAAGCATACAAGTCTAAACGAATTTATGTCTGGGCACTGCCTGACACAAATACCGAAAATGCACAATAAGCAACGGGAAACACAGTTCTCTTTGCAGAAATGAGGAAAAACATGATTTTACAATGCAGTCATATCAATAAAGCTTTTATTACAGATGTTGTTTTATCAGATATCTCCTTTCACATAAATGAACAGGAAAAGGCCGCAATTGTTGGAGTAAACGGTTCTGGAAAATCTACTTTAATTAAAATTATTATGAACCAGCTTACTGCCGACAGCGGTGAGGTTATCATTGCAAAAGATACTACCGTAGGATATCTGGCACAGAATCAGGAATACGAATCGAATCATACCATTCTGCAGGAAATGCAGGATGCAAAGCCTGAAATCCTGCAAATTGAAAAGCAACTTGCCGCACTTTCTTCTAAAATGAATGAAGCAACAGGAGAGGCACTGGAAAACTATATTAAACAATTTGACGCTGCACAACACCGATTTGACCAGCTAAACGGCTATGCATACCAAAGCGAGCTTACCGGAGTACTGAAAGGGCTTGGGTTTACTGAAAAAGATTTTGGAAAGCCTGTCTCTTCCCTTTCCGGTGGCGAGAAAACACGTGTTGCACTGGCTAAGATGCTTTTAACAGCTCCTGATTTGATTATTCTGGATGAACCAACCAACCACCTTGATTTGAATGCCATCCGCTGGCTGGAAGGCTATCTTGCAGGGTATAAAGGAGCCGTACTGATTGTAGCGCATGACCGCTATTTTCTGGACAAAATAGTCACAAAGGTGATTGAACTGCGCCAGACAAAGGCAGCCGTCTATATGGGAAATTATACCGAATACTCAAAAAAGCGTCAGGCAATGTTGGATACTATGATGAAACAGTATATGAACCAGCAGGCGGAAATCAAACATCAGGAAGAAGTGATTGCAAAGCTCCGTCAGTTTAACCGTGAAAAATCCATAAAACGGGCTGAAAGCCGTGAAAAACTATTGGACAAAATAGAACGGCTCGAAAAACCAACGGAAGAAAAGACACAGATGCAGCTTTTGTTCACTCCGAAATATCAGAGTGGAAATGATGTACTCTCGGTAGAAAACCTTAGCAAAGCCTTTGACGGAAGAACTCTGTTTGAAAATATTAACTTTGAGTTGAAGCGTGGGGAACGTGTTGCTCTGATTGGTGACAATGGTACTGGCAAAACCACACTGCTAAAAATTTTAAATGAACTGTTACCTGCCGATTCCGGCTCTTTTACACTTGGCACCAATGTTGATATTGGTTATTATGACCAGGAGCATCATGTGCTGCACATGGAAAAAACGGTTTTTGAAGAAATACAGGACACATACCCACGTATGACAAATACAGAAGTCCGCAATCTTTTAGCCGCCTTCCTCTTTACGGAAGATGATGTTTTTAAGCAGGTAAAAAGCTTAAGCGGTGGGGAGCGCGGAAGGGTATCACTTGCCAAGCTGATGCTCTCCGATGCCAACTTCCTGATTCTTGATGAGCCGACCAACCACTTAGATATCGACTCCAAGGCAATCCTTGAAAATGCCATCAACCACTTTGAAGGAACCGTACTTTACGTTTCCCATGACCGCTATTTTATCAATACAACGGCAACCCGTATTTTAGATTTAACAAGCCAGAAAGTATTAGATTATATTGGTAATTACGATTATTATCTAGAAAAAAAAGAAGCAATGGAACTGGCACATCTTTCTGAAAAAACTGCTACAGATAGTATTAAAGAAAATAATGCTGTTTCTTCTAAAGAAGATGGAAAGCTCTCCTGGCAGCAGCAAAAAGAGGAGCAGGCAAGAATCCGCAAAATAGAAAATGACCTCCGCAAAGCGGAGGCAGAAATTGAAGCGTTAGAGACAGCAAACGAGGAACTTGAGGCCATGCTTGCTGACCCTGCCACTGCAACCAACAGCGTAAAACTACAGGAACTTGCTGAAAAACGGGCAGAAAATGACTCCCGTCTGGAAGAATTGATGGAATGCTGGGAAACGCTTTCCTGCCAAATCTCTGAAACAGAATCATAACACAGCATACGTCACATGGAATTTATTAAGGACTTTTCCACAAGAATTGAGTTGTTAAAAGATTTGTTTATAGATTGGCTTCGTCAATTTATAAACAAATCTTTTCTATCTTATTCTACTCTTGTCCAAACCTGCATTTCATTTTCACCGCGGTTTGCCCATGTATAATACGGAATATACTGCAATATAACTGGTACTTTTTTCTTTTTATGGTATTCCTGATATAATCCGGTACCGTTCTCCACAGATTCCTCCCGAAATCCCTCTGCCTTCACTGCCTTCACATATGTTCCGGCAATCTCCAAACTGCATTCCTCCAGTTCGCCGTCAGCAGACAGGGATAAGAGGGATAGATTTTCCCCATTATCTACTTCTTCGAGACAGTATACAACCGGTCCGCGCATAACTGCTGCCTTACCAACATCTTCACGTACTCTGGTATCCGCTTCTAACACACGAATCTCCATTGGGAAATGCAAAGAAATACTTTCTCCCTCACTCCAGCTCTTTGTGATGTAAAGGTATCCATCCTTTTCCTCTGTCTTTGCATCCGAAATTCCCTCCACCTGATATTCTTTACACCAGCCAGGAATCCTGAGGGCAACCGTAAATTCTGCAAAGCAGCCAGTTACCGATACATGCACATCACCATTCCACGGATATCCCGATGCAACTGAGATATCTGCTGTCTGTCCATGAATTTCCTTCTTCACGCTGCTTCCCATATATAGATGGATATACAGGGTATCTTCCTTCTCTGTATAAGCATACATTCCAATCGAACTAAGCAGGCGCGCAAGGTTTGGCGGACAGCAGGCACATCCAAACCACTTCTGGCGTACCGGCTTTACATGCCATTTTCTCTCATCCAAATGGCATGCCTTTGGCAGCACTTCCAATGGATTTACATAAAAAAAGCTTTTCCCGTCTAATGCCATGCCACTCAGAATACCATTATATAATGCAAGCTCCATTACATCTGCATATTTGCCAAGGGGCTTCATCTGAAGCATCCTTCTGGCAAAGAATACCAGTCCGATGGAAGCGCAGGTTTCTGCATATGCGGTATCATTTGGAAGGTCAAACGGAAACGAAAAAGATTCTCCAATATGTGTTCCACCAATTCCTCCGGTTACGTACATCTTTTCATTGACAATACTGTCCCACAGCTTTTCACAGGCATCATACAAAGAATCATCTTCCTTTAAACGTGCAAGGTCTGCCATACCGGAATAAAGATACACACCGCGGACAGCATGGCCTACCGCCTCATCCTGCTCCCTTACCGGTACATGGGCCTGATGGTAATGGTAGCGCAGCTCATTTTCCTTTCCTTTTTCAATTTTCTCAGGATGCTTTTCTCCGTCATAGTAATAAGGTCTTTTTCCACGCTCCTCCACAAAGAAGCTGCTAAGATTTAAGTACTTCTCCTCTCCTGTCACTTCATACAGGCGCACCAGTGCCATCTCCGCAATTTCATGTCCCGGATATCCCTTGCATTTTCCTTCCTCTGCCCCAAAATAATTATCAATATAATCTGCAAAACGCATCGCCGCTTTTAAGAGCTTATCCTTTCCAGTCGCCTCATAATAAGCTACTGCACCCTCTGCAAGATGTCCAAAACAGTATAATTCATGGTGGTCACGCAGGTTGGAAAAAATCTTGTCCTTCCCATTGATAATATAATAGGTATCCAGATAACCGTCTTCCTGCTGTGCTGCACAGACAATATCAATCGCCTCATCTGCCAGTTTTTCCAATTCTGCATCCGGGTGGGCAGTCAGTGAATACGCAACAGACTCCACCCATTTATAAAAATCACTGTCCTGGAAAACAAAACCGTAAAATTTATCCTCTAAATGCTCCATATCCTCCGGCAGTGCCTGAAATCCACGAAATGTATATGCTGGTTCTTCAAAAGCATCTCCTTTATCCCGCCGCTCCTGATTCTGCCTCCCTGCCACCTTAAAATTCCGCATACAAAAGCTTGGCTCTGCTCCTTCAACACGGTCATTCAGTGCCTCCCACTGATACGGAATAATTTCCTTTCGCACCAGTTCCATTTCATTTTTCCAGAAATCATCTGTAATCTGTATATTCCGCAGGGAAACGGGATGATTATACTCTTTTTTTTCCATATCTCTCCTCATTCTTTCAAATATGCCGGCTTTCGCTGGCACAAACAATCGATAACGTATATAGGTTTGCAAAACAAACCGAAGAATTTCTTAGGCATTGTTTTTTCATACCTTATGAAATTCTTTATACGTTTTTCATCCTGTTAATACTCTCATTTGCCTTTGCATAAATCTCTTCCGGCGCAACTCCCACATGGAATACACCATCTTCATAGAGAATTTTTCCATCAACCATTGTCATTTTAACATTCTGCTTGCTTCCGCTATAGACAATGTTCTTTGCAATATTATTCAAAGGCTGCATATTTGGCTGCTGCAAATCAATCATAATAACGTCTGCATTCTTTCCCTCCTCTAAAGTATCACAGTCGGAAAGCCCCATTGCCCTGGCACCTCCCACACAGGCCATACGGAGTACATCCAGTGCATCCACTGCAGAAGCATCCTTTAACGATACCTTTTGCAGCGCAGTTACCAGAAACATTTCACGGAACATATCAAGACAGTTATTGCTTGCCGGGCCGTCCGTACCAATTGCAAGCCCAATTCCCATAGAAAGCATTTTCTGAATCGGTGCAATGCCGCTGGCAAGCTTCACATTGGAAGATGGATTCGTTACTACCCAAAGCCCTTTTTCTTTACAGATATCCAAATCCTCCTGTGTCATATGTACGCAGTGGAATCCACCGCCGCCATATTCAAACATTCCGATTGCATCCAAAAAGACCGTAGGTGTTTTTCCATAACGCTCCACACAGCCTGCAACCTCGTCCGCTGTTTCAGAATTATGGGTATACATCGGTGCCTTATACTTTTGCCCCAAAGCAGCCATTGCCTCTAGTGTTTCCCGCTTCGTTGTATATTCCGCATGAAAACCAAGCTGATAGGAAATCAGAGGATTGTAAGCATTGAAATGGAGATATTCCTGCTCTATCCCCTCCACCGTACCGCCAAAATTATTAATGCTTCCGCAAAGCACGGTTCGGAATCCCATATCAACAGATGCTTTTGCATTTGACTCATTCTTCATATACATATCAAAGTTCGCCGTAATACCGCTTGTCAGATATTCCAGATTTGCAAGCATGGCACACCAATACACGTCATCCGGCGTCAGTTTTGCTTCCATCGGAAATACCTGATTATACAGCCACTCCTGCAGTGGTAAATCATCTGCATAGGAACGCAGAAAAGTCATGGCAGAATGTGTATGGGCATTCTTAAAGCCCGGAAGCAAAAGATTCTGTTTCGCATCAATTTCCCTGTCCCAGAAACCATCTGTCTTCTTTTCTTCCCCTACATAAATAATCTTCCCATCCTCTACCTGCAGTTCTCCTAAAAAGATATCCTGGTTTTCTGCCATAGTGAGAATGCGTGCATTAAAGATTCTGATTTTCATAAAAATTTCCCTTTCCTACTTTCTGAAATGCCATTAATCTGCAATTTTAGCTGCAATATTTTTAATACATTCCGTTACCAGCTTTTTAAACAACGGTGCCACACGGTCAGCCGTCTCCTGCACCTCCTTATGTGTCAGAGGATTTGCTGTGATGCCGCATGCCATATTGGAAATGCAGGAAATGCCACAAATCATCATTCCCATATGGTTTGCCGCAACCGCTTCGCAGGCAGTACTCATACCTACTGCATCTGCACCAAGAGTCCTGCACATACGTATCTCTGCCGGAGATTCATAATTCGGCCCGGTTAACTGGATATATACCCCTTCTTTCATTGGAATATCCAAAAGAACTGCTGTTTTACGGATAATCCACTGCAGCTCCTTATCATAAATATTGCTCATATCCGGGAATCTCACACCTAACGCTTCCATATTCGGCCCAATCAGAGGAGATGGCACAAAATTTGCAATCTGGTCCTTTATCATCATAAAATCACCTGCATGGAATTCTGTATTAATTCCACCGGAAGCATTTGTTAAAAACAATACTTTTGCTCCCATCAGCTTCATCAGGCGAATCGGAAGTACAACATCACTAATCGGGTATCCCTCATAATAATGAACCCTTCCCTTCATGCAGACTACCGGAACCTGATTCACATAACCAAAAATATACTTTCCTTCATGTCCCGGTACGGTTGAAACCGGAAAACCTTCAATCTCTGAATAGTCAAGCTCTGCCACTACCTCAATTCCATCCGCATAATCTCCCAGCCCGGAGCCTAGCACCAACGCAATCTCTGGTGTAAAATCAACTTTTTCCTTCACACAGGAAAAACATCTCATTAACTTTTCATAAACTTCGCTCATACATTTTCCTTCCCCTGCCACTATTTGACAGCTTTCCTTTCCCTTATCTACTTTGCAAACGCTTTCTTTGTATTCTTCTTAGGTTTGAAGTTCCACTTAGTATGGCATTTTCATGCGCTAGTGGAACTTCAAACCTTTTTCATAGACTTTTCTGCTTCTTCTAACTTTGTGCGCACAATTTTTCCCACGCGCATTGCATCTGCATATGCTAACAGCCTATCCATCTGCCTGTTTTTGCATTTCACATAATTCGTTACAATCAGATTGACATTTTCTGCTCCCACATCTTCGCGGAAACGAATGGTATCGCATACGCTTCTTTCCCGCGCATAAATGCGGACAGGGCCATACGGCGTATTGAGTATCTCTATATCCTGCTCAAAAGCCAAATCAGAATAATAATGCCTGCTGACCGGAAAATTCAACTGCATCTTGGAACGGTCTGTTTTCAGGGTTGCTACCGAAAGCTTTTCCGGAGCCG
Source organism: uncultured bacterium (assembly GCA_947643145.1). Taxonomy (GTDB): domain Bacteria; phylum Bacillota; class Clostridia; order Lachnospirales; family Lachnospiraceae; genus Butyribacter. The sequence continues at coordinate 9,181 of CANRVD010000035.1, read as the reverse complement.
TATCCATTAATCCATGATAATAACAGGCACTGTCAGCGCAGATTACCGCACGAGAATTTACCATACATGCTTCAATCATCTTATAATTTTCAGGCTTTCCATTTTCCTCATCAATCAGCCAGTAATAACCATGGGAAACCCTCTCCAAAATCCCTCTTTTTACCAGTTCCTTAATTTGAACGGTTGTTACTTTTGCTTCCTTAAGCTGTGCTGCACTCTGATATCCATTTCCATCGTGGAACAGCTTCATAACCTTTTCATACGTATTTAATAGCATAACCTTCACCCGCCTTTCCAAGTAATAAACCCAGATATTGTAATTTAATCACTATTATAACAAACGATATTATAAATGAAAAGCGTTATCCCGCTAAATCATTACTTACCTTTCCTGTATATAACTGATAGTATTTTCCCTGACGTTCAATCAGTTCATCATGGGTACCTCTTTCAATAATTCTTCCATTCTCAAGTACCATGATACAGTCGCTGTTTCGGACAGTAGACAGCCTGTGCGCAATTACAAATGTTGTCCTTCCGCTCATCAGACGGTCCATCCCCTGCTGAACCAGTTTTTCTGTACGGGTATCAATGGAACTGGTTGCCTCATCCAAAATCAGGGCTGGCGGGTCTGCAATCGCTGCCCTTGCAATCGCCAGAAGCTGGCGCTGTCCCTGACTTAAGCTGGCACCGTCCCCGGTAAGCATTGTATCATATCCTTTTGGAAGCCTCTTAATAAAACTATGTGCATTGGCAAGCTTTGCAGCATTCACAACTTCCTCATGTGTTGCATTCAACTTTCCGTAACGGATATTTTCTTCTACCGTTCCGGTAAAAAGATGGGTATCCTGCAAAACCACACCAAGTGACAGACGCAAATCCTTTTTCTTAATCTTATTGACATTGATATCATCATAACGGATTTTTCCATCCTGAATATCATAAAAACGGTTAATCAGATTGGTAATCGTTGTCTTACCTGCACCTGTAGCACCAACAAAGGCAATTTTTTGTCCCGGCTGGGCATACATTTCAATATCATGAAGAATCATCTTTTCGTCATTATATCCAAAGTCTACATGGTCAAAGACAACCTTACCTTCTAACCTCTGGTACGTAACAGAATCCTGCTCCCTGTGATAATGTTTCCATGCCCAGATTCCGGTTCTTTCCTTGCATTCTGTCAAAGAGCCATCCTGATTTTCCCTGACATTGACTAACTCCACATAACCATCATCTACTTCAGGCGATTCATCTATCAGGGAAAAGATACGTTCTGCTCCCGCAAGCGCCATAATCACAGCATTTAACTGCTGGCTGATCTGGCTGATTGGCATATTAAAAGAACGGTTAAAGGTCAGAAAACTCACCAGCTTACCAATCGTAAAACCAAGCACATCGTTTAGCGCCAGAATTCCTCCGACAATTGCACAGAGTACATAGCTGATATTTCCCATCTGGGCATTAATCGGCCCCATCATATTGGCATACTGGTTTGCCTGATAAGCACTTTCAAAAAGCTCTTCATTCTTTCTGGAAAAATCCTGCATACATTCCTCTTCATGGCAAAAGACCTTTACTACCTTCTGGCCGCTTATCATTTCCTCAATATAACCATTCAACGCACCTAAATTTTTCTGCTGGGTTACAAAATTTGCACTGCTGAGACCGGCAAGTTTCTTGGTCAAAAACATAATCACACCAATCATAAATAATGTTACAACCGTAAGTGGTATGCTTAAAACAATCATACATGCAAGTACACTGACAATGGTAATCAGACTGTTAATAAACTGCGGAATACTCTGACTTATCATCTGACGCAGTGTATCAATATCGTTTGTATACATTGACATAATGTCACCATGGGAATGGGTATCAAAATATTTAATCGGTAAAGACTCCATCTTCGCAAACATTTCCATACGCAGCTTTAAAAGCGTTCCCTGTGTTACATTTACCATCACGCGGCTCTGGACATATGCAGCCACAATACCAATGCCGTAAAAAACAGCAACCCTTGCCATCCTTGCAAACAGAGGCGCAAAGTCAGGATTTTCCATCTTAATCATCGGTTCAATAAAATCATCTATCAGGGTCTGGGTAAACATCGTTCCCTGCACACTTGCAAGTACTGACACAATAATGCAGACAACCACAACAATGCAATGAAGCGTATAATTCTGCAAAATGTATTTCATCAGTCTCATAAAAAGCTTACCCGGATTTTTAATTTTGGGCTTTGGTCCCATCGGCCCCCTTCTTCCAGGACCTTTTACTTCTTTACTTTCCTGTCCTGCCATGCTATCACTCCTTTCCCGGTTCGTCAAAATCACCACTGCCGCTCATCTGTGATTCATAGATATCGCGATAAATTTCATTACTCTCTAACAACTCCGCAGGTGTTCCAAACCCGTCTACCATACCATCCTCCATAACAATGACGCGGTCACAACGCTCAAGGCTTGAGATACGCTGTGCTATAATCAGTTTGGTTGTTCCTGGTATTTCCTCGGCAAATGCCTTCCTGATTTTTGCATCAGTCGCTGTATCAACCGCACTGGTTGAATCATCCAAAATCAGAATCTTAGGCTTCTTTAACAGTGCCCTTGCAATACAAAGTCTCTGCTTCTGTCCGCCTGACACATTATTTCCACCCTGCTCTATATATGTATTGTATCCGTCTGTCATTTTCTGGATAAATTCATCGGCACAGGCAAGCTTACATGCATGGATGCACTCCTCTTCGGTTGCTTCTTTATTTCCCCAGCGCAGATTTTCCAAAATCGTGCCGCTAAACAGCACATTTTTCTGCAGAACAACTGCTACCTCATTACGAAGTACCTCCATATCATACTCTCTTACATCCCTGCCTCCTACCATAATACTTCCATCCGACACATCATACAAACGGCTGACTAAATTAACAAGACTGGACTTGGCACTGCCGGTTCCACCCAGAATACCAATTGTTTCTCCTGATTTGATGTCCAGGTTAATATCTTTTAAAACATAATCTGCTGCATCTTTTTTATACCGGAAATTTACATGTTCAAAGACAATTGCACCATCCTCAACATTCCTAACAGGATTCACCGGGTTGGTAATATCTGCTTCCTCATTTAATACCTCTGCTACACGTTCTGCACTCGCAATACTAAGGGTAATCATTACAAAAATCATGGAAAGCATCATCAGGCTCATAAGGATATTCATACAATATGCCAGAAGTGATGTCAACTCTCCGGTCCCAAGGCTGCCTCCGACAATCATTTCTGCTCCCAGCCAGCTGATTAAAAGGATGCAGGAATAAACGGTAATCTGCATAACTGGACTGTTTAAGGCAATTAAACTCTCTGCTTTTACAAACATTTTATAAATATTCTCTCCGGCAGTATTAAACTTCTCTTTCTCATGCTCTTCCCTTGCATACGCCTTCACCACACGGATGGCAGAGACATTTTCCTGTACGCTCTCATTTAACTTATCATACTTTTTAAATACCTGGTTAAAATATTTCATGGTACGCCGGATAATCATAAATAAAACAATTCCCAGTAAAACAACTGCAATCAAAAAAATACTCGCGATTCTTGCATTAGTATAGAAGGCAAGAATCATCGCACAAAGCAGACTTGCAGGCGCCCTCATACACATACGCAGTATCATCTGATAGGCATTTTGCAGGTTTGTTACATCTGTCGTCAGTCTGGTTACCAGACCAGATGTACTAAACTTATCAATATTTGAAAAACTAAACGTCTGAATATTATCATACATCGCTTTCCTAATATTTTTGGCAAAACCTGCCGAAGCAAGCGCTCCATACTTTCCACCCATAAGACCAGCCAAAAGTCCAAAAACAGCAGCAACTACCATAAATGCCCCTACCTGGTAAATATGATTCATATCTCCCTTTTTGATACCGTCATCAATAATTGACGCCATTAACATCGGGATAATCATTTCAAATACCACCTCTAAAATCATAAAAACAGGTGTCAAAACAGATGCCGCAATATAACCTTTCACATGGGCTCCTAATGTTTTTAACATTTTGATATCCTCACTTTCTTTGTTTTTAGAAACTGTCTCCCAAAAAGCAGTTCCTCACTTTCTCTGCGCCATTTCACAGCTTTTTACCCCTCTTCAAAAGAGATTTTCATCTGCCGTAACAGTCCCTTTACACTATTGTCCCAGGCAAATTCCCCTCTTTTATCCATTGTAAAATTCTGGTAAGAAGTTCCTGTGACAACAAATAAATTTCCTTTCTCAAAGCGGAAATGAAGCAGACATTCCATTCCCTGTTCCTCCACAAACAAAGCAAATAACTGGTTTCCTAACAATCTGGAAATTTCTTCCTCTGTAAGCTTCAAAGAAATCATAAAGGAATGCGGTGTCTTTTTTCCCTTGATATAAGAATAGATTAACGGTTTTGCTTCTTTCCAGTACAAAAGCTTTGGCGGGCCTTTTTCTCCCTTTTCCGTATCATACCATGCCCTGTTTCTCTTTCCCTGCAGCTTAAGCTTTGCATAGGTTGTTACACTCACTTCCTCTAAAAAATACCCATCAAAGCTTTCTTCCAACAGTAAATGCGACATCATATCTTTTACGTCAAAAATTTTTAACACTATCATAAAATCCTTCTTTCTGTACATACTACTGTTACGACAAAGCATCTATAATGTGAATGCGCCAGTACTATTCACATGCAAGCCATCCGTTATAGAGTCAAAACTTTGTCTTTAGCATATAAACGACGCATAGTCAACCAGATATCCGCATTTAAAACAGGGTATCCGGCCCGGAGGCAGCCGCCAAATAGAAATGATTCCATTTCTGCTTGGCACATGCCTTACGGGAAAAGTGTGAATGAAAAGACCATTCACACAGGAAGAAACGCCCGCAAAACGGGCTTGCTGCAAAGCAGCATTCTTCCCTTTGTTTGTGTCTGCACTGCGACACAAATATTGCGCTATGCACAAAATGCAGTGCAGAAATGAGGGAAATCATGAAAAAAGATTCAAAAACATTTCATCAGGTAGCAGAACGTTGTACACGTTTTTCCCCTTGCGGATGCGATAACTGTGGATGCAGCAATTCCACTAATTCCACCGCTTCAGAGGATGTATCCTGCAAATCCTGTAAACATTATGAGCCATCTAAGGTATGTACTTTGGATCTCTATCAGGAAATTGTAAACAACCATAACCTGTAATTCCAAATTACTATTCACGGAAGTGTGCTGGCACGTTGATATTTGGTAAAACCACGTAGGATATCCGTTCATCTGCAAGGCAAATTTTCGACAGTGTAGTAGTAGCTATTACTGGAAAATTCAGCATAGCAGATGGATGAATAGATAAGAGGTTTATTAAATGATCAGTGTGTCAGTGCTCATGTTTCAGGTAACAGGAATCTTCGTCGTGCTTGCACATAAAAGGGTGATTGTTTCCTGAAATCGACGTATCGTCTGTTCTAAACACTCCTTTTACACAAAGGAAATGGCTGCAAATAGCAGCCGTACATATCCCTTTAGGCATATTCTTCCACAAATATCACAATAGTACGTGGAGGCACAACGGTTTTACGCTGTAAATCTACCTGTTTCTTTGTTCTTTTTTTGCTTTTGGCCTTTGTATCTGCCTTTTGCTTCAGTAAGCTGCTTTCAAACGTATTATCATAAGTATCAATCATTACACGCCAACTCCGTCCTTTTGGAAGATTTGGCAAATCAAAAGATTTGGCTTCCCAGTACATATTATAAATAATATAAACTGACCTGCCATTTCCCGTATCGACATACTCCCCATAGTACAGAAGCCCCAGCATACGGCTGTAATTGGAATAATCCGGTCTCCATGCCTGTGTCCCATGTATAGACAAATCCGGCATCCCACAGGATAACGTATCCACCATCCGCACCGGCTTTGCCTGATGCAGTACTGAAAAGGCCTTTCGAAACTGTATGATTTTCTTTACAAAATCATGTATCTGCGTAGCTGTATTGGTCATATTCCAATTCAGCCAGGTAATTGCATTATCCTGACAATATGCATTGTTATTTCCAAACTGCGTGCGTCCAAGCTCATCCCCCGCCAATATCATGGGAGTCCCCTGGCTGGTCAACAGCATAAGAAAAGCATTCCTTATCTGTATCATTCTTCTATCCAAAATAGACTTCTTACGTGTCTTCCCCTCTACGCCACAGTTCCAGCTATAGTTAAACTCTGTTCCATCCCTGTTCATTTCCCCGTTTCCCTGATTGTGCTTCACATCATAGGAAACTAAATCCATCATGGTAAAACCATTGTTATGCGTTATAAAATTTACGACAGAATAATCACTTGCATTTTTATAAAAATAGCGTGCCGCCCGCTCTACCATCCCTTCGTCTCCCTTTAAAAAACGACGGACGTCAGTCATAAACCCTTCATTAAACTCTCCCAAGGCATTCTTTTGTCCAAAGACACCGGCTCCATGTAATTCATTCATATCCCAGTATGCACCCAGTATCTTTACGCCGGAAAGAATCGGATCAGATGCAGCAGTCAGGGCAGGCATAACATCCTGATTAATCCGGAAACCATCCACATGATACTTTAATACCCAGCTTCTTAAACAATCTGTCATTAAGAACAGATTCGTTCCCGGTGTAAAATAGATATCTAACAAAACTTCAATTCCATTTCTGTGAAATGCCTGAACCATTTCTTTAAATTCTTCGGATGGCCGCGCTGGATTACTGGAATATGCTGCTTTAGGTGCAAAGTAATAAGTATCTTCTGTCCCATATCCCCAGTAATTTATCTTGTTTTCCTTAATTTCATCCATTACGCTTTCCGTCGGTTCCTTCTTCTCTTCCTCCCGTGCTATTTCACAAAACTCATACACCGGAAGCAAAAGTATGCCATTAATTCCCAAATCCTTTAAATAAGGAATCTTTTCTATCAGCCCACGGAATGTCCCTTTATGCGCCACCTTAGAAGAACTGTGTTTTGTATATCCCCTGACATGAAGCTGGTATAAAATCAAATCCGAATAAGGTATCCGAAGAGATACATCTTCCTTCCAGTCAAAGCTGCGGATACAGATTCCACCACGTACCGGTTTTGACTGCCTGCCTCTTTTGCCCCAATGTTCCCTGCCTGTAACATATCCGGCATAGGGGTCAATAAATTCCCTTCCGTCTGCTTCATACATATATTCGTAATCCTGCGACAATATTTCTTCTATTGTCCTGACGTCCTTGTTGACATCAGCCTTACAGACTGTCACAAAATATACACCACCTACTTTAAATTTCTCTGTAAGTACTACAACAGCATCCGGTATTTTCTTTCCCCTCTTATATAACTTCAAAGAACAGTTTTTGCTTTTCGGAAGATAAACAGCAAACTGAACCCCGTCCTGTACCTTTGTTACACCAAAGGGCAGCGAACTGCCTATCCGATATTCAAATAACTTGTTTCCTTTGTTCATGCTTTCCTCCCACTGCGTATACCGCACCTATTTTATCAGTAAATTGTGAACATTTTTTGTACGCATTCACGACAACTATCATACTATTATCTACTACATCACCTGCCCGCCTGACATATATAGATGAAAATACAAATTCAACAGACAGACGGACATGGCAGTAAATAAGAAACAAAGCCATTTCTGCTTTTCCAATATCTGGGCCAGAACCACGAACATCGGCAATGCACACAACATATATCTGCCACCGCTGATTAAAAATGTTACAGAATAATTCAATACGGTATATACTATTAAAAATGCACTGTAGCGCAGCGGATGCCTTCGCAGTGAATAGATAATACAGGCCACTGCCAAAATAAAGATTACCAACTCTGGTAGCCATATTTCAATAGAATTCTGTTTATCCCCTGCCCTGGCATAGCCAAGAATCTCGGATATACAGTTTGAAATATATGTAGTCGTATGATACCAGTGCTCCTTTTGATAGTACCGGAAACGGAAGAAATCTCCTTCCACACTTTTATTAATGCTAAAATAAATCAGATTGCCAATTACAGTTAAAAAAAGCCAGCTTCCTTTTGTACAAAAGACTGTCAAAAACTGCTTAAACTTTTTTTCCCGTATCAGCCCGACAGGACGGTATACTACAAAAAACTCTACCATCCCTACTCCTAACAGTAAAATCCCCTGCACTCTGCACAGGGAGCAAAAAATCCCTATAACCCCTGCCACAACCCACTTATGACGCCTGATATAGAAAAATCCGGCAGAAAGCAGGCAGAAAAACAAGCTTTCTGTCATCATCCCGCCAAAGAAGAAAGAAAATGGATAACAACACAGCAGAATCAGAGAATACCTTGCTATGGTCCTGCCAAACTCTTCTTTTACGACTCCGTAAAAGAAGACACTGCCAATGCAAAAGCTAAAGACAGACACTGTCAGGCATGCTACATCCCAGTTTCTGATAAGTAGATGAAATACACGGACAATCCACGGATACAATGGAAAAAACACCAAAAAAAGATGCTCGCCATTCTCTACATAATCCTGATATCCCAAATCTGCCAGATTGATATAATGCTGTGCATCCCAACGCCGCCAACTGCCTAAAAATTCCGGAATGCCAAAATGCCCCGCCTGTGAATAATATTCTACCGAAGATACACAGATAATCGCTCCCAAGATATAAAATGCAAACCGGACTAGAAGTGCTATTCCAAATATCTGTAGAATTTCCTCTCTTTCAAGCGGCTCTCCTTCATAATTTTTCTTTCCCTGACACCATAATGCAAAAGGGTTCTTATAATCTGCTCCCATCTCCCCAAAGAAACGGGTAAACCAGACAATCAGTATTCCGAGGAACAAAATGCTGATTCCCCAAAATAAAATTCCATCCTCCATGCAACCAGAACCCCCTCTGTCAGTAAAACTCTTACGATTTGCAGCCATTTTAAACAATATGCGTAAAGCCCTGCCAACAGGTCTATTGTCAAAAATGAGCTGTGAATATTACCATATTAACATATTTTCCTTTGCAGCGTCAAAATATTTCTTGCAAAATATAAATATTTCTGTAAAATAGTTACTATTCACAGTTAATTCATGACAATAGTAATTTAGAAAGGATTTCAAAATGATTCAAGCAAGCAATGTGACACTGCGCCTTGGAAAAAAGGCACTTTTTGAAGATGTTAAT
>CANRVD010000034.1 GCA_947643145.1 uncultured bacterium | reverse complement strand
ATGCTTAACTGTCTGTTTGTGTTAAGCGCTGACATATTGTGCTGTACTATCATAACAATTCCTCCTTGAATTTGCAGTGGCATCCATGCCACTTAGTGTTCGATTTTTAGTTTTTTTGATTCATAGCGTCCGTACACGATTATGAATTGCTTTTTGTTATTTCTCCCAAGCAGATTAACCGCTCAGGAGAACACCAGCATTTCTGCTGTTAATTAACCTGCTAAATACAATAGATTGCAGACTCCGCCAGCAAACCTATTGTCATGAATTAGCGAAGTAATGACAATACACCCTGTGTTGCCTGATTTGCCTGTGCTAACATAGACTGGCCTGCCTGCTGGATGATTGACTTAGCTGAGTAAGTTACCATCTCATCAGCCATATTTACATCACGAATCAAGCTCTCTGCTGACTGTAAGTTCTCTGACATATTATCAGCATTGTCAATTGTGTGGTCTAATCTGTTCTGAATAGCACCAAGTTTTGATCTCTCTAATGATACTGCCTTAATCGCTGCATCAATAGTAGAAATTACTGGTGAAATTGCTGAAGAAGTTTTACCACCTTTAACAATATCACTTACATTAGCTGCCTGAACACTTAAACCTGCTGCAGACATTGCTGAGATACTGATAGAAATGAACTGTGCAGTATTTGCACCAACCTGTAAATTCTTCTCTGTGAAACCACCACTAAGAAGTTTCATAGTATTGTACTCTGTCTGAGATGCAATACGGTCGATTTCTGCTGTTAACTGTACTAACTCTTTGTTGATAGAGTCACGGTCTACGGATACGTTTGTATCATTAGCTGCCTGAACGGTTAACTCACGCATTCTCTGAAGTACTGAGTGAATCTCGTTCATAGCTCCTTCAGCTGTCTGAATAAGAGACTGACCATTCTGTGCATTCTTAGATGCCTGATTCAGACCACGGATCTGAGTTCTCATCTTCTCGCTGATAGAAAGTCCTGCTGCATCATCTGCTGCACGGTTTACTCTATAACCTGATGATAACTTCTCTGTGCTCTTTGAAAGTGCCTTGTTTGTGATGCTTAACTGTCTGTTTGTGTTAAGCGCTGACATATTGTGCTGTACTATCATAATAATTCCTCCTTGAATTTGCAGTGGCATCCATGCCACTGGTGTTTGATTTTAGTTTTCTGATTCATGACGTCCGTACACGGTTATGAATCAATTTTTATCTTTACTCTCTATGTAACCTGATTACCAGAGAGAATGATAACATATACCGCATTACTTACTATTTATGTAATGTCTTATGTTTTACACTTTATATATCGGTTGGCTTTTTCAATCCCTTAACCCTTTTTTGATTTTCTTTTTATTTTTTCTTATCCATAAAATAGGACTGCCATTCATGATGCTGGTTTGCCATATTCTGATAATAAGATGCCGCCGTCTTATTGCTCGCCTTAAAGTCACGGATTTCTTTACGTTTCTTTGACATTGCTGCGGCAAACTTATCTTTATTTTTCTTCTCTAATGCCTGTATTTTAACGCCACATTCCGTGATAACACGGACACTATTCTGAAGTTCTAATATCTGTGGCTTGTACCGGGCTGAATTCTCCTTTAATGTTGTGCCGATTTTGCCAAAAAACTCCTCAAACCCTCTGTCCAGTTCTTCTATCCTCTCAAGAAGTTTTCCCTTTTTCTGTACCAGAGCATCAAAACCGTCCCAGTCCATTTCTTCTGCATTTAAGATTTTTTCCTGCTGCTCTGTCAAATCCAGAATTTCTTTTAAAACATCCCATTTATTTCGTAAAGAATCCTGCAGGGCAGCAACATAAACCGATATATTATTATCCATACTAATCTCCATTCCTGTGCTGATTTATCAAAGTGAAATCTCGCATCCATCAATACATAAATATAAACTGATGATTTTTTACACTGTCAATACACCAAATCCGTTGACAGAAACATTCAATAGAAAACACTATTTATGACAATTTCAATATATAAAGCAAATCCCGTGGGAAAAGAACTTTCCCACGGATTTTACTTTATCACCTATTCCATTAACTGACATTATTTATCCGCATAACCTCTTTCCAGGTATCACGCATTGTCTTAATATGCTTCAGGGCTTCCTCTAAAATCTCCTTATCCTTCTGCATATTTGCCTCGACCAGCCTGCGGTAAATATAGTCATATACTCCATCAAACTCCTTCGCTACCGGATACTTCATATCCAGTGTCACTCTTAATTCCACAATAATCTTTTCTGCCTTTTGGATATTGATATTTGTTTTTTCAATATTCCCTTCATCCATTGCTTCTTTTGCAATATTGCAAAACTTGATTGCCCCTTCATAGAGCATCAGTGTCAATTTAGCAGGCGATGCTGTATTGACAGAATTCGCCTGATACATCTGTGCAGCATTGCGTAATTGTGCCATCCGAAATACCTCCTTGTATTATGAGACGCATTTTAACCAAGCATACTAGCAAAGTAATTCTGCTGGGAATTGAGTTTTGCCATGGCTTTTTCCATTGCTGTAAACTGAGAATAATATCTGTTCTCCAGCTCTGCTAACTTTACTTCCCATTCTGAAATTGATTTCTTATAATCAGATAACTGCGATGCCATTTCCTTATCATTGTAAAAGGTCAGTGCACTGCTCAGCGGAGTAGTCGACATCTTATTCTGCAGATCTGAATATAAATTTTCCGTAATACCCGTCATTATCTCCATTACCAAATCCGGGTCTTCATTTATCATCTTTTCCAGTATATTCTTTTCGTCTCCGTATACCGTATCATCTTCATCACCCTTAATATGAAGCAGACCGCCTTCCTTGTAATCAGTAGACGTCATAATTCCCAAAGATGCCAGAGAGTACCGCTTTCCATCTGATGCTTCATATGCGGACATCATGTTATTTCTAAAAGAAGTTACCAATGAGCCTAATGTATTATCACGGCGAAGCAGGGAGCTTTTAATCTTATCATTCCACTGCTCTATCTCATCCTCACTCATAGCTTCCTTCTGGTCACTGGTAAGTACATCATAACCTCTGGCAGATTCTGCATTATACTTTGTATTCATCTCCTTCAAAATAGAATTATATTCAGAGATAAAGTCTTTAATGGTATCATAAACTGCCGAATTATCCTTAGTAACACTAACTGTGACTTCTTCACCATCTGTTGTGTTCAGCAAATTCAAGGTCAGGCCATTTACTGTAATACTTGAACTGGAACTGGTCAGAGTTGCACCATTCAGTGTAATGGTAGCATCACCGGCTTTCTGTACTACCATTCCATCTCCATTTACCTCATCTACCTTATCACCTGTCACTTCACTAAGTCCAAGGTAGGATAACTGTCCATTTGCCGACGTAATATTAGACATAATACCATTATAGTTACGTGCTTCTGTCTCTACTGCTGCCTCACGCTGTGCTTCAGAAGAAGCAAGGAAACTGTCAGAAGCGCCGCTGATACCATTTGTCACCCCATCCTCTACTCTCTGCTTATACGTATCGGTTGCCATATCTTCTTTTACCTTCTTGGAAATAAGCTTTCCAATTGCAGCAACCCTGTCTTCCTCAACCCAGGTATTATAGGTCTCCTCTGTATACCCTGCATCAAGCAGCGCCTGCTTTCCTGCTGCTGATACCGTATCATGGTTACCATCGGTAAAGTACTGTGCCTGATAACCTTCCGTAAGCTGCTTTTCATAATATGCTGTAACTGCTGCCTTACTTGCACTGTTTGTGTACTCATTCAGTTGCTTGCTTACATCCTCATAAGTAACTGCACCTGACTGCAACTGGTCAAAAATCTTAGAAACAGCCGTCTTATCTGTTGCATTTAAATAATCATAACCAACGGCCTCCTTCCAGTCAGCAATCGCATCCAACTGCCCCTGTGATAAAGTCCCTGCCGTAATTGTAAACTTCTGGTCTGCACCACTTGTACCAGAACCAATAAAGAAACGCTGCTGTCCCTCATCAAAAGAAGCTGTTAACCCTGCATTTTGGGCAGCCGCAACAAAATCCCTTACTGTAGTATCCTCATCTACTACAAGAGTAGACAATCCACTTGCTGACTGAATGGAAATCTGTGTTCCGGCCTGAAATCCTTTATTGCCGGATGCATCTAACAAGTCAACCAGCTTACTGGACGCAGTTGCTTTTCCTGTAGTTGTCACACCATTCTCGTCTGTTGTCTCAGCCCCCTTTAACTTACCGCTTGTCACATACTGTGCAGACGCTGTAGACAATACCTTAATCTTGTAGGTACCTTCTGAAGCAGAAGCACCAGCCGTAGCTGTTATCTTGCTTGTATCAGAACTGGTCGCCGCTTTTGTCTTATAAGTACCCTTTGACTTAATCTTAGCAAGTGAATTTCTATAAAAGTCATATATCTTAGTATTTAATTCACCCCAGATATCTTTCTTCCACTCCAGTTTTGTTTTCTTTGACTCTATCTTTGTCTTTTTCATTGACTGCGCAGACATAAGCGCCTTAACAATAGAGTCTGTATCCATGCCTGAATTTAAACCTGATAAACGAATTCCCATAATTATTTCCTCCTATCTCTTCTCGTCTATAAAGATTCCTGCAAGCTCCCAAATTTTCTTTAATGCTTCTAAAGACTTCTCTGGCGGCACTTCACGAATTAGCTCATCCGTCTCATCATCATATACTTTAATTGTAATTCTTTTCGTCCCTTCATCATATGCATAAGCGCAACGCGTCTTAGCCATTTTGGCATTCATACCGGATATTGCCGAATCAATCGTACTCTGGGCAGGATCTTTTTCCTTCCCTCCATTCATCAGAGCAACTAATGTTTCTATATCCTGACCATCCGTTGTCTGTGCAGTAACAGGCTCTATTGTCAGCTCTGCCGGCTTCACAGTCTGCGCCGGCTGTGCCTTCTTTGCAGTCTGCACTGGCTGCACTGGTTTTTCATATTCTTTTGCAACACCTTTCATATATGATTCCATTGCCATAAAATTCACCTCCATGTGTCGTTATATCTGGTGCACTGCTCTTCTAATCTATTACTTATATCGGCATATCTCGCAAAATCTTTACTCCTTCCGTTCAAACAAATTCCGAATCTTTTCTAAATCCACTTCCTGAACTGCACTCTTATTTTCTTCCTGAATTTGCGTATAAATTTCCTTCCGGTAGATTGGCACATTTTTCGGTGCATTAATCCCAATCTTAATCTGGTCACCTTTTATCTCAAGTATTGTTACCTCAACGTCGTTCCCAATTACAATCGACTGGTTAACCTTTCTGGCTAATGCTAACATATGTCACCTCATTTCTGTAAGGTGAACAAAATTCACCTTTACTTTTATTCGCATAATTGATATTTGTGGGAAGAACGCTGTTTTCGCGTCCTTCTTAAGAATGACTTCGTTTCACTTGTGTGGTGTTTTTTACCACTTTAATAAAACTTTATTCTTTCTCTTTCATAATTCTATGACGAATTTCATAGTCTTCATTTTCAACAATGATTTGCATCCCCTGACGGCTCTTTGAATTAATTAGCAATGGAGCTTTCATATTAACTGTTGCATTTTCAGGATTTTCCGGCACAGTCGCCAACAGAAAGAGAACTAAATCTTCCATATCACATTTACCAATCTCCTCTAATAACGCATCCTCCACAACAGGATTGTAATCTTCGGCTATGCGAAAAGGATTCACAACTGGAAAAGCCAAACTTTTTTCTGTTATACTCTGCAGCCATGAAAAGAATGGTTCCCCTTCCCCATCAATATCGTAGAGAACCGTATAATCCTTATATTCATCAAATCCCGGAATCCCTTTCTCAAAGTGGATAATCTTCTCTTCGCCGATTTCCACCTCGCCAAAATATCTTGTATCTATTTTCATATCCCTACCTCATTTCCTTTCATTTTTTAGAAAAAGCGCACCGACTTCGCTGGTGCACTAGCAAAAACAATAATGCGTTTTTGTCGGCGTACCATTATACATCGAGCAGTATCCTATCCAAGAAAAAGGCAGTGTATACATCCATCAGTCTGATTTTCATACACCGCCAATATTTAGCCCAAAAATATTTTATCCCAAACGAATCCTAAATATAGTTCAAGAGCGAATTTCCTAATATCTTCGAGGTTGCTGTCAAAGCCGCCTGATACAGATTATCTGCCTGTGTAAGATTAATAAATGCGTCTGCTAAATCTACATCCTCATTATCTGATAATTTCTGCTCTGTATTAATTCTCTGGTCTGACAGTTTATCATATGTTAACTCAAAGCGGTCATAACGGGAACCAAGTTCTGCAAGCGCAACATTTAATTGAGCCTGTGTCTTATCTACCATCGTAAGTCCCTTGCCAAATGCCTCCGTCATACATCCAACCTGAAGCTTCTGTTCCTGCTCTAATACTTCCTTGAGTTTCTTATAGGTCGCAATATCCGCCTCATTTGTCGTATTTGCAATCATAGTATCAACATCTGAAATTTTCTTTTCCACCTCATCCAGCGCAAGGATAGTCTGCTCCAGATAATCAATCGCACGGTAAATATCCGTATCAATCGCATCCTTTGCCTGTGTATTTACCTTAGAGGTCTGGCTGAAATTTATCTCATACTCAATTGCCTGCCCTGATGGATCTCTGTAAGAAGTTGTCTTCATTGAATCTGTATTGTAACTGGTACATGCAAAATACATTTCCGGACGGATATCGCTCTTATCAAACCCTTTTTTACTATAGGTAATCTGCATATCTGCAGCATTCTGCTGGATTTCGGAGAAAATTGCATCAGAAAAAATAATTTCACCTGTATCATACAAATAGATTGCATCAGCCGTTCCTAAATCCGTCTTATAATTATCAACATCCGCAGATGACATCGTCTTGATATTAAGCTGCTTTGGCGTACCTGCATATGCCGTTCCGTTCAGTGTTATACTTATTGCAGGATTTGTAGAACCTGTAATTGCTGTATCTGAACATTTATCATACGCTAATTTTAAATGATACGTAGTATCCTGCTTTGGCACCTGCTGTGCATAGTCGGCTGCTGTACTGCCTGCCGCATAATTTGCTCCGCCATACACATATTTAATCGTATCAATATCTGTACTTGCAAAATTCTGTGTGATTTCATATTCCAAATTCTTTACTTCTTCCGGAAAGATAAGAGAAGTATCTGTACGGTAACCGGTAAAAACATAGCGTCCTGCATAATCCGTATTCGCTTCATCCTCAAAAACAGCAGCGGCATACTCTTTTAATACCGATAGTACAGAATGTCTTTCATCAATCCCAAGATAATCATTCGCACCCTGATTTAATCTTTCCTTCATATGAACAAGAATGTCATTAATATTCTTGATTGCAGTTTCTGTGGCATTCATCCACTTCATTCCATCCTGCACATTCTTTTCTACATATTGGTCAATTTGGGCATAAGTAGTACGAAGCTGCAACGAACGGACCGCAATGGTTGGGTCATCAGAAGGACGTAAAATCTTCTTCTGTGTTGTGTACTGGTTCTCCCGAAGCATCATCTCATACTTTGCATTTTCAATATGGGAACGTGAACTGTTGGATATCATTGAATTGGTAACTCTCATATTTTACCTCCTTATATCTATACGGCAGTGCCATTAATTAATTTGTCAAGCACCTCATCCATAACAGACAATACTTTATACTGATAATTTAAAAGATTTTGGCAGATAATGAGATTCTGACCTTCTTCATCTTCATCAACACCTGCTTTGGATAATCTTCTATTATCTACAAAATCTCTGACATTCTTTGCATTTTTTGCCGCCTCAGTTACTTTACCTGAATCAACACCAATCGTAGAAGTCAAAACCTGCAGGAAAGAAGCCGGCTGTCCCTGACGGAACATCGTTTTATCACTTGACAACGCAGACATAAGCTCCAGATTCTTTCCGTTTCCCACTCCACCGGCAGCATCCGCACATGCCAAAAGCTTCCCGTCTTTGGCAACTGCTTCGTCAATGTAGGTATTAAACGCTGTCAACTGGTAATAAGATGTTTTTAATCTGCCATCGGCTGCATTCGCCGGGTTCATTGCTGAACTAAAAGTAAATCCCTGTTTCACTTCCATTTCAAACTCTAAATCCAGCCCGAGCGCCTTATCTACTCCTCCAAACACCTGCTTCCCTGGGTCTCCGTTCAAATCCAAACCACCCATCTGTACCTTGTTAAAGCTGTAAGAAAAGGTACGGACAAACTCATTTAACTGTGCCATATAATACGGTATACCACGGAAATCTACCGGTTCGCTGATAGAAGCCGTCCTTCCTTCTACATTGGAACCTAATGTTACCCCGTCTTTTAACGTAAAGGTATACGTATACTTACCATCAGCATCTACGCTTGCGGTAAAGGACTCATATTTGTATCTTGCACTTCCTATATAAATCTCTCCATCTGATTCCGGAATATCCAGTTTCAGGATTGATTGCCCCAAATCATTTACATCTGTAATAGTAACGGTATTCGAACCAGCAGCTCCTGTCTGCACCTTTCCAGAAAAAACTTCACCGTTATTTCCATCGCGAAGCTGGAACAATGCCTGAAGCTTACCGCCTAATCCCGGACCATGTACATCCAAATCCGCTCCATTGCTCCATCGCAAGTCATATAATTTATCATAATCGTTCTGACAGTTTTTCGTTCCCTCTACCTGATAGAGTATATTATAATGGTCATAAGTATCTACGAGCTTGGAACCGTCTATGGTCACAATAAACTGTGCAAATCCTTTATCACCTGCCGGCTCTTTTTCCTCTACCTGGATATCAACTAATTCTGACAGTTCATCTAATAGGACCGCACGTCTGTCACGCAAATCGTTTGCTTTTGAGCCATAAATCTCCAATGTGTTAATCTGCCTACTTAACGATGCGATTTCTTCGCCATACGCATTGATTTTATCTACTGTCTTTGCTATCTGGTCATTTACATCCTCCTGCAGCGTCCGCAGATTATTTGCTGTCTCCCTGATATAGGTTGTCAGGGTTTCCGCAAAACCAATTGTCTGTGTACGAATTGTTGTATTTGCAGGATCTGTTGTCAGATTTGTAATGGACTTAAAAAAGTTGTCTAAGGCATTTGATATTCCACCCGTAGCAGCATCCTTTGTATAAAAATATTCTTCGATACTCTGCATATAATAGGTGAGCGTTTCATATTTACCATAGCTTGTGTTGCTGAGACGATACTTATTATCATAATAAATATCTCTCTCACTCTCTATGCTGATTGCTTCTACACCAGTACCTACCATACCATATCTGGTTCCATAGGAAAGCGGTATCGTAGCCGCCTGATTTACTGTCTGTCTTGTATATCCCTTTGTCTTTACATTAGAAACATTATGTGCTGTTGTGTTAAGCCATGCGTTGTAAGCCGTCATACCCGACTTCGCAATATTTAATCCAAAAAATGATGATGGCATATCTTTCCCTCCTAATCTTTCTGCGCTTTCATTAGAAACTATCGATAATCAGCTTGTTTTGTCATTTGATTGACAGTTTCTTATTATCCCAAACGTTCAATCAAATGCTCTAACATTTCATCAATGACTGTAATATATCTTGAAGATGCGTTATATGCATGCTGGTACATAAGAAGGCTTACCATTTCTTCCTCCGTTGATACACCTGCCACCTGCTGACGTTTATCTTCAATACTCTCGGTCAGCTTTGTCTGGCTCTCTACAATATCCTTCCAGACATTTCCCTGAGTTCCAAGAGCAGTTACTAAAGAATCATAAAATTCATCTGCACCATATTCTGCAAGAGTATTTGGATCCAGTACAACTGACTTCTCCCGCCAGCCTGCAAGCATAACTTTATATACATCCATATCATACTCTTCCGTCTTTCCTGCTGCCGGATTACCATGTACCGGAAGATAAGAGTAGTTTTCCAGAAGTTTTTGATTGATTTCCAGATTCTGTATCGTATACTGAGTATCTACATCATCCTTATCTTCTTCATTATATACATACAATTTATATGTCTTATTTCCATCGGCATCTGTTTCTTCCTTTGTAATCAGGATGTCATTTCCATCCTCATCTTTAATATTTGCTCCGTTTTCATCTACTGCATACATCGGGCCGGCAACTGTATAAACCGTATAACGCTCACCGTTCTTGCGGGCAAAAACTTCTGTACCTGGTGTTGCATCATCATCCGTTCCTACCGGACAACGATTTACATCCAGCACTTTAGTATTCTGCAGGTTAAGGTTTACGGTGTTCCCCTTTGCATCCGTACCCGTCACAGCACCATTTGAAGTACCGATATTTGGTGCAAATGCATCATTAATTGCTGTAACCACTTTATGTATCAGCAAATCAAACTGCGCTTCCACTCTTTCAATCAGACATTTGCCCGTTGAGTTATTATATTCATTTAAAACATCCTGCTTTAACTGTCCCTTTAAATCCTTCACATTCTGCGGGATATCTGTATAATAGCCAAATTTCTGCCCACGGGCTGTTAAAATCCCAAGCAGTGAGCCCGCGTCTGAATCATTTGCTGTAGTAAATGCTTCGTCCAGACTGTAAACTTCACCAAAGCCGCTATCTACCCATGTCACAGTAAGCATTGGCGAACTTCCTACGATATCATAAATAATCTCACCATTTGGTTTTCTTGCAAAAGTGCCGTCTGCATTTAACCGGGGTTCTTTGATTTGAATCTTTTCACACTGCATATGGTAGCTGTTCTGCTCATCTACCAAAGGCGCATTGTTTACACGGATTGTTACTCTGCCAGTAGCATCTTCATATGCATCAAATGCTGTATACTTTGCCAGTTCATCCATCAGAAGATTACGTGAATCACGATAATCATTGGCATTTTCCAATCCAGAAGCTTCTGCCTTTGCAATCCGAAGATTTAATTCTTTAATCTTGTCTGCTATTTCATTAATACGTCTTACCTGAGCTTCAATTTGAGTATTCAGATTAATCTGGTAATCCCTTAAAGACTGGTTTACATCCTGTGCCTTCTGTAAAAAAGCTTCCGCTTTCGTAATCAGCAGCTGCCGGCTGGTAATACTCTCCGGATTCAGTGAAAAGCTCTCAATCGTCGCCCACAGACCCGTCAGAGCATCTTCAAACTCTACTCCTTCCATCTCACCTAATACATCTTCAATCCCCTGCTGTGTATTGAACTGCATTTCATAAAAATTCTGGCGTCCAAGTTCCAAACGATATTCCCTGTCCAAAAATGTATCACGTATCTGTCTGACAGCCGCAACCGTAGTGCCATAACCAATCTTTAAGATATCCTTATCCGTAATACGAAAAGTCTGGTAATACGTATCGGTATTTATATTTTGCTGCCTTGTATAACCCGGCGTCTTAGTATTTGCCAGATTATGTCCCGTTGTATTAAGTCCCGCCTGCGCATTGGTCAGTCCGGAAACCCCTGCATTAAAACTTGTTAATAAACTCATATTGTCCCTCATTTCTGTTAATTTCAAATATTTTCCTGTAACATACATAAAGAAAAACACGGATTCCACCACTAGGGCCAGAACCGAACCGGCAAGCCGGTCCGGAATAATTTATGACAATAGTTTTACTGGCGGAGCCTGCAATCTATCGTTATTGCTTTGCATCAAACGCTCCGGGACTATAACCCGACTGATATCTTGATGATGCATTTCTGTCATAATTATTTACCCCTGGTGACATCCGTGTACTCTGAATAAAATTCATATTGAACTCTATCATTTCAAGGGAATTCTCTATTAAATTCTTATTCTTTTCATTAATTGAAATCAATCTCTTCATAATGGCCTTCAGCGAATCATGCAGTTCCGCCAGCTTCTGCTTCTCCTCCGGCTGCTTTCCAAGCAAACCTGCTAAATTCCCCAAATCAAGGGTACTGGCATCTTTATTAAGAACTACGCTGATATTAGCAATCACACCTTCGCGTTCCTTTCCCAGCGCAATTGCTTTGTCCACCAGTAGTTGTTCCTCCTGGGTAACCGCTTCCAGCTCCTTTAAATCTCCCTTTACCAAAATCTCTGTCTTCTTTTCCGATATCGGGATAAGCTTCTCATAAATCTCCTTTTCACTGTTAAGTGCAGTGAAAAGTTCTTCCATCAAACTAGCCAATAGATAACCTCATTTCTTAAATCTGGAAATCAAACAGGTTCCTTACCATCTTCTCAGCAATTTCCTGTGAAGAAACATTATAAGCGCCTGATGCAAGCGCTTCTTTTAACCTTGCCACTTCGTCTTCCCTGACCTCAGGCGCTTCCGCAACTGCCTTCTTCGCTACCTGATAATCCTTTGCAGACTGAGAGATTTCATAAGCATCCTGCTTTCCGATTTCTCCTGTCTTACCTGCTTTCTTTGTATTTGCAGGTTTATACATTTGGCTTACATGATTAATCGCATCTACTCTCATTCTTATCACCACCTAAAATCATATTCTCTATATTGTCATAATATGTATCGGAGAATTTCCACAAAACTTTAGAGGCTTTTTTCACAAAATGGGAGAAACCACAAAAGTATTTTTTGTAATTTCTCCCTATATCATTCATATTTTTAGCTTTTCCATTTAAAATCTTATAAAAGAAATCTTTATACAAAAAAGTCTGTAAAATCAAAGGTCGCAAAGTAATCCTCAGGCGTTTCCGCACGACGGATTAACTGCACACTTCCATCTTCTTTCAAAAGCAGTTCTGCTGATTTTAGCTTGCCGTTATAATTGTAGCCCATCGCAAAGCCATGTGCACCTGTGTCGTGGATAAAAAGATAATCCCCCATATCAATCTTTGGCAGCATACGGTCAACAGCAAACTTATCATTATTCTCACAAAGAGAACCGGTTACATCATACTTATAATCACAGGCATTCTTCTCTTTACCAAGAACAGTGATATGATGATAAGCACCATACATTGCCGGACGCATTAAGTTTACAGCGCAGGCATCTACACCAATATACTCTTTATAAATATGCTTTTCATGGATTGCTTTAACTACCAGCCCGCCATATGGCGCCAGCATAAATCTTCCCAGTTCTGTAAAAATGGCAACATCGCCAAGTCCTGCAGGAACCAAAATCTTTTCAAACTGCCTGCGTACACCGTCTCCAATCACCGCTATGTCATTTGGTTCTTTATCCGGCGTATATGGAATCCCCACGCCTCCGGACAGGTTAATAAAAGCAATTTCTACCCCTGTCTTTTCTTTTACTTCCACGGCCAGTTCAAAAAGAATACCAGCCAGCGTCGGGTAATATTCATTTGTGACAGTATTGCTCGCAAGGAAAGAGTGTATTCCAAAACGCTTTGCTCCCATCCCCTTCAAACGGTTGAAAGCTTCTATCAACTGCTCTTTTGTCATTCCGTACTTGGCATCACCAGGGTTGTCCATAATGTCAGTTCCCATTCGAAATACTCCACCCGGATTATATCGGCAGCAAATGGTTTCCGGGATGCCTGCCACTTCTTCCAGAAAATCAATGTGGGTAATATCATCCAGATTGATATACGCATCCAATTCCTTCGCTTTCTTATATTCTTCCGCTGGTGTAACGTTAGAAGAAAACATAATATCAGAACCGGTAAAGCCACATGCTTCCGACATCATTAATTCAGTCAGTGAAGAACAGTCCACACCGCATCCTTCTTCCTTCAGAATATTTAAAATAAATGGATTTGGTGTCGCCTTAACTGCAAAATACTCACGATATCCTTTATTCCATGAAAATGCCTGCTTTAGGCGGCGGGCGTTTTCACGGATCGCCTTTTCATCATAAATATGAAATGGTGTAGGGTAGGTCTTTGCAATTTCTTCAACCTGCTCTTTTGTTACAAATGGTGTCTTCTTCATGTGTCTCATCCTTTCTATTTCTGCATTTTCTAAATTTCTATTCTTTGCAGCCTCTGAATAGTTTTTTAACTTATTTCCGCTTGCCACGTCCGGTGACAATAATAATCACAACTCCACACAGCACAATCGCTGCACAGATGACAAGCGCTACTGCTCCACTGACGTCCAGTGTATATCCAGCTTCCTCTGCTGTATCCGCCACCCCCGGACTCATTGCCATACTCACTGCTGCCCTTGTAAATATACTGCCAGTGAGTGCTGTCAGTACTGACCCAATTATAATTTTTATTTTTCTTTTCATTTTAGCCTCCCTTAAAAGTCCACTGGCAATTGCCAATTACTCTATTTTTCAAAAAGTGTATCTATCAAAATTACGTTCTTTTTAGGATAGTGTGCCAAAAGACAGGCTTTAATATTATCTATATTGTAACTCTGTGTAACAATAAAGTTTTCACATGCAACTTCATTTATCCTGTCCCATGATAAAACTGGTACTCCGTTATATTCACTCTCATAAGAAAATAAGTCCACAAAACACTCAACCTTACAGATATCTTTGATTTTAGTATAAAAAGCTTTTCCCATCTTCGTTATGATCAAGCATACCGCGAATTCTCTCCCTGCTCTCCCCGTGAAAGCTATCAATATTAAGTTCAAAAGAAGGAAATACTATTTTTTGCTCCATTGTAAGCCATTGTGGTATCAGAAAAACAATCTCATTCTGATTATTTTCTTTTTTGATAATTCTTTTGATATAGTCCTGGTGGTTTTCTATATATCTTAATTCTTCTTCATCCTTCACCGTTCTAAGAAAACAAGTTGGACTTTTTATTTTTACTCTGTAATTTTCCAATCTGCGCGCATACTTTTTACAAATATCCGGATATTCCGTACGAAAGTCAAAATTGATGTCGTGATTTAACAATAAATTATATTTTTTATCACAGTATGCGAACGGATTATGCAAATCTTCCTCTAAATTCTCCTTTGACAAAAAATCTCTCCTTTGACAAAAAATCCGAAAAATCAGTGTCCATAAAGTGCAAAACACCTTTTAAATCTGACTCACACCAGTCACATGGGCCTGCCCCGCTTCTAAATCCATGTTTTGCTAATGAACCTGCCATTCCGCAAAACCACCCTAACGAAATAAAATAGTCAAACATAGCTTCCTCACCAAAACAGCCTGTATCTATCTGTTTCCATTTTGCCTGCTTCATAATATCACAAAATCTTTGGAATTTCTACCCCAAATCAGCAACAGATTGCAGGCCGTATTTTAATCCATACAGATGTTTGCATTCCTGTTTTTCTTTGTGTTATACTATACGTCATGGCATCAGCACAAGTTCATTACTCCAGACACCTTTAGCAACCCATAAGGAGTCAAAGAGAAATGCACAGTAAACATAGGGAAACTTATTCACCCTGCAGAAGTGAGGTAAAATATGAGCGAATACACTGGAAAAGAGATTGTTGTATTGGAAGGTCTTGAGGCAGTTAGAAAGCGCCCTGGTATGTATATCGGTTCTACCGGCTCCAGAGGCCTTCATCATTTGATTTGGGAAATCCTTGATAACAGTATTGATGAACATCTTGCCGGTTTTTGCAATGAAATTAACATTACTGTCCAAAAAGACGGAGGAATCTGTGTGGAAGATAACGGACGCGGCGTGCCGATTGATATTCATCCTACGAAAAAAATTCCTACTGTCCGGGTGGTTTACACGATTCTGCACGCCGGCGGCAAATTTGGTAACGGGGCATATAAAGTTTCAGGCGGCCTGCATGGAGTTGGTTCTTCTGTCGTAAATGCACTGTCGACCCATATGATTGTTGAAATCAAAAAAAATGGGCTGGTATATCATGATGAGTATAAAAATGGTGGAATCCCTGTTACTCCACTTGAAAACGGCATGCTCCCGTCGGTGGGAAAATGTGCCAAAAGTGCTTCTGGTACCAAAGTGACCTTCTATCCCGACAGCGAAATTTTTGAAACAACTACCTTTAAGCCGGAAGTCATTAAGAAGAAACTAAAAGAAATTGCATTTTTAAACAAAAACCTTAAATTAATTTATAAGAATGAAATAGACGGGGAAACCATCACATATCTGGAAAAATACGGCATCCAGAGCTTTGTAAGCTATATTAACCGGGATGCCAGTGTGCTGCATGAAGAACCTGTCTACATTGAAGGCAGAAGCGGCGATATTGAAGTGGAAATTGCTTTTCAGTATACCACCAGTTTTTCGGAACAGATTAATCCCTATTGCAACCGAATTAATGTTGTAGACGGCGGTACACTTGTAACCGGATTTAAGACAGCACTGACCCGTGTTATGAACCAATACGCAAGAGAACTGGGTGTTTTAAAGGAAAAGGATGACAATTTTGATGGAAAGGATATCCGAAATGGCCTAGTTGCTATTATTTCCATCAAACACCCCGACCCACAGTTTGAGGGTCAGACAAAAACAAAGCTCGGAAATACGGATGCCAAAAGCGCTGTAGAAGAAGTTTTTAGTACAGAGGTTCAGCACTATCTGGATAAAGACGTCGAGCTTATCAAAAAGATTTTGGATAATTCCCTAAAGTCCTATAATGCCAGAAAGGCAAGCGATAAGGCAAGAACCGCTGTCTTAAAACAGCTAAATGATACCGATATCAAAAGTAAGCTTGCTGCCTGTACTTCTAAAAAACCGGAAGAATGTGAGGTTTATATTGTCGAAGGTGATTCTGCAGGCGGTACCGTAAAAACAGCCCGCAACCGGAAAACCCAGGCTGTCCTTCCTCTCCGTGGTAAAATTTTAAATGTAGAAAAAGCTTCTTTGGAAAAGATTTTACAAAATAATGAAATTAAAGCAATGATAGCATCTTTTGGATGTGGAATCGGTGATGAATTTGATATCAGCAAGCTGCGCTATGATAAAATTATTATTCTGACAGATGCCGATGTAGACGGAGCGCATATCAGCACCCTGCTCCTAACCTTCTTC
Organism: uncultured bacterium; assembly: GCA_947643145.1. Classification (GTDB taxonomy): domain Bacteria; phylum Bacillota; class Clostridia; order Lachnospirales; family Lachnospiraceae; genus Butyribacter. Next base: position 12,619 of record CANRVD010000034.1, on the reverse strand, counting down.
TATCGTTTTATGCCGGAATTAATTTATGAAGGAAAAATTTACAGAGGGCTTCCTCCTCTCTATAAGGTAGATTACGAAAACAAAAAGGCAGCTGCCAAAACCGGTTCAAAGAAAAAAAATACCCGTCTGTCAGAATATGTCTTCAATGACTTTGAACTGGAGAAGTTCCGTAAAAATAAAGAGAATAAGATTATAAGCATCCAGCGTTACAAGGGCCTTGGAGAAATGGATGCCGAGCAGCTTTGGGAAACTACCCTGAATCCGGAAAGCCGTATTCTTGCTCAGGTTTCGATTAGTGATACCGTAGAAGCAGACGATATCACAACAACCCTGATGGGCAGCAATGTTCCGCCAAGACGCCAGTTTATTGTAGAAGAAGCAAAATATGCCACTTTGGATATTTAAATTTTTCGAGAACTTTCTTAAAAGGAGTACACAATGAATACAATAGAACAACCAATTATACAATTGGATTTTGCAGATGAGATGAAAAATTCTTACCGTGACTATGCGGTAAGTGTTATTATTGACCGCGCGCTTCCTGATGTCAGGGATGGCTTAAAACCTGTCCAAAGGAGAATCCTCTATTCCATGACAGAGCTTGGCCTTTCACCGGAAAAGCCACACAGGAAAAGCGCACGTATTGTCGGCGATACTATGGGTAAATACCATCCTCATGGTGATAGTTCCATTTATGATGCCCTAGTTCATATGACGGAAGACTTTTCCCTGACACTTCCACTGGTTGACGGTCATGGCAATTTCGGCTCCATCGACGGCGACAGCGCTGCAGCAATGCGTTATACAGAGGCCCGTCTGTCAAGCGGCGCCATGACGCTGCTAGAAAATCTGGACAAGGGCCTGGTTCCCTTCGGCCCAAATTTTGACGAAAGTGAAAAGGAACCGCTGGTTCTGCCTGCAACCCTTCCCAATCTTCTGATTAATGGAACAACCGGTATTGCAGTAGGAATGGTTACGAATATTCCTCCTCACAACACCAGTGAAGTTATTGACGGTATTATTGCATATATCAAAAATCCTGATATAACGACAAAAGGACTGATGAAATATATTAAAGGCCCTGATTTTCCAACAGGCGCTATGATTACAAATGCAGATGATATCGAAGCCATCTATGAAACCGGGGAGGGCAGGCTGACACTCCGGGCAAAGACAGAAATAGCGGACAGCGACTACGGCAGGAAAAATATTGTAATCACAGAAATCCCTTATACGGTCGCCGGCAATAAAACCAAGCTTTTGGAAAATCTTGTTGCCTTAACTAAGGATAAGGTTTTTGATGAAATTTATGATGTAAGGGACGAATCCTCTAAAGAGGGAATCCGTCTGATTATTGAGGTAAAGAAGGACAGAAATATTGACAACCTGTTAAACGGCCTTTATAAAAAGACCTCCATGGAGGACACCTACAGTGTAAATATGCTTGCTGTGAAAGACAAACAGCCGATTACTTTTACACTGAAGCATCTGATTCAGGAGTTTGTGCTTTTTCAGGAGGAATTATATACCAAGGAATATAAACATTTGCTTGCCAAAGCAAATGACAGGCTGGAAATTGTAGATGGATTAATTAAGGCAACCGATGTCATTGATTTGATTATTGAAATCCTTCGTGGAAGCGATTCGGTAAAGCAGGCTAAGAACTGCCTGATTCATGGAATCACAGAGGGCATCAACTTTAAAAGCCAGAAATCCAAAAAAGAAGCAGCCCTGTTTGATTTTACCGAGCGTCAGGCCGATGCAATCCTTACTATGCCCCTTAGCCGTTTGATTGGGCTTGAGCTTTTAAAACTCCATCAGGAAAGCGATATGCTCCATAAGAATATTGAAGAGTATACCAACATATTAGAAAACAAATCAGAACTTCACAAAATTATCATAACAAGACTGCGGGAATATAAGAAAAAATTTGGCAAAGAACGTCTGACTCTGTTAGAAAACCTTACCAAAGAAAAGTATGTAGAGGAAATAAAAGAAGAGGATATCTATGTGTTGGTTGACCGCTTTGGCTATGTCAAATCTGTTGATTCTGCCAGCTATTCCAGACTTACCGAAGAGACAATTGCTGACTACAGCCATATTGTTTCCCTGCGCAATACAGACCGCCTGTGTATTTTTACAGAAGAAGGCAATATGTATCAGGTAAAAGCCATGAATATCCCACGGGGCCGAAGCAGGGATAAAGGGGTTCTGATTCAGTCCCTCTGCAAAATCGGACATGAAAATGTCCTGCTCTATATTGCCGCAGAGACTCTTTTTGAATCGCAGCTCTTCTTTGCGACGAAAAATGGCTTTGTAAAACAGGTATCCGGCATTTCTTTTGATACGAACCGTTCTGTCATTGCCTCAACAAAATTAGACGAAGATGACCGAATTGTCGGAATTACGCCTCTTTCTGTTATGGAAGTAATCAATCCTGACGAAAAAGTCATTCTGATTACCAAGAAGGGACTTTCCCTCGGCTTCCCGCTTTATGAAGTAAGTGAATTAAAGAAAGCAAGCCGCGGCATCAAAGGGATTACGCTTGAAAAAGATGATACCGTATTACACGCTGCCGTCGTCGCGCCTGACTGCAATGAAATTGTCTTTGAACAAAAAGCATATGACCCCGGAAAAATCCGCAACCGGAAACGGGCAGCCAAAGGCCAGAAAGCCCAAATCAAAAAGGGTTGAAATTCCTAACACATGAAGAGGCATGTTAATCGGAACTAAGTCAAACCTAAAACGCAGAATCAGCGTTCTTTACATCGAATACCTGAGAAAATTCTATATATCAAAAAAGGAGCGTTACGCTCCTTTTTCATATTTCCTGCTACGCCTGCCGCCTGTGTGCCACAAACACTTTTAACTTTACTCATTCTCATTATCCGCTTCGTTTTCAGCTTCATTCTCAAAATCCAATGTCACATAATCCCTGCCATCTTCGTCGTCAAATACATCATCAAATTCCGCATCATCAAAATCGTCAAAATCATCTTCCTGATTTTTCTTATTGAGGAAATATAATACACCTGCAACCCCTCCAATAATCGCTCCTGTGGCAGCTAACACTTTCAATACCTTTTTCATAAAAGTCTCCTTTCTTTTCTATATTTAGCTAACTGTTTCTGAATATCCGTACACCAGTGTACTGGCACACTAGCGTGTTGTCAGCTTTTTGGTGATATGGAATAAATATGGGTCTAAGCCCTTTTCCATTGCCAATGCTTCCTGAATATCAAAATCAATAAATTCTCCATGATGGTATCCGACTACGCGGTTTGTCTTTCCTTCACATAACAACTCTACTGCCTTTGCTCCCATAGCAGATGCATAGACACGGTCTTTACAGGTTGGATTTCCGCCACGCTGGATATGTCCAAGAACGGTCGCCCTTGTTTCAATCCCTGTTGCAAGCTCAATCAGCTTTGCCATTTCATTGGAATTTCCTACACCCTCCGCATTAACAATTATATGGTTTTTCTTGCCAAGGCGGCGGCGGTCCTGAACTTTTGAAATAATACGCTGGATATCTCCATGAAATTCTTCTGTTGTCAAAATATATTCTGCACCGCTCGCAATACCGGTCCACAATGCAATATGGCCTGCTGTCCGTCCCATTACTTCTACAATACTACATCTCTCGTGGGACTCTGAGGTGTCTCTTAGCTTGTCAATCGCTTCCATTGCTGTATTAATAGCGGTATCAAATCCAATTGTGTACTCTGTACAGGCAATGTCAAGGTCAATCGTTCCCGGCACGCCAATTGTATTAATGCCAAAAGATGCTAATTTGCTGGCACCGTTAAAAGAACCGTCACCACCAATTACCACAACACCATCAATGCCATGTTTCTTACAGATTTCAGCACCCTTCTTCTGATACTCCTCTTTCCTAAATTCCTGGCAACGGGCGGTATACAAAATTGTCCCGCCTGTCTGTATAATATCAGACACTGCAAGATTATTCATATCTACAATATCTTCTTCCAATAATCCTGCATATCCCCTTCGAATTCCTTTCACATTCAATCCATTTGAAATACTGGTACGCACTACAGCACGAATTGCCGCATTCATTCCCGGTGCATCTCCACCGCTTGTTAACACACCAATTGTCTTTACCGCATTACTCATAACATCCTCCTTTAGCCGTGAATAGTAACTAATTTCCATTTTATGATAAATCACGCTATTTTTCAATACTCTTTTCCATTATTGCTACAGCATTCTCTCCTAAATACCCTAACACATCCTCCTGCAGTATCCTGCGTGCATTGACAGCCTTGTTTCTCCCCAGGCGTTTTACCTGCTTCTCCTTTGCAGCATAGATACAAACCGCATCTTTGCCGTCAAAAGACAGAAGATTCTGATTTAGTTTCTGCTCCTCTTTTTGAAAGGCTTCGATATCAGGAAAACGTATCCAAAGCTCCAACGGAACTTCATCAAAAGGTATGATTTGCTGGCAGATGAGTTTGCCTCCTCTGTCTTCCTCAACGCCTGCACGCCCTTTAACAAATATTTTGTTATCCGTATCCAAGACTGCCTTCACTCTTTCATAGTCTCTTGGAAAAACAATAACCTCCACCGTTCCATATAAATCCTCTATTGTCAAAAATGCCATAATGGAGTTATGTCTGGTTGTCTTAATCGTTTTTCCTACTATCATACCTCCAATCACCGCAATTTCCCCATCTGCTATGTTTGCCATTCCCATCTGTTCTCCTTCTTCAGACGGCTGGAAATCCTGCGAGGTATGTGTGCAGTTTTTCTGCATCAGCCCAAGATACTCCTCCAGTGGATGACCACTGATATAAATGCCAAGCACCTCTTTCTCAAAATTCAGGTATTCTTCCTTCTCATACTCTCCCACATCAGGATACACAACGGTATTTGCCCCTGCAAGGTCTTCATCTCCCATGTCGAATAACGACATCTGTCCTGCAAGGTTATCCTTTTTCTCCCGGTTTATGTTATCAAGCACCTGTTGATACACTAACATTTTCTGTTTTCTGGTTCCACCCAGACAATCAAGCGCACCTGATTTAATAAAGTTCTCTATCGTATGCTTATTTACTTCTTTTGAGGAAAGACGGCTCATAAAATCTTCCAGACTAGTAAAAAGACCGCCCCGCTCTCTTTCCGCAACAATAGCCTGAATAACTCCATACCCAATTCCTCTGATTGCAGACATTCCAAAACGAATTTTTCCATCGGATACGGAAAAGGCTGAAAAACCTTCATTTACATCCGGTGCCAGCATTTCTATCTGCATCTGCCTGCAAGTCATAGCATAGCTTAACACCTTACTTGTATTATCTTTAACTGACGTCATTAATGCCGCCATAAATTCTACCGGATAATAATATTTTAAATATGCGGTCTGATAGGCAACCACCGCATACGCTGCTGCATGCGATTTATTAAATGCATATTTCGCAAATTCTGTCATATCGTCATAAATCTGGTTTGCAGTCTCCTCCGAAATGCCATTTGCTATGCAGCCTTTTACATTTTCCTCTTCATTTCCATATACAAAATTCTGGCGTTCTGCTGCCATAACGGCTGCCTTCTTTTTTGACATGGCACGGCGCACCAAATCACTCCGGCCAAAACTGTAACCTGCCAGATTCCGCACAATCTGCATAACCTGTTCCTGATAAACAATACATCCATAGGTTGCCTCCAGTATTGGCTCTAGCTGCGGGCAGGCATAACTTACGCTTTCCCTATTGTTCTTTCCCTTGATATACTGTGGAATATAATCCATCGGTCCCGGACGGTACAGGGAAATACCTGCGATTACATCTTCCATGTTCTCAGGCTTTAATTCCTTCATAAACTGCTTCATGCCTGCACTTTCCAACTGGAATACACCTTCTGTATGTCCGCTGCTAATCATTTCATAGACATTACTATCCTCAAAATCAATATCCATCATTGTTTCGTCAGCAAGTCCGGCAAGTTTTGCAGCATTCTGGATTACTGTCAGCGTACGAAGCCCCAGAAAATCCATTTTCAAAAGCCCCAGTTCTTCCAAAGTAGTCATGGTATACTGGGTGGTTATCGTTCCATCCGCTGCCTTTGACAGCGGAACATATTCGTCTACCGGTCTCGGGCTGATTAATACCCCTGCAGCATGCATGGAGGTATGCCTCGGCAATCCCTCCAGACGCTTTGACATCTCAATCAGATTTCTGGCCTGCTCGTCCGTATCATAAACCGCTTTCAACTCTGGATTGTGCTCCAATGCCTTCTCTATTGTGATTCCAAGTTCCATAGGTACTGCTTTTGCAATTGAATCCACATAGCTATATGGCAAGTCTAAAACACGCCCTACATCACGTATGACACCTCTTGCCGCCATCGTACCAAAAGTAACAATCTGTACCACATGGTCTTTTCCATACTTCTCCATGACATAGTCAATTACTTCCGGCCTTCTCTCATAACAAAAATCAATATCAATATCGGGCATCGTAACACGCTCTGGATTTAAAAAACGCTCAAACAGCAGATTATAACGAATTGGGTCAATATTAGTAATTCCCAAAGTGTAGGAAACAATACTTCCAGCCGCAGAACCACGGCCCGGTCCAACACTAATCTTACGCTCTCTGGCAAAACGGATAAAATCCCATACAATTAGGAAATAATCCACAAATCCCATCGTACGGATGACTTCCAGTTCTTCCATAAGACGGGCATTATGAACCGCAGCTTCCTTTCCATAATGTTTTTCAAGCCCTTCTGTACAAAGCTTTGTCAAATATTCAAATGCTGTATAACCTTCCGGGACATCAAACTTGGGCAGCTTATATTCACCAAATGTAATTTCTACCTGACACCTGCTGGCAATCTTAGCTGTATTTTCAACGGCCTGCAATGCATAGGGAAAAAGCTCCCGCATTTCTTCTTCCGATTTCAGATAGAATTGCCCGCCCTCATAGCGCATACGGTCTTCGTCGCTGACCAGCTTTTTTGTCTGGATACAGAGCAGGATATCGTGTGCTTCTGCATCTTTATCCATAATGTAATGAACATCATTTGTTGCAACCAGTTCGATTCCCGTTTCCTGACTCATGCGGAGCAGCCCCTGGTTTACATTTTTCTGCTCAGCAATCCCATGGTCCTGGAGTTCCAGATAAAAATTTTCTTTTCCAAAAATCCCCATCAGACGCATTGCTTCCTTTTTTGCCTGCTCATACTGTCCCTGCCGCAGATTCGCTGCCACAATACCAGCCAGACAGGCACTCAGTGCAATGATTCCCTCATGATATTGTTCCAAAACCTCATAATCCACACGGGGCTTATAATAAAATCCCTCTGTAAATCCAAGGGATACAATTTTCATTAAATTGGCATATCCGGTATTATTTCTTGCCAGCAGGACAAGGTGATTGTACCGTTCCTCCCCTTTGGAAAGTTCCCTGTCATGTCTTGACCCCGGCGCTACATATACTTCACACCCGATAACCGGGTTAATCCCAGCCGCTTTTGCAGCACGGTAAAAATCAATTACGCCGTACATATTTCCATGGTCCGTTATTGCAATATGCTCCATTCCCAAATCTTTTACCCGTTCAATTAATTCCTTAATCTTGCAGGAACCATCAAGCAGCGAATATTCGGTATGTACATGTAAATGGGCAAAACTCATATCTTCCTCCGTTTTCTATTTTTACTATTCACAGCTATTCCAAACATCATTCGTAAAACCTGCCGGCAGGTGTCAGCCGCTGTGAATAGTAACTCTTTATTTCATAAATAAGCGCACCGACTTCGCTGGTGCGCTAGCAAAAATTCCTTCGGAATTTTTGTTGGCATACCGCTACATTTTGAGCAATTTCCTATCCCATAAAAAAACCATGCGAATCCTGTCCACATGGCTTTTTTCCTCTCTCCATCAAGCTTTTACAGCACTTAAAAATCTCTCTATATCTGCCATAGCATTTGATTCATCATCGCCCTCAGCCGATACAACTACTTCTTCCCCCGCATCCAGTCCTAACGCCATCATTCCCATGATGCTTTTTGCATTTACTTTTTTGTCCCCCGACTCAACATAAATGCTGCTGCTGAACTGACTTGCAACCTGTACAAGAACTGCAACTGGTCTAGCCTCTAGTCCATTCTGAATTTGAATTTTGATTTTTTTGGTAATCATACTACTGAATCCTCCTTCTGAAAAGGGATATTACCATTTTTTTCCCTTAACTCTTCCGCAATTCTACTAATTTTTCGCAAACGATGGTTCACTCCTGACTTGCTAAGCGGTGATGTCAACATTCCCCCAAGTTCCTGCAGGGAAACATCCGGATAATCAAGCCTTAACTCCGCCACTTCGCGAAGCCCGTCTGCTAATTGGCTAAACCCCATTTTACATTGCAAATACTTAATATCTTCAATCTGCTTTGCCGCAGCCGTCACTGTTTTATTAATATTTGCTGTTTCGCAATTTACCTGACGATTAACAGAATTTCTTACCTCTTTGACAATGCGGACATTTTCAAGCTCCATCAAAGCCCTGTGGGCTTCAATAATGTTTAAAAAATCCACAATCTGGGAACCCTCTTTAATATAAAGTACATAATACTTCTTGCGCTCTACAATTTTGGCATCCACCGAAAAGCTTGTAAGCATCTTCTGTAACTGTACGGCATATGCTTCTGATAACACCGCAATTTCTAAATGATATGCCTTTTCTGGATTTGTAATTGAGCCAGCCACCAAAAAACTTCCTCTCAGATAAGCTCTTTTACAGCAGGTATTCTGTACCAAACGCTGATGAACCTGCAGGAAATTTCCCCATAAATTTCCATTGTCATCCACTATTTTTACCGCCTTAAGTATCAGCATAACATCACGGTGTTTCTTCATAATAAGTGAAAAACTCATATTCGAAGAACTGATATTGTGGTTGCGTACCACAACTTCTACCTTAACTTCAAAGCTTTTCCTTAATAACATATAGGATTTTTGGGCTACTGTCAAGTTTTCCGTATCAATTTGTAAATATGGCTGATTCCATCTATCCTTTTTCATTTTTCCACATAAGGAAAAAATAGCAGCAAACTCAGCGATACAACAATGTCTTCCGGAACTCACCTGCTTTACCAGCTCTTCTTTTACCTCTCTCGAAAATGACATACCTGCCTCCCTGCCTTTTTCAAACCTTTTTTACAATAGCATCTTTTTCAATATCCCGATGCTCTACCTTCAGGCTGTACGGCAGTTCCTTCATCTTCTTCCCCAATGCATTGGCAATCGTGACGGAACGGTGCTTACCGCCTGTGCACCCGATACTGATTACAATCTGGTTCTTACCCTCCAAAATATAATTTGGAATCAGAAACCGAAGCATCTGAAAAAGCTGTTTTAAAAAAATCGATGCCTGCTCTGAATTCATCACATATTCATAAACATCCCTGTCATTTCCCGTCTGTGGCTTAAGCTCCGGTATATAATACGGATTTGGCAAAAAACGTACATCAAATACCAAATCTGAATCTGACGGAATTCCATACTTAAATCCAAAAGATAATATCGTCACAAAAAAATTCTGGTAATCTGCCTGTTCCAAAAAAATCTTATCTATTTCCTGCTTTAAATCCCGAATCAGCATATGGCTTGTATCTAATATATAGTCTGCCTTCTTTTTGATTGGGGCAAGCTCTTTCCGTTCCTCTTCAATCGCCTTGTCAACACGTCCCTGCAATGCCAGCGGATGATTTCTCCTTGTTTCCTTATAGCGTTTCACCAATACTTTGCTGTCCGCCTCCAAAAAAAGGATTTCATACTGGTATCCGGCCTCCTTCATGGCTTCTATAATATCTCCCAGTTCTGAAAGTCCCTGAAGGTTGCGTATGTCAATTCCTAATGCTACCTGTTTCATAGAATGACTTTCGCTGATAAATACCCTGGTAAGCTTTGGAATCATGCGCACTGGTAAATTATCAATGCAAAAATATCCCATATCTTCTAACATTTTCAGAACGGAACTTCTTCCTGCCCCTGACATTCCTGTTACTATGACAAAACGAATCATCTCTCCAAACCTTTCTTATGGCAATAGCAATAAGTTGTTACTCATTGCTATTCTATCATCTTTACTTCCAAATCCAGCCATACATTGAACTTTTCCTTCACTACCCTTTGGACATGTTCAATTACCTGCCTTGCATCATCATAGGTTCCTTCTCCGACATTAACCACAAAACCACAGTGCTTATCAGAAACCATAACATCACCAACGCGGTATCCCCGTAATCCGGCATCTTCAATCAGCTTCCCGGCATAAAAGCCCTCTGGCCGTTTAAAGGTACTGCCTGCACTTGCATACTGCAAAGGCTGCTTTTCCTGACGCTTCTGATTCATCTCCCGCATTTTCTTCTCTATTTCTACAACATCTCCCCTTTCAAATGCAAAAACTGCTCCTAAAACAATCAGTTCTTCCTTTTGGATACGGCTGGTACGGTAGCCAAGCTCTAACTCATCTCTGCTGTAGAATGCTGTTGTCCCATCTTGCCGTAAAACCTGCGCCCCTAAAATTACGTCCTTTATTTCGCCTCCGTAGGCACCTGCATTCATGGTTACTGCGCCACCAAGCGTTCCCGGAATCCCACTTGCAAATTCAAATCCAGCCAAGCCCTTTTTTCCTATTATATTCGCAAAAGTGGAAAGCATGATTCCGCTTCCGGCAAAAATCATTTCTTTTTCCGTAATATCCTCCCGTACAGAAAACAGCTTTAGATACTTTTCTCTCTCTCCTGACTCTGCCTTTAATTCTATGCAGGCATCCAATGCCGTCTTTCCTTCACATCCGATACTGACGGAGGAATGCTGCTTTGCAGCAAATCCGCTTCTGCCAGACATATGTGTTGCAACGATGACTCCTTCATACCCTCTGTCGTACGCCAGCAGATTGCTTCCATTTCCCAGTATAAAATATGGCATCTGTTCCTTTCTCAAATAACAGACTGTCTGTATAAAATCTTCAATATATGCAGGACTGACAAAATATTTTGCCGCTCCCCCTATGTGAAAGGTCGTATGCTTTGAAAGCAGCTCATCACATTGTACATTTTCTTTCCCTGCAATTCTGTACAAATCCTCTAATTGAAACAAAACGTCACTTCCTTTCTTTTTTCTTCCTAATACCAGGAAGTCATTACCGTATAGGCAGTTATGCTTTCATATGGCGTAAATTCATGCAAGCCCGAATAAACCACAGAATATCCAATATCCCGCCAGCTTACAGAACAATCATCACTTACATAATAACATGTCATCGTATCATCGCTGTCAGTCAGGAGATATTTTCCAGTCACCACTCCTTCTCCAAAATCATCTGCCCGTTTGGAATCAATAAAATCATATAATATATAGAATTGTACCCCGTCATAATGAATATTACAAAAATAAACAGAGCCATTTTTATCCAAATCAGCATTTTCCAGACTATTATATCCGCCAACTATGACAGATGCCGGCTCCCCATTTTGCACCTTTTCATAAAAATCGTCCCAAAGTTCCCTGTTATACTCCTTTTTATCAAAGGCTCCTGCACTCTCTACATAAATATTATCATATTTTGTAATTTCATTATAGCTGCGTACATTGGTAAGCGGCAATGCCTCTATCTCTTCCTTCATCTGCGCTTCCGTCACTTTCACAGCCGGCTTCTTTTTTTCCTCTATTTTTCCTTCGTCAAAATATACTAACTGGTCAATTAATCGCTGTAAGGAAGAAGCTGTAGCGCCAAAATCCCTGGCATTGGAATATTTTACCACACTTTCAGCTTCGGAATCAAAAAATATCTCTTTTTTTAATTGCTTCCAGTCGTAAATAATATTTTTTGTTTCCAAAGTACCTCCATCCTGCATTTCCTGATACGTCCACTGAACCTGATGAATCTTTGGTATCAGTGCCAAAATAATTGCAGAATAATCCCCTGTCAGCCTGCGAAAAGAATCTGGCCGGTTAATATGTACATGATACTTGATTTGAAGCATCTTCTCTGTTACTGCAGCTTCAAATGGCTCTTTGTCATCATTCCAGCCCCGGAACAAAAAAACATCATCAATAACAGAAGATAAAAGATTTTTAATTCCCTGCGTATCTGTTGTATCTAACACCTTTAACCCCATAAGTTTCTCTACTTCTTCTGTATGCCTGCCTTCTCTTACTCTTACTATCCTGCTGCTTCCCGCTGTAAATCCATCAGATATACTAAGGATTCCTGTAAAAAACACGATAAAAACCAGCATCAGAATAACTCCATCCCTTGTTTTCTGGTAAATCATATTATTTTCTTTTCTATTTCTTTTCACAATATCCTCACTTTTACATTTTTTATTCCCGCAAAGCAACGAACCCGGCGCGAACTCGTTCGCATTTGGCGACTGCCGCGAGTGTCAAATCCCCTGCTCCTTTTCCACTGCATTTCAAACCATTTCCTGTTCCAAGAAAAGAGCTGTTCTTGTCTTCGTATAAACAGCAAAAGACTGCTGAATGATCTTCATTCAACAGTCCTTATCAATACGTGCGCGAGAAGATTCGAACTCCCGACCTTCTGATCCGTAGTCAGACGCTCTATCCAGCTGAGCTACGCGCACAT
>CANRVD010000033.1 GCA_947643145.1 uncultured bacterium | reverse complement strand
CAGCACTTTTAACTCTTCCCCGTCAACCTCCATCTTTAAAAGTTCGCCGTCCTTATCCAAAGTGGCTGAGGGTTCCGCCCCTTCTTCATCCATCTTTTTCAAAAGTTCGCTCGTTTCGTATTCCACATCCATGCCGTAAAATGCCAGCTTGAAAGTGTCTGTACTGCTTACCTGCAATTTGTTTTTCTCCATGTCAAAACAGATGCAGACATTTCCCACACTGCCCTCATCTCCCGGCTTATAAAACCTTGCACCCCTTGCAAACAAATCTGTCAATTCTTTCGTATCCACAGATGTCCGCAAATACCAATCGTTTGAAGGAAATATGATCACTGGCTCCTCCCCTAACGGAATCTGGACTTCACTGCCGCCCTTTTGGATCAGACAATATTTATCAACAGTAAGCGTCATGGGAACATCTTTTCCATTGTTCATTGCTGCACTGATGTCACACAGCCGCTTTCCACTGACAAAAATATCTTTCTTCTGCTCCTCCATCTCCAGTTCATTTGCAAGAAACATGCTCAAAAGCTGTTTTTTGCCATCATAGGCAACTGCAAGACCCACATATCCCTCTGCAACCTTCTTCTCTTTCGTCACCATAAGTTGAATCGCACTTTCTACGGTTTCCTTTTTTTCTTTGGTGACACTGACTGCCGGCAGGATTTTCCCCATGCACCCCGCAAACTCCTTGCTGTCTACTGTAATTTTCATACTATGTCCTCCTGTTTTGAATATTAAGACGGTATTTCCGCCTGGTTCACATTATTTTGCTGCATTAAAAGTTAATTAACTGTTTCATGCCTTTATGCTGTTTTTGTGATTTCTTAGCTGGTTTCTGGAAATGTCCCGAAAACTCCAGATCAACATAAAAACCAAAAAGAGAACCCGTATCCTCTGCAGTCTCCCTGCTGACCTCCGTCCCTTCTCCTTCCACTGAAAAGGCTTCCGTTTCTTTTGTTTCCGAGATTTCCGATAATACTTTTTCTTTCTTTTCTGGAACTCCTATCCCAAACATGCCAAAGAAATCTACATTTTCGCCATTATCCGCAATCATCCCTCCATTGCGTCCCAGCTCTTTTTTCAAATCAACGCCTGTTAATTCATAAAAAGTTGCCATTCCCTTGTATACCTGCTTTTTTCCGCTTCCAGCGTGCCACTGGTTAAGGACATCAAACATGCTTTTCAAGCCCTTAATCTGCTCCGGACTCTTTTCCGCAGCTGCCTGCGCCAGCTTGATACGCGGATCAACACCCTGCGCCATAGCGCATAATCCCTCTGACGAGAAATGCCCTTGGATAGCGCTTGTCGCAACTTGCTTACTGGCCACCATTTCCAATGCATCCACCTGAATCGTATGGGATGATAAAAGATAAAATGTCCGGCACTCCAAAATCTGGTTCAAACGGTAATGCCGCCTGCTTGCTTGCCACATAGTAAACAAATCATAACTGTACTGATAAAAAATAATGGTGGGGAAATTATACATAACATTTCTATAATAGAACAGAAAGTCCAGTCCTGTTTTTACACATTTCGGGTTTGTGATAAAAACTTTCACTCCCTGAGCGGCTCGTTCATGCATCCATTCTTCCCTTTCCTCCGCTACCGGATGCCAGCTTTCTAAAATTTCCACCTCTTTATCTGACAGTTTACAGTTCTTCTGCAGGATTTCTTTTAAACGGTACGTGACATTTGCCTCACCTTTTCCTGTGTATTCGCAATATACGACCACATTTCTGTTTTCTGACAGCTCCTGCGTAACCAGTTCGCAGAGCCTCTTTTCTTTATTCAACAGCTTTCCGTCTTTCACCAGATATGATAAATCCGGCACCTCCGCCACCACATCTCCGTCAACCGGAGATAATATTTCACTTCTTCCATACGGCTTATCCGTATAAGATAAAGAGAACTGCAGATATGTTCCTAAGATAGATTTTCCCAGATCCTTATTCTTCATGGCCCTTTTCATCGCCAAACGGACATTATCATATGCCTCCGCAATTTCCTTTTCTAAAGAAATATACTCCACGCTCTCTTTTAATGGTGGCAGGTAAGAACTCATATCACTGAGATTCAAAAAAACAGCACGATCAAGAAGAAAATGCGTGAAAATATCTGGCGAAATACCCGGTCTGCATTTCGGTGAACCAATTTGCTTCCCGCGGCTCATCGTATTATACCCACCGCCCGGCTCTTTCGCTATCTCATATTCCGTAGCAACCGTCCCATAACGTTCTACAAACTTCCTCTCACCTTCCGCACCATAGGAATATCCCATTGCTTTCATTCGTGCAGGATCTAGCCGGTACAGCAGATAGAAGAAATGATTGGCGTATCCGCCTGCAATAGTGCCGGTAAGCGCAAGCTGCCATCGACTTGCTTTAATTAAATCATGCATTGCCAGCCCCTGTGCGCTTCCTCCACCTTTATACTCATGCGCCTCATCAAAAATTGCGAAATCAAAATAACCTTTTAGGTATTTTTTGATATATCTGGAAGGCGCAAATTTCCGTGCGCCCGTTACTTTTGGATAAGTGATTTCTTCCTCTAACAGTCCATTTTCCAGAAAGTATTCATCTTTCCATCGCTCATGCACCCATACGGTCTTTTTATGCTTCTTAGCCTTGTTTGCCCAATGAGTCACCTTAACCCATCCTTTTTTATGGATACGGATCGGTTTGAATAAAAGCGTTCGATTAACCGGTTCACAAGCGGGCTGCCATAAAGGAATCCCACAATGCCTGCATGTACGGTTTGCCTTTGTCTGAACTGCGAAATCGGCGGGCTTTAACGGCTGTTTTTCACGATCAGAACAGTTTCTCACATCTGCACCATATAAAAGATTTCCGCATTCCGGACAGATCATGCCCTTGGCAGAAAAATTGCAATCATGTATCTTCCATTCGGTACACCCGCAAGTACACTTTTCCGGAAAAGTAGCTGGTCTTGGTGTCTCACAATCCCTGCAGACAACCATTGTCACCTTCTTTTTCTTTACCTGTGTCGGCAACGGCATATATGTATAAGAGAGTTTCCCTGTCTCCTTGCTCATAATATAAAATTCCTTACAGGTTCTCTCTTTTCCCTGTTTTCTCAGCCTGCACAGTTCTTTCAGTCCTCGTATAATCACCACCTTTGCATACGGGATATCTGCTTTAATTGCTTCTTCCCATTTTTTCACCAGGTGAGAGGGACACATGACAATATTCCGGTATTTCACGGCCGAAGCATTAAGATAAATATCTCCCACTTCTTTTCCGGTCCGCTTCATGACCATCCGTACAAAGAATCCTTCCGGCACACCCATGCCTTGAAGCGTCTTGCCGCATCCCATATCTTCATTCAAAAAAGCATATGAACCCTTCTCCATGCATGCAATCAGCCCGTTTACAATTGCAGACTGCTGCGGGTAAAACCGTTTTTCCAGAAAGGCAATCTCATCCACAGTTTCTTTTAGGTCCACCAGAGGATTCAGCTTTTTCTCAAGGTTCTCAATAAGGGAATTTCCGTATTTCAAGAAGTAATCATCCATGTTATCAAACGTAAGCGGTTTCTGCGATTGCGATGCGATCTGTATCTTACCGTCCTTTAACCCATCAGACACCATCTTCCGCAATCCACTCTCCGTCACAGACATGTCAAAGACCACGAGTCTTCCTGCCCAATCAGGTTTCCTTCCATATACTTCCAATTCAACAGGTCTTATCTGTTCCGCTCCTGCCTCCATGAAATAAGGAATCCACTCCGGCAACAATGGATAATCAAAGTTTGACATCAGCCAATTATAAATGTCTGTATGCTTATTTTTTTCTTCTGTCAAAATATATTTTTCATTGATTTTTCTGGAAATACTCAGGGAATGGTTCACCGGTTCCTTTCCCCGCAGCATTTTTGTATGGTAGCTTTCCACCTCTGCCTCCGGAAACATCACCATATCTTTATTACCATTTTCCAGATACAGCATAGTTGCTCCCAGACTAATGTTCGCCGTGAAGCCCCGCAATGTAATCTCACTGCGTTCAAAGCAGGAATATATCAGTGCTTCTTTCCTATATCCCCATGAAAGCGCAATAACATAATCCACATACGCAAATGCTCCATTTGCTGAGACACGCATATCTCTTCATCCTCCTTTTATAAAAATTTTCATCCTGTTTTAGGCATAAAAAAACGCTTCCTGCCCGGAAACGCCTTACTGCAATGCCTGTATTGTCCCATCCGATTCAATCAAATTAAAACTTATCCTCGGAAAGCTTATGACCACCTCCTTCATGTCTCCATTTTCATCCTGCATGTATTCGCTACGCGTAGCAATCTTTGACACACCACGCTGCAGATGCAGATCCCCATTTTCCTCATTTCCAACCAGTCCCTGTCCTGCCCCGGATACTGCCAGCAGATACATTTGTCCCTCTGATGGTATAATCGGCGGCCGTCCGAGGTTATTGATGATATACGGGGAAGTTCTTACCTTTTCCTGCGCCATTTCTTGAAGTGGGCTACCTATTAAGAATTTAGCCGCTTCCTCAGCATGAAAAATCCGTGTCATAAACTCACTGATGTTTATTTCATGGGATTTTGGCACAATGATACGTTCTCCGGAATAATCCTCCGGCAACACCGGTATTTTTTCTTCCTCCGAAAGCATATCTCGCAGACGCTGCTTTTCCTCCTTGGAACATTCATTTTTTTCTTTCTTCCGGCCAATCAACACCACCTGTTGGAACTTCTCATACTCCTTTTCACGGAACCGATACACAAACTCCGTTACAAACTCATCACACCAAGCCGAAAGAAATGCCGTCTGCTCCGCCATATACCTTGCAACCACTACCACTGCAACTGCTCCCTTTGAAAGATATGGCACTGCTTTCTTTAAAAAGGCTAATTCATACCGTTGGCCATCCTCCTGCGTTCCATAAGGCGGATTCATAAACATAAAAGAAAACGAAGCGTGGCTTATGATAACGTCATTTAAGAAATCTGCTCTCAGACAGATGTGGATCTCTTTATTCCGATTGACATCCTCATAAGTTTCCTCATTAATTTCCACGCCAAATATCTTAATATCCCGTTTTTCCTCTTTATCCTTACCTGTTACCGCAAGAATAGCTTTCGCATCTCCAATGGAGGGTTCAAGGCAGCATACCTCTTCATCCTCTGGAAACTGGAGAAACCTGCCGATGGATCTACAATGCCCCACATCCGTATAATAGGCTCCCATCTTTGCATCATTGTACTTTGTTCGTGAAAATCCTGATTGTTTTTTGATACTGTTCATTTTTCCCTCCTTTTATTTTGCCAAAAATGGCATTAAAAAAAGCCCTCTTGCGAAGGCTGACTACCCTTATTTCCCTAACAATACCTGTTTCCAGGAATTATACCATACACCCTGTCCAAAAGACTGAGCTGAAAAATAAAAATAGTTTTATATAGTTTATCACCAATCCTGACGCCTTGCAATCCCTTCTTTTTTTAAGTTTACCCAATCCTTTTCGATTTCCATATTTTTATTGACTTTTTTTCAGATAGATTCATCTAATATACTAGATACGCATACCAATGCGTCCTCAAATATCAAATAGTATTCAAGCTATTGACTTGAACCTATTATGTGTTACAATATTTATAGAGGATAGCGACAAGATCAGCTATCGTTGGTGATGAAGCAATTGACTGTGTCGGTATGCAGCCGATTGTGGAGCCAGACCTTGGGTTATGCGACAACCTCAAACCGAATAGGTTCTTCGGGACTGAAAGAAAACGCTTATATAGGGCCTTGCTCTTGCAGGGCTCTTTATTTTTACTAAAGGTGACTTTACATGGATACTTTACAACAATCAGCTTTTGCATGGAAAAAACTAACCGAATACCGATACCAGCTTGTATATGGCTACAAAAAAGCTTTGTATCCAATCAATCTCACATTTTCATATGAAGACTATCCACATTTGGCTGGTTTTCAATATTTAAAGGATATCTCCCTTCCTAACTATACCTCCGCTAAAGTTGTTAACCGAATCCTTGAGGGGAAAATATCTTTCAAACAAATTCAAAGAGCAGCACAATACGAAGAAATGGTTAAGCCGCGATTAGAAGCGCTGATTTGCTTGAAGAACTCATTGGATAACGATTTTAATCTTTATTCTTTCATGCCGCAAATGTATCCTTTTATCACTAACATTAAGGCAGATTATCTGATTGCCAGCCACATTGTTACTGACAGTTATGTTTTCATAATCCATACGACTTCAAATGGAGATGCAAAATGCGATTTTCTCTGCTGTTCCGCCTTTACCAGGAGAACGTAATTATGAAACAAATCAGCGGAAATATGCACTACTCAAAAAAGAGCGTATACATATCATATCAAACACATCTACAACCTTGTTTGATAAATTGAGCACCCAAACACCCTAGGACGCTTTTTCAACTCAAACTTACTGTATAGCTTTCTAAAAATTCGGTCATATATACCTCCGACTAATTTTTTGCTATTTGTCCTGAAAAGTAGTATAATATATTGAAATTTACAATATCGGAGGTTCCAACATGCCAACTTACCCTCAGCAGCTGATCACTTCCTTGTGCGACCATTTAGAAGACCGCTTGGTGGAGTTTTTTTCAATAGAACATTTGAAATATTTTGAGGAATATGCAGACTTAAACGGGTTTGTTTCCGACACCTTATGGGAGTACATCAAAAATGAAACGCAAAAAACAGAAATCAATTCCGTTTATAATACACAGGTCAAAATGCGCCGCCAAAAAAGGAAACGCTGGATCAGCAATTATGAGGACCTAAACGAAAAATACCCTCTTTCTGACAAGAAAAACCCCTATTATGTGATCTGGCGTGACCACGATCAGCTCATGGGAAGTGTTTTTTTAAAACTATATGATGCGCCAGACTTAGAAACCGTAATCCGAAATTATCAAAAACGATTGGATGAATGGCAACAAAATGATAAAAGCCTTCTGATTGACTATCCGCTTCTTTACAATAAGACAAAGCTGCAGGTAAAGACTGGCTTTAGAAATGATCTGATCATCAACCTGATTGAAATTATTTTAGATTCCTACGATGGGAACATAGAAAACTATTTTTCCAAAAAGCCCGATATCCTTTTGGATAAACCATTCTTTGCTCCGGCTAAATTCTCTGTCCCCTTTAAGGAGTCTCTGGATTCCTATGTGGCAGACCTGGTACATTTTGACAAAGACGACACGACTTTCCAAATGCTTGTCGGCTATGATCCAAATGAAACTCCGAATATAAATAAACTCAAAGTATTTGATCCCAAGGATAACCAAATCCTTATGACGCTGATTAACCATATTAATCTCGACTTTTATGAAAGCAAACAAATTATACTAGAAGTCGGCACCATTGCAAAAGCAATCAACAATCGGCCAAACAAACGGCTCTACGATGATATAAAAATGCGTCTTCATAACATGGCACGCACAGCATTCCAGATTTACGAAAAGGACAATCCAAACGAGCCTATTTATACTTTCTCGTTTCTGGATAATGTCAGAACCATTTCCAGGGACGGAAAAGAATTTGTTTCAGTAACGTTTGGTAATGCCCTGTTTGAGTCCATTACCAAGAAAAAAATGATCTCCGTAACTTCCAGCAACTATAATTCTTTGGAGCTGGAGCTAAGTAAACTACTTTATCATAACCTGCAGAAAGAACGCATTGCGCTTTCTACTTCCTCCATTCCGGATGAGCATGGATATTTGTACAAAACATATGATTACTCCTATTTCCAGAGAATCATTCTGTTCAAAAAAAAGAAAAAAGCGGACAATATCCTGCTGATTACGGAAACCTTACATGAATTTGTAGAAAAGAAAATCGCTCTTGCGGATTTCCGTTATGACAAAGGTCAAGGGTTATTTCATCTGTACTACTACACTTTAAGCGATGACGAACGGGCCGATTTAATAAGCACAGGGGATACTGAACAGATCGGAGAACTTTCGGATACAACAGAACTCCCCCATAAATCAGAACCACAGATTGTTCAGACTACATTGAATCTGTCATAAATTTTAACACCATGCGGCTTAAAACACTGCATGGTGTTTTTGCTATCATTCTATATTTCAGTTCTTTTTCTTCCTTGTAAAAAATACTCCCATTTTCTTCGCCGTTTTAACCATTTTATTCTCAGATTCATTTTTTCATCTAATATATGCAAAAATGATACCAT
The DNA here is from genome assembly GCA_947643145.1 of uncultured bacterium. Classification (GTDB taxonomy): domain Bacteria; phylum Bacillota; class Clostridia; order Lachnospirales; family Lachnospiraceae; genus Butyribacter. The sequence continues at coordinate 21,749 of CANRVD010000033.1, read as the reverse complement.
TTTCTTCGCCACTTTTACTATTTCATTGTATTTTATATCGATTCGTTAAAAATGATACCATTTTCTTCGCCGTTTATCCTCTTTTCATTGTCTTTTCCCATAACAAAAGTAGCCATACCTTACGAATTTCCACAGTTTTCAATGTAAACTAATAAAATGATACCATTTTCTTCGCCATTTTTCTATTTTACACCCCTTTTTCTCGCCTAAAATGAATAACTTTAAAAATGATACCATTTTTCTCGCCCTTTTTATGGTATCATTTTCAGCCTGCACTTTTTTCAAATTTTTTCATCAGCCATTTTCGCATAAAAACAAAGCTTTTGATACCATTTTTCTCGCCTTTTTAATAATTTTACAGTCTGGCGTTCAAAATCATGCTTTTTGATACCATTTTTCTCGCCTACATTTTACAAAAAAATTTTTTACAAACTAATAATACATTTAAAAATCTTTGAAATAAGGGAGTTTCAAAAAAATACTACCATATTTCTCGCCGTTTTTGAAAGCATCAAAAAACTGTAAAATTATACTATTTAAGCAAAACGATACCAATTTTTTCGCCGTTTTATAAGCATTTACAATTAAAAAATTAATGCTTATAATTATCCTCATAATACTATATCATGTGTCTGCTTTAAATATGACTACTAGATATATCGAAAATGAAGAAAGGAGGTCTCTTACTATGGAATTGAACCGCTTTGCCCGTATCGGGAAAGGTGTTCTTACAAAAGCTATTGGCTTGCAGAAAAATTACGTTGAAGTTTATTCCAAGGGTTCTGATCTGTTAAATGAAAGCAAGTCTAACTGCTTCACTTGCAGCAACTATCAGAAAAAAGAAGAGTTGAAGCTGCTTGGAATGGACAAGGAAGCTGAACAGATCCACTGCTCTTGTCATGAATGCCCTCATTCTGTATGGGAGCCTTCTTATATCATCCAAAAACGTTACATCAATGAAAAAAACCGATACGGGTATCAGCCAACACTAAAAAGCAATGCCATCAAGCTGTTTTTATTATACCATTTTCTTCAACCGGATGGACACGGCTTTATTAAGGATATCTGCATAAAAGACCTTGCCGGGACAATCGGCTGTACAGCTGCAACCATAAATGCCTGCAACGATGCTCTTCGGGATTATGGTTACTGCTATTTCAGCCATTCTGGTATCCATGACCGATACATCAACATACTATTGCCAGAATATAAAAATTATCATAAAACTGCAGCCGAAGGCGGTCGTGGTTATATTACTATGTCTGACAGCATGCTGTTTGATTTGTGCGGTATTGGAAATCTGAATACTTTAAGACTGAACATAAAAGGCATTTTAGAAGTTGACAATGCCTCCTATTCTGATGTACAGAGCAATATGGTATCTTCTGTCGTTTCACAATACCAGCGGCTGCGCGGATTCCTGCCGTCTTACTGCAAAAGAAATGTTATCCAGAAAGCGCTGGAACAGAGTGATACAATATTTGACCTTTCCTTTGACGAAAGAAATGTCACTTTCTCCATCAAAGAGAAGTATGCACAAAAAAATATGCGTAAAAATATGATGGAGAATATCAAAGAGAGCCTAATTGACCATGTTGAGCATATCAATACAATCCTGGAAGACGCTCCCGGCACTGAACAGCCGGAGGAAAAAGAACGTTTTGATACCATTCTTTCCATGATAGGTATCACCCCATCCTCTAAGTACCCTTGCCTGTGTCTCACACATTCCGACTATGAGGATCTGTCTTCTCTCGCGCTCCAATATAACTTGCACATGGTACATATGGCACTTAACCAGATCTACAATAAATACATCCTGAAAGACCGCCCGATTGAGAAGATCGGCGCACTTGCCAGAACCATAATCCGCAGAAAGTCTTTTATTTTAGAAGCATCCTAAGAAAAGGCTTTTTTGTCGTGCCTTTTTTTATGTTTTATTCTGAATTTTCACAGATTTTCCCGCTATTTTCTTTTAATTAACCTTAAAATCTGATGACTGATTCCTTTTCTTCTCTTAAATTTTTCCACAAACAAAAAATTTTCATCCTCATTTAGCATATTTTCTCTTACATCAAATCCCTTTTCATCCAATGCAGAGAACTATTCATCCATTTTTTTAGTAATCCATCCCCTTTTTCTACAACTTCATCCACTCTTTTTACTGCCTCTCCCACCCCAAATTCTTCAAACGCCTTATTTTACTGGAATTTCCCACTTTCCGTTTACCAATTACTGATTTAATTACTGATATAATTTTTGATAAAATTATGTTAGAATAACTGAATATATGACACAGCCTCACCCATTCCAACTTGATTACTTTATTTCAGCCAAATGAGATCTGTAACAGATAGTATACTGATTATACATCCTGCTTCATAAAATAACAATAAAAAAAATTCCCAAAAGATATAAAACTCTTTTGGGAATTTTCAAGATGATTACTTCACTTTTACATTTTCTTGACTACAGATAGCAATTAATTCATCTAAACAGGTTTTGTCAAGGTTGATACCCCGTTTCCCCTGTTTTATCTGCTTCGTATTTTTCAGATAAAAATATAAGCCTCCTTTTCCAGGATATTTATGCGTTATAGAAGAAAGGGAAGTTTCTTTGATCTGATAATCAGTAAAATCTGCAAACTGTAACCAGACACTTCGTTTTTGATCTTCATTGGAAAATAAAGAAACAGAATCCAGTTGCAGGTTCGCGTCTTTTTCATCTTCGCTTTTTACTTTCCCTTTACAGAATACCAACGCTCCCTCTTGTAACAAAGACCTATATTTTTCAAACTGCTGAGGGAATACAACTATTTCTATACAGCCAATTAGATCTTCCAGTATCAGGCATGCCATTTGCTTTTTCTTACGGGTAGTACGCATTGTAATGTTGCGTATCATACCGCCCACAATAACCGCTTCTCCGTCCGATAAAACAGCGTTCTCATCATGGTATAAAAAGTCTACTGATCTGGCTGTGATAGTTGTAACCCATTGTTCATAATATTCATCAAGAGGGTGCCCACTCAGATAAATCCCAAGGACCTCTTTTTCGTATGCGAGAAGCTGTAATGCGGCATATTCTTCTTCCGCTGGCAGGACGGTCTCTTCGGAAAACAACGCAAGCAATGAAGACTGTCCGAGCATTCCATTTTTCTTTTCATACTGAAGCTGGTTTAATGTTTCCGGGTAATGTTCCATGAGGCATTTTCTGCTACAGCCCATTTTATCGAGTGCACCAGCTTTGATCAGCGCTTCAATGGCTGATTTGTTGAGACAGCCACTTGGTTGCATACGTGCAAGAAAGTCCTTTAGGCTGCTAAATGGGGTTTTTTCGCGCTCGCTTATAATTTCTGCCACACATCCTTCTCCAACGTCCCGAATGGATGCCAGAGCGTACAGGATGGCACCATCTTTTACTGTAAAATCTATGCCACCTTCTCCAATATCGGGTTTTTGGATGGGAATATCCAACTGTCTACTTAAAAGCAGATATTCTGCGGTCTTTGCATTATTATTACGGCAGGATGTCAGAAGTGAAGCGAGATATTCCGCAGGATAATGATACTTTAAATAGGCAGTCTGAAATGCAACGACTGCGTAAGTTGCCGCATGGCTCTTATTAAAAGCATATTTGGCAAAGTCAATCATCTGGTCGAAAACACGGTTTGCAGCTTCAATGGAAATCCCGTTTTTTTCACAGCCCAGAACGCCTTCACCACCATAAAGGAAAAATTGACGCTCTTTTTCCATGACAGACGTTTTTTTCTTAGACATGGCTCTCCGAACCAGATCTGCGCGGCCGTAATTATAACCTGCAAGCGTGCGAACAATCTGCATGACCTGTTCCTGATATATGATACAGCCGTATGTCGGCTTAAGGATATCTTCAAGCTGCGGGATCTCGTAGGTAATCTGTTCGGGATTCTTCCTGTTGGCAAGATACTTTGGGATAAAATCCATAGGTCCTGGTCTGTAGAGAGATATACCGGCGATCAGATCTTCCAGACATTTTGGCTTCAGCTGCTTCATAAAGTTTTTCATACCATCACTTTCTAACTGAAAAATGCCTTCTGTCTGGCCGCTTCCTATATATTGGAAAACTTTGTCGTCCTTATAATCAAAGGATACGGGTTTTCCATAATTCTGTGTTGCTTCCTTTGCTGCTTTTTGGATAACCGTGAGGGTGCGAAGTCCCAGAAAATCCATTTTCAACAGCCCAAGTTCCTCTAGAGTGGTCATGACATACTGTGTAGAGATGCCGCCATCATTTGAACGGCAGACTGGAACATATTCTGTCACTGGCTGTGGGCAGATGACGACACCGGCGGCATGCGTAGAAGTATGCCGCGGTAACCCTTCCAGTTTCTTTGCAGTGTCGAGCAGTCTACGAATGGAGACATCTTCTTCATACAGTGTTTTCAGTTCGCTGGAAGAAGAAAGTGTGCTTTCGATGGTGGTTTTTGTATCATTGGGAAACAATTTTGTAATGCGTGAAGTGGTGGACAAACTGATGCCAAGGGCACGCCCAACATCTCGTATGACACCTTTTGCGGCAAGTGTCCCGAATGTGACAATCTGTGCCACATTGTCTTTGCCGTATTTTCCAATGACGTAATCAATCACTTCATGGCGTCTTTCATAGCAGAAATCAATGTCAATATCCGGCATGGTGACTCTCTGGGGGTTTAAGAACCGCTCAAACAGTAAGTCATATTTTAACGGATCGATTTCAGTGATGCCAAGACAGTATGATACAATGCTTCCAGCGGCGGAACCACGCCCCGGTCCTACCGATATGCCGTTTTCCTTGGCATAATGGATAAAATCCCATACAATCAAAAAATAGTCGATGAATCCCATATCTTTTATAATGTCAAGTTCATAGGCGAGCTGTTTTTTCTGCGCATCATACGGGGCAGGATATTTCTCTTTCAGCCCTTCTTCGCACAGCCTGTTCAGATATTCCCATGAACTGAACCCTTCCGGTGCTGTAAAACATGGAAGGTGATAATCATTAAATTGAAATTCCACCTGGCAGCGCCGGGCTATTTTTCCGGTATTTTCCAGTGCTTCCGGCACTTCCGGGAAAAGTTCCTGCATTTCTTCTTGGGACTTCACGTAATACTGCCCGCCTTCGTACCGTAGACGATCTTTATCATCTACCAGTTTCTTAGTCTGTATGCATAACAAGACGTCATGTGCAGCGGCGTCTTCCTTTTTGGTATAATGGATATCATTGGTTGCGACCAGCGGGATGCCCAGCTCTTTTCCCATGAGGATGAGTTGCCGGTTTACCTCCTTCTGCGCTGGTATACCATGATCCTGCAGCTCAAGGTAATAATGTTCTGCGCCGAATACGCGCAGATATTTGGCAGCAATGCTGCAGGCGGCTTTATAGTCCCCTGTTGTGATTAACTTGGGTATTTCCCCCGCAAGACAGCCGCTTAGGGCAATTATTCCCTCATGGTATGTGCATATCAGCTCAAAATCAATTCTGGGGCGGTAATAGAACCCCGTTTTAAAACCTTCTGACACAAGGCGACACAGATTTTGATAACCGGTATTGCTTTCCGCCAAAAGCACAAGATGATGATAGCGCTCTGAAGAAGACTTATCCGCCATATCCTGCGGGGCAACGTATACTTCACATCCGATGACGGGGTGGATACCGATCTCTTTGGCATATTTATAGAAGTCCACTACGCCGTACATGACGCCGTGGTCGGTAATTGCTGCGCTTTCCATTCCAAGCTCTTTTACACGGTCAAGGTAATCCCGTATACGGTTGGAGCCATCTAAAAGACTATACTCCGTGTGGGAATGGAGATGTGCGAATGCTGATTGTTTCATATAAAGACCTCCGTTTAGATAAAATGGGGACAGACTGCATAAAAAGGCTGTCCCCGTTAGAGCGACTGGCATATGGTAGTGCCTTGATAAGAGAGCCCTATAAAAGAGAGCTCAGGGTATACACTGATATATGCCCTTAATATTAAAAATACCGGATACAGAGTGGTCTCGTACCGGTATGGACCTGTTTTATCACAACAGCCTATGGCAGATGCAAACAGCCTGCTTTTCATGTGTATTGAAAACGCCTGTTTAAAGTACATGTCTAGGGCAGGTGGCGGTCGCCATAAGACCGGAAGGAGTTTATCGGAGTATGTTAAACAGATCGGAAGCGGAAATATCTTCTTCTGTAGATTCCATGATAGAATCTACAAAAGGAGTTCCGGGTTCCTCTCTGTTTATATGCATCCCTCCTTCCATATCGTGTGCTGTTGAATGTTCCGTATCCTCATCTGGCGCCATTCGGTCAGATTCATGTGCCGTGTTTTCAAACGGGGTATCTAAATCCAGATTTTGGCAGAAGCCTGATTCTTCTGCAGCTTTAATACTATTTTCTCCCGTATAGATAACTGGGGACTGCGTATCTTCCAGAGACATGTTTTTGGGATTTTGCCGCATCATATTCTTTAGTTGCGACAGTTCTCTTTTCAACATGGATATTTCTTCAGCAAGTTTCACAGAATCACTGCTGATAATTTCCTGATGGCTTAAACGGATGAAAGCGAGCCGTAAATCAAGTGCGGGATCGGCGCTTTGACGTATGGCCATCCTTAGATCACAAAACTGCTCACAGAGCCAGTAAAGCCTGTTAAACGAAATTTCCTGTCCCATATCCCATAAGGCGTCAATGTAGTCCTGACTATGCATGACAGACTGCCTGCTTCTGGTACTCTTTATGGTGATTATATCTGTCAGCACGCGGAGCGCTGTTTCAGTAATAAGGGAAGGCGATTTCCCGCCTGAAAGCAGTATTTCCATAGATGACAGAGAGGATGCCGTATCCAGACGTATAATATCTTTTAAAGTATTTATGATAGCATCCGTGTCTAGTACGCCAAGCTGTTTTTTAGCAGCTTCGATGGTAATGGTATTCCCAGAGCCTGCCAAGAGTTGTTCCAGTATTCCCAGAGCGTCACGCATACCGCCGTTTGCATTTCGCACAATAAGATTAAGCGCGTCTTCAGCGCAAGTTGCATTCTGTTCTGCCAGCACTTCCTTAAGCCGTTCTTTCATCGGCGCAGGGGAAATGGGATGAAACGCATAAGTTTCACATCGGCTCCTAATCGTGACAGGTATTTTATGCAACTCTGTTGTGCAAAGGATAAAAGTGCAATAAGACGGCGGCTCTTCCAGTGGTTTTAATAATACATCAAAAGCTGCAGTTGAAAGGTTATGTACTTCATCAATGATAAAAATCTTGTTTTTTAACTGTACCGGGCGGTATTTTGTCTGTGCGGTCAGTTCTTTGATGTGATCCACGCCGTTATTGGTAGCAGCATCCAACTCCTTGATGTCCATACTGTTTTTTGCATCCAGGCAGCTTTGGCATACTTTGCAAGGACCTTTTTCTGAGGGATTTTCGCAGTTGATAGCTCTGGAAAGAATGCGGGCAATTGTTGTTTTACCCGTCCCGCGGTGTCCTGCAAGCAGATATGCATGACTAAATTTACTCGTCTGTGATTGACGTTTCATTGTGACGAGTACATCCTCCTGCCCTTTTACTTCAGAAAAATCTGTCGGGCGGTATAGGTTATATAGCATAAGCGTCCTCCTTTTTTACATTAAGAGAAGACCTGAACCATACTGCGGACCAGGTCAAAAAAATCATTTTTTGTATATGAAGATGCAATCCATTGCCTTTGGTGCTTTGCGATATCGGAACATATCCGGGTTAATTCACCTACCGAGTAAAGATTGCCAAGATTCCCCAGGGTATGCTTATGAGCCATGTCCTTTCGGGGTGCTGTTTTAGCAAGAAGCGGAGACAGAAAAACATATTGGAGCATAGAGAGTGCCTCCAGATAATGCGCCGCATGAACGGAATAGAATTCGTCAGAATCTTTTTCCTGGATCAGCCGGAAGACCTGGAATAGTTCTTCCCTCCGAGTTATAGCCTGCATTTCCCGGCAGATACCTTTCAGTGTGGAAAAATATTCTGAAACCTCTGCCCAGTGGTAAGGACAGTTTCCGCAGATAAACGCTGCAAGATCTGTATCCTCCTCAGGAACGCCCTTTTCAATGAGATAGCTTTTTATTTCTTCTACAGCAAGAGGAAAGAACGATATAGTAAGGCACCTGCTTTTAATGGTTTCTAAAAGTGTATCGCGTTCACTGAGCAGAATCACCAGATTTGTCCGGTTTTTGTCCTCCAGCAATTTTAATAGCTTATTCTGAGCCTGTACATTCATTTTTTCAGCGTGACAGATCAGATATACTTTACAGGAACCAAGTGCGGCAAGGCTGCTTTTGTCAAGCAAGGAAAGAATATCTTCTACCTTGATAGGGTTTTCTTTTCTGTCCAGCAGAAAAAAATCGCCATTATGTCCAAGGTCTTTTTGACAGCACCCAAGGATTGCACATGCTGCTGCTTCTGCCGCCCTTCTTTTTCCGAGTCCTGTTTTTCCATACAGGATAAGCGGACCCGGATTCTTTAAGCTAATATAGCCGGATAACTGATGGTAGGCATCGTCATTACCGATAAATGTTTTGTTCATATATCCTCCTTTGGTACATAGAGATAGTTTCCTAATATTTTGTCATATATCATACCGGGTTTATCACGGTTCTCATGGATGAAGTATTCCAGAAATGTAATCTGCTCATGCAGACGGACAGCTTCAGTTAGTATGAAAGATTCGCGCAACAGCGGTTTCCTCGTTGCATTCTCGTAGACACAGCCGACCATGTGAAGGAGAAGATTTAATTCTTCTTCCCCGATTTCCACATCCTTATACCTGCAGACGGCATCCTGGATCTGTTGTATGGAAAGCTCATACAGGCTTAAAGGTATGGATTCCGGAATACGATGCATATCCGGGCTTGGCGTGTATTTTTTTACTGTGCCGATGGCATGGAGAAGTGCGCCGGCTGTGAGCAGATCTGCATGGTATGGAATTTTATATGAGGGGTTTATATTATAGCAGCTCAACGAGCGGAGCATATAATTTGCAAGGCAGGTAACGCTTGCAGTATAAACCAGAAACCCACCGCTGAAATTGTGGTGTTTTTTTAAAGTGGCAGGAAGCTGTTCCAAGTCTGGAATATTTTCATAAATGGAAGTCACCAGATATCTGTAACCGTCATTTTTTATGGAACGAATGTATTTCCATAGGATTTCCATAAACCGTTTACGCTCCTCTTCTGCCAGACCATTGATATAATCTGCCATTAAAAAGTTTTTTGCGGCTTCCATTTTACGTACGATAAGCCGGAAAGCGCCTTGTGCGTCTTTTGTAACGAGAGCTTTGATAGATACGACTTTTCCCTTTAAATCTTTGTGGCTGTCAATCATAAGTTCTTCCCAGATCGTACCCCATACGATACCGGAGGAATCCTGCAGCATTATATTGTAGTATTTTTTTCTGCTTTCTGCCGGTTCCTTTTCTTCGATTTCGCGGAGCAGAAAAGTTGCTTCCAATGTTTTTGTAAAATAATCCGAGATATTTGCAACAAATATTTCTTTCGGCATCTTAAACCTCCTTTTGTTGAGCCGCTGACAGGCAATATCCGGGCATCCGTTCTGTCAGAAGCAATTCATAGTAATCTTTAATTTTCTTGTCCAGTTCCTCAGATTCTGGATATGCATATGTAAGGTCCGGCTTTATCAGGGAACTTTCCACTTTTATAATCCGTGTAAAATAAATTTCTCCGCATCTTGCGAAAATTTCCGCCCGGCGGAAAAAGTATGCAAGATTATATTTGCTTTTCCCGTTTAGTGTATTTTTAACATTTTCATCTAGCACATCCATTTGCTGTAAAAATGCTTCCTTATACAGGATGACAAGCTGGTTAAAAGTAACCTCAAGGGATAAATCCCCCAGCTGATCATCGATCATGTGGAAATACTCATGGATAAATGATGAGGGACAGCGGATATCAACACAGAGCGTATGCAGTGTCGGATAATAAAGACCGCTTGCCTTATGCTTACCAAGTTTACGGAATCTTAAGGTGACTTCCTTAAAAGATCTTCCTGAAAAATATGCACTGTTCAATAGTTCAAATTCCCGTTCTATTGCTTTGACGGACGCAAGGTCCACCTCTTCGTCAAATTCCACAAACTTAAAGTATTTTATGAAGCTCGTCTTTTCCATGACGTCCTGAACAGATTGAGGGATATTTTTCTTGGTAATATAAGCAGTTGCTATTGAACGCCCGATTTCGGAACGATGTCGCTGTTCAAAACAGATATCATTGTAAATTTCAAGCACTTTACAAAGAATTTGAACTGCATCCAACAACAGGAATGAATGATTAATCAGATAAAAGCGATTCTGTCCCCTGTCTATGTAAGTCTGGAAAAGGTGTTTGACTGACATCTGCTTGCCCTGTTGTATGCATTCCGCCAGCATGTTCTTTTCCTTTCCAGGAAGATATGTGTTCCCTTTATTCATATATTGCTCAAAGACATCTTGGACAAGAGGCAGCTTTATTGATGCTTGGATCTGATTAATCCCCGAAAAAACAAATGCCATGGAAAGAAATCTTATTAAGTCTATAAGATGCGCTGTTTGGGAATAGTTTCCCGGAAAATGATAATAACCTTCTTTCCGTCTGCGCTTTGCACCTATGGCACCATAGACAGTTTCTCCGCCTATACAGCTAAGACGGATACAGTAGCAGGAAGGCAGAGAAAAGGCGGCACAGGCGATATCGGCAGCCGGGTTTGCAGATGCATTAACATGGCTGATCTGGAGTTCATCTTTAAATGGCTCAAGAATACTTAGTATAAAAGCCGTGCTTTTATCCTCTGCGGAAGTTTTAGGATTTGTGTCCTTCTGAAATGAAGAGAGAATATTCTTAATATGCCGGCTGATTACTTGAAGCACATATTCCATCTGTTTATAACCTTCTTTAGGCATAGACGGATAGCTCAGCTTTAAGATATCAATACCATTCATTATCGGATAAGCTTCCTGATAGGTATTCTCCTTTTTCAGAGATATAATTCGATTGCCGCCAACGTAATCTGTGATGGAGCCTCCTTTCTGATAGGGCGCCGATACACTTTTGGGCAGCGCAAAACCAAATGCCTCAAATATAGAATCAGGCACGTCAATTAAATTGTTTTGTTTCATGTGATTCCTCCTTTTTGAAATGTAACCGATTACGGTCAGACTTAGGCAACAAAAAAAGCATCCGAAGATGCTGTCGCCAAATGTATGAAATAAACCTGTTTCCAGGAATTTGAAATATTGGCTGACTCGAAAGATGCAGCCGTAAAAGAAAAATGAATGTTTCTGCTAGTATAGCAGATAATGAAGTACTGCGCAAGGGCATTTTGATATGCAGCACTTGTGGTAGATATAGAATATAAGTTTTTCCGCCGGGCGGAAAAACACTGGGTTCATAAAAATAAAACAGTCTGCGCCTAAAAGTTCGGCGCAGACTGTTTTAAACCTTGACCAATTCATAATTTGGGCGGACATTGATAGAAAGTATGTCGTCCAGTCCCTTTCCAAAGCCGGGATTCCAATAAGCCAGAGCGATCCGAAACCCACATCCGGATAAAAGTTCAATGAGCTTTTGCTCGTACAGAAGAACTGCTTCGTTGATATACTTGTCTGAGTCATAAGCAACAACCACTGTCGTACAGCCTTTTGCGGACAGAAAATTAAGCACATTCCGCCCATCGTCCATTGCTTCAAGTATTTTTCCGAAGGAGTTTACGCCGGGTAAAGAAATTATGGGTGCATGAAGCACATGGTTTGCGAACATGGATTTCTTTTCCCCTTCGGTAATATAGCAGACTGTATAGTTATCACGGGACGGGACGGTGTAGAGACTGGCGTGGCTACCGGAACGGCAGCCGTTTCTGAATGCGTTTGCAGAGTGCATGCCATCCAGAAGAACTTCGTAATAGGATGAAAAGTTATGGTACTTGTTCTTTTCTTTTCCATTTTCATCTATTTCTGGATGATCCAGTCTCAGTCTTAGCCGGTAAAGGTTGCCGTTGTGGTCGTATAGCGGGATCAACAGACCACTTTGACCAGAGAAACTCCAGATACCGTTTGCCTGTTCGTAAAATCCGGGGACTCCTTTTAAAGATCCAAATTCCCCAAGCAGTTCTTTTGTGATCTGCTCCCTTCCGGTGCCATAATAATAACTGTTGCCGCCGGGCGGCATGGAGCGTATCAGGGAGTGAAGAATAAGCTGATCCGGCCAGCGCTCACGCTTTAAGTAGCGTATGTGGTTTTTCTGCAGGTGGAGCTTTTTGAGAAAGGCGCGGTAGATAGCGTCAAGACTTTTGCTGTCCAACGGCGGAATGACGGGTGCGGACTGCGGTATTGGAGCCGCTTGAGCAGGTTCTTTCTTGGGGACCCTGCGCCTGCCATTACCGTACCGATGCCTGCCGTTGGCTTTGGCCCATTCTTCTTTCGCTGCCATGTGTGCAGACTCTTCTTTGTACATGCAGGAACCATCTTTGGCCTGCTTAATAAAGACATAGTTCATACCATTTACGCTGCTGGTAATGTTGGAGCAATTCAGCACACGCCGGCAATAATGCAGTTTTGTGCTCTCCTCGACATATTGTATGGAACACCAGTCTGGTTTTCCACAGATCGGACAAGGTTCGGACTTTGAGACGTTACGAAAGTTTGACATTTCATTCTCCTTCCAATCACCTGTTTGGTAGTAATTGCTGGCTAAGCTAGTTGCTTTGCCCATAGGGAACCAACCAGTGATTCCCTTGTCCCACGGGTGGGGACAAAGTAAGGACACCCTGCAACGAAAGCCGCAAGCCGTCCTAATAAAAGAATAAAGATTTTTGGTTAATTATATTCTTTGGCGCCGGCATATGCAAGTAAGTTTTTTTCATAATTTCCGCCCGGCGGAAAATTCGGTATATATTATGCAGAAAAGGAGCAAAGTTGTCTGCTGCGATTTTTCTGGTTACAGGCAGATCGGGCAAATTATGGGGACAGCACAGGTCGATACATACAAAGCACAATTTCCGCCCGGCGGAAAATAAATAGGTAAAAACTTGAATAATAAAAAAAAATCTGTATAATAAAAATAGAACTGAGGGGAAACGAGTCAAAAGGATTTCGACAGGAAGGATAACATGTATGCGAATGAGCGACTGGAAGGACAGGATGAATGTACTTCTGAAGAGGAAAGGCTGGGACATCAAGGATTGGAGCAGGGCAACTGGGTTAAACCAATGGCAGCTTGAAAGCCTGATGGAGATGGATCTGTCCGAAATGGACGAAGAGAGCCTTGAAAGTATTTATGAGCAGGCAAAGATTGCGAAACTTGATAAGTGTCTCCTGCGCTTTGACAGTCCCATCATGATCGCGGTATGGGCACACAAAGGCGGAATGGGGAAGTCGACTGTGGTGACAAATCTTTCTTATGAATTGTCCCAGAGAGGTTATAACGTGTTGGCAGTTGACACAGATAGCCAGTCGGATATGTCGAGTGTCCTGTTTCCTGATTATCTTGAGCAGCCTGATATAAGTTTTTACAATGCTTTTCTTGGTCAAGAGGACTTTAAGGAAGAAGGCTATATCATGCACACGGAGTACACGGGGATTGATGTTGTGGCGGGCTCGGCAGAATGTGAGGCTCTGGAGGGCGCCTTGTGCATGCTGTCGGATAAGATCAGAAACAAGATGTGGAAGAAATGTTTAAGAAGTGTCCGTGAAGAAAACTATTATGATTTTATAATTGTTGACATGGATAAGACGGCGGGCGTAATGAATAAAACGATATTCGGGGAAGCGGATTATGTGCTGGCGCCAATAGAATCCAGCATGTTTGGGATAAAAGCCGTGCCGCCTACTCTTGCGCAGATTGAAGAGATGGGGGAAACAAATCCAAAACTGAAATTGCTCGGTTTTCTATTTAACAAGGTTGACCTTCGGAAGAAAGCGGCAATGGCTGACAATTCAACCCTTGTAGAGCAGATTGCCCCGGAATATACTTTCAAGACCTTTATTAAAAATGATGCGAATGTGGATAATTCACAGAAAGAACATATGCCGATCGGCTACTACAACAGCAGGAGTCCTGCAAGCAGACAGATGGCAGAATTTACTGACGAGGCAATTGAAAGAATAAGGAAGGATCAGAAGGAGAGGAGAGAATAAGTTCATGGCTGGGAAAAAAGGAACGGTAGGCAATACTGAGTTTCTAAGGCAGATTACACAAACTTCTAAGGGCGCCACTAGGAATGTGACTAGAACGCTTGACAAAGTCGGAACGGCAAAACTGCAGGAAGAGGCAGGAAGAAAGCAGATAGAATATATAGATATTGGCAAAATGGAGGCGGCTCCGACTGAGTGGAACAGATATCCGCTGTTGCGGGAGAGCCAGCCGGACAGGTATCTTGAACTGAAGCTCTCAATTTATGAAAAGGGGGTTGAAGATCCTCTTGTCATTTGGAAGCGGGCGGGCGGAATGTATATGATCCTAGCAGGGCATAACCGCCGGGATATCTGCGCGGAAATCATCAGCGACTGTAATGAAGATGATGAGTTTGATGAAGAGAAATACCGTTTTGTGCCGTGTATCGTTTATGAGAACGATGAGATAGATGAAAAAAGAGCCAGAGAGATTATTGACGACACTAATCTCTACAGGGATTTCTCAAAGCTTCCGGAAATGACAAAGCAGCAGATCGTGATAGACAGGCTGGAAACATATAAAAAGCGCCGTTATACCAAAGGTGAGCGTATCGACCAGCTCATGAAAGATTTCGGGTTAAAGAAATCTGCAATATATGATGCGCTTGCACTTAATGAAAATGTAATTGAACCCTTGCGGCAAATGTTTTTTGACGGGCTGATAAAGAAAAAAACAGTCATGCGGTTTACCTTTTTCCCGAAGGATACCCAGCAGTGGATTTATGAAGAATTTAGTGACCAGATCAGTGACGTAAAGGTAAACGCACTAAAAAAGAACATGACAAGAGAGGAGATAGCGCAGGTATTCCGCTCAGAGGGGAAAGATGTAAAAAAGATGACGGTGGAGATACCTGCCGGGAGAGAGGCGGAATTTAGGGAAATGCTGAAGCAGTGGCTTTCTGCAGAAGGATGACATGCACGTTGGTGCAAGAGAGGGAGTATATGGGAAAACAGCCTTTGCATGGATGTGCAAAGGCTGTAAATGTTTACCATGATGAGGCGATGCTTATGAAGCTGCCATTATCACTCAGAATCGCTCTTTTTGCATTTGCGGATAGAGAGTCTTCGTGAAATAAGGCCCATAATAAAGCGCGCGTGTCTAGTAGGTACATATCACATATACTCCCCTCCCTTTTTGAAACAAGCTAAAGGTTCGTCAAAATCATCTACCATAAAACAAATTTACCCTTTAAAACGCCCGGCTTTCTTTCGGAATGTTTTCTCCCGACAGTTACAGAGACGGTATTGTTTTCTGCATTTAACAAGTTGGATTTTAAAGACTGTATATATGCTATTACATCCGCGATACTTGACTCTGGTAAATCTTTCAATTCCTTTTCAATTAATTCGTAAGCCATAAACCCACATTCTTTCGGCGCATATCAATGTAATGGTGGTGATCCGTTTTTGATTAGTATAGCAGCATAACAAAAAATCCTGCTTATCAATAAAAATTCGGTGAGAGAAAGCGCGCAACAGAAGCACTAGGGATAGCTTGATACTTCTGTTACGTGCTTATTTAGTAAGATGTTTTCTATAGGATGCTCTTGGCAGTATCCTTTTCTTTGCGCATGCTGAGGTAGAGTGGTTCTGCACAGAGCTGATCCAGGTGCCGGCTGATGGGGAATCTAGACTTTGCACCTTTATATCCGGACTGACGCATGCGGTAATTAACCATATCCATAAGGAATTCGATATCGTCCTCCTGTTCCGGATAGCTGGTATGCAGGATTTCTTTTAAGGTGGTGATGGTAGCTCCGGAGCAGTGAAAAAAACTGTCATTTCCACAGACGATACGCGTTAGCAGCCGCTCAAATTCAGCCATATGGAATTGGGGAATCTTCATATACGCCGCCTCCTATGTAATATATTTTTCTCAATTTAAGCATATTATAATTGTTTATAAATGTCAATATAGTGTAATACAAAATAAATCCCTATGATATGAAAATATAGCGTAAATATAGGAAATTATAGTGTAATACACTGTAATGTAATACATTGGATTGTGTAATAAATACACATACATTTTATATATTTACATAGTATTGTAATACATATTTGTCAATATTGATTGCGTAATGCAGGGTATTTATGTATAATAAACTTATTACAGCGCGAGAAGGAGGGCGGGAGATGTCAGATAATGATAAAGCAGCAAAGAGGGTTACAGATAAAAGGCCGGTTCCTTTCCGGATAGAGCAGGAGACAGCCGAAAAAATAAGGGCTCTTTCAAAAGATTTTTCAAATCAGGATGCGGCGCTGAACGCGATTATGGCGGCATATGAACGGGAGAACCTAATGATGGCAAACCCACAGTTCAGCGAGGATATTCGTCAGTTTGAGGAGTACCAGAAGTTTTTAAGTGGAAAATATACAGACATGATAAATGCCCTTGCCACAGCAGATCAAAGGGCAAGGGATGAGGTGCGGGAACTTTTAGCGTCTAAGGATGTCACCATTCAGGATTTGCAGGCCCAACTGGAAAAGGCAAAGAGCAGCCGGGAAACGTATGAGCAGCTTTACCAAAGCGGACAGGCGGAAAAAGAGTCCGTAGAAAAGGAATTGGAGAAAGAGCAACTTGTTTCGCAGGGGCTCCGTTCGGAAATGAAGGAGAAAGAGGAACGTTACAACTCTACAATATCAGATAAGGACAGACTCAATGACATCTTAAGCAAAGCAGTTGATGAAAAAAACAAAGAATTGGAAAAACTTGCGGGATACCCGGAACAACTTGCGGAAAAGGATAAAGAAATGGCAGCTTTGGAGGACAAAATTCGCAAGCTGACGGATCAGGCGAAAGAGGCAGATTATGCTCATAAGATGGAATTATTGGAAAAGGACCGACAGGCGGAGCAGATCCGGGCAGAAACCAGACGTGAAATGGATGCAGAAATGACAAGACAGCGTGAGAAGTATGAGAACGAGCTTGAAAAGGTAAGGGGAAAATACGAGAAGGCACAGGCTAAGATACAGGAGATAATGGAGAAATGATGATATAGTGGTGAAGAAGAAAAGCCAGTCCCTTAGTTCAGGGTACTGGCTTTTCTTCAAAAGTGGATAGTAAATGGATCATCTTGAAACGATTCCTTGAGCATTTTAATCCCATTCTTGAAGCCGTGTACGGCAAAGAATATGATCCAGCTTAAGGCGATAAGTATGCATATTACTGTCATATAATGGACCTCCTTCTAATTGTTTTTGTAATCATAAAAATATATTGTTTTTGGTCATTCCAAGTTAATAATGGAATATTGAATGTGTGTAATAGTAACTTGGTGTAATCAGTTATATGTTCAAAATTGTATTATAAACTAAGTGGATAATTTTGTAAATTGTACGGTGCTTGTCCGGGGAAATTTTGCAAGAGATAAGAAACCGGAAAAACAGGAGAAAATAATGGGAAAGTATGGGAAATGGAGTAGAGATTGGGAGCAATTTGATTGGAAACCTATAGATAGAGAACTAAAAGAGGTTATTAAGGATAATGGAGCGGGCAGTAATATTGATGTTGGTATAAGCAGAGAAGAGGTAATAGAATATTTTGAGTGGCTGAGTGAGAACTGTCCAGAGGAGTTTTTGAAATTATTGATTTTAAGGAAAATGAGTGAGTATGGGTTATAGAACGGAAAAGTTAGGTTACAATCAATTCCATACAGAAGAGGCTTGATGGCAATTCGGCTTTTTCTGCAAAAACAGTCCATTTTCTGCAGGCATAATTGAACCTAGTTAAAAATTTGTTATTATTTATATAACAAATACTCATAGAATAATTATAGTTTCGCTATGAAAAGGAAGAGTCAAGGTAGATTCATTTAGGTGATTGCGAGAAAGGTGAGTAATGAGTGGAGTTAAGCGTCTACAGGAAAGGAGAGTAAGATTATGAAGAGATTCAAGAAAATGATGGCAATTATGATGGCAATGTTATGCATGTTTGCTGCATTTCCGGCGGTAGAGGCTGATGCAGCAACTGTAACTGTAAATGGTGGTTGCACAACGAGAGCTACTGCGTATAACTGGGGATCATATAGTATAACGAATTCTATATTGGTGGTATTGCCGGAATCAGAGGATGATTTTTGGGCAAAGTTTACATTACCACGAGACAAACAGATTTATATAAGATGTTCTTATAGTACTGAAAACGAAGGGATGTATATTGAAACCAGAAGCGAGACTAGGCTTTTGGACGAAAAATTCAGTCCGGAGGATGTGTTGGATGCAGATACCATCCTTCCGTTTATGGCGGTTAATTGCGATAATTTAACATCGTCAACGCAGACTTTTTACGTTCACGCAAATCGGGGAACTGCGGCAGGAACGTTGTATTTTACCCTGTCTATGAATGAACGTATAAAAAGCGGAAGAGGAACATTTTCTTTTAGTGGTACAGCATCCAATCCAGGAAATAGTTCAATTAACCCGGCAGGAGTAGATTCTTCGGTTTTATCATTAAATTTGACAAGAAATACGGACATTCCACCGGCAGCGATCGTTAAAAGGGTAAGCACATCTGGTACGCAGTCACCAAGGCAGGGAAATGTTCATCATATGATTATGCCGGCGACTCAGCCTTCAATATGGTATACATCTATATATACAGATAATGCCAGCGGAGATTATAATATTGATACTTCTGACGACATTGAGGTACGACAAATTTGGCAATTTAAGTATAATGCAATGTCAACTGCAAAATCTACAATGAGCCGTGTAACATTGAAATTTGAATGGGAGTATGATATTGCTAATACTGGATATAAGACATATTAAGAGGTGGTTCTATGAGTATTTTTATAAATGGCTTCAACAATAATCAAACATTACTTAGCTTTCTATTTGGCAAAAAAACAAAAATTGTCCATGATAGCAGAAATGCTGTCATGGGCAAAAGGGATATTGCAATAGTTAGTAATGCAGGACAAAGAGAAGTAGCAATAAAGAAAGCGACTAGTGGGAAATCTCATAACAGGAGAATTGACGCCAGTATAGATTTACAAAGTTATATAGTCGCGGCACAATCGAGCAATCAAGGCGCAATAGCTAGTGCAGGCAATGCAATAGACAGCAAAATGGTTCCATATACAAGTACGGGAAAGGCATTTCGCACGGCTTTGACAGAGAAGTATTCAAAGCTTGTAGCAGAAGCTAAGACGTATTCTGATCCCGAAGACTATATTTATCAAAAATATTACTGTAAAGGGTCGCAATATTACGAATCTGATTTGGACAAAACAGAGAGACAGATTGCCTATAATTATGAAATACAGATGTATAAAACCGGAAAAATTAATGGTGTCAGTTACAGAGACTCCCTATTTAGAGGGATTGAAGTTAAAGGGGACGCCGTTGATAGTGATAAGATACAATTTGAAAGGCAGGTTATAAATTCCCAGATATCTAATATCCTTCAGCAGTCAGGAATCAACAGGGATGCAATTTCAGAAAGCTGTACGTTTTCAGTAGATCCGTATACTTATGAAATATCTGTTGAAGGGGCAGAGTTAGATACAAAAGTAAAGATGGAGACGGCTTTAAATGTAGGGGATAATGGCAAAAACCTATATCTCCATATTTATAAGTGTTCCACGCAGGACGGTTGTAATAGTACACAGGTATCTTCTACGGCTTATATGAAATATCAGGCGTATCAGCAAGTATATACCTATACTGGTTTAAAGATAAATGAGTTGTTTGAGAAAAGTGGCACATATTATACGAAAGACGGTAAAGATGTGCTTGATATCGTGGATTCTGCTATTAGTAAATCTGGAGAAGTTCCAAATGATTTTAAGGCGCAGACAAAAGCATGGATACATGAACTAGTTTCTGGTATATCCAGTATTGGATGGAATAATGTTTCAGACATGAAGTTAAGTATTTTGTTCAATCTAAGCGGACTAAAAGATATACACCAGTCTATTAACTTCCAGTATGATGCTGAAAGCACAAATCGTCAGAGCAAGCAATGGTATCAGGTTATGTGAAGAAATCACTATAAAATTAGGCTCCCCGTATTTGTACAAAAAGAAATTTTCTTCTTGCCATAATAATACCTTCAGGCTATGTAGCTTTATTTTACATCAGTCTGGAGGTTTACAAAAACTTTAGGATGGCCTCTTTATCGTTTATACATTTTTTTATAATACCTAAGAGAAATTAACAAATTTCATTCAGTCGTTTCAACGGAATTGCTTACTTTATTATAGTGATAGGCATAGGAATGAAGCCGCAATTCTGCTATAAATCTTACAATCTCTTCATTCTCCAACAATTCTTTGCAAGACTTATTACAGCCCTTTCCTTGAAAAGATATATAGAATCCGATTCTGTTTTAGTGTATGCGCCTGGGAGAGACAGTAGAGCCTCAAGGGTGATGCAGGGGCAAGCGGGCAGCACCCTGTTAAGACACCTGACATGACAGGGGTATAACAGAGGATAAGTCTGGCGCATTTTAGCTTATTCAGGTTGGAAAAGTGAGATGCCAGTATTTTGATATCTCCATGCATATTAAGTTAATAATGCATTTCTGGATTAGCTGCTCAATCTGTGCGTGTCTACAGACAGGATTTTATTCTCTGAGGTGTTTAAATCTTAATTGATTTATGGATATTTTCCTTGACAAATGGAATTGAGTTATTCCAAACACGGAATAACTCAATTCCATTTTATGGAATTGAATCTGGTATTGTAGTAAAAAAAAGGAGGAACAGTTATGGCACTTATTATATCGGAAGCACGCAGAGATAAAGGGATACATATTGACAGAATCCCTGTTACATTGGAGGAACGTTCGGCTACAAAGTTAGAGCCGGAAGAACTAAGGAAACAGCTAAATGCTCTTGGTCTTTATTGCGATCATACATATGGGGAAAAACTGAGGCGAAATATTGAAGATGTAACTTCAAAGATTGGCGTGGGATCTTTGACAACGTTCGGGGTGTATAGGGATGGTGGGAAGATTCAGACGGAGCAGTTGCCGAATAATGTACTGGAATCCATATGCAGCAGGGATGTATTGGATACAATGCTTGGTGAGCGGTTTCAAAAGACAGCGGACGGATCATGGGAGGAAGGGGCAGTAGGACAATTTACTTCAAAACTGCTCGTTATTCAGGAAATTGGTAATTACAGTTACCTGAAGGAAAATGCAACAGATTTTCCCTGTGCAGAAGAGCCAGAAAAAGAACTCAAGAAACAGGTAAATACTGTTGAGGCCATAAAGGAAATGTTTGCGGAAGCTGCCAAAGCCTGTACAGGCGCAACGGTAGACGGGATTGACAAAACAACTCTGGATGCTACATTTTCTAACGCGCTGGTGGGCTTGAACGAAAGTGCTTTTGAAGAAGACTATGATGTTACGAATAATCGTGTTATTACACTGCTGGAAAATTATAATCGTGAAAAAGGAGAGTGCGATGGAATCGGGATTGTCACATGTAAATGGCGTCTGCGGATTAGAAACTATAAGGAAAAAAAGAAAGATCCATTGCATGAGACTATTTTGAACATAAAAGCATGGTCAGTGCTATATACGGATGTAAAT
>CANRVD010000032.1 GCA_947643145.1 uncultured bacterium | reverse complement strand
CATTGTGCAAATTGACGAAGCCGATATGTAAATTTACCTTTTGACACCTTAATCCAGATAGGAAAGTTCTCGATATGTAGTGTACGCCAACAAAAACGATTTAGCGTTTTTGCTAAGGGAATGCGCCGGCATTCCCCTTTTTTATGGCTTACAATCTTCAAAGACACATTTTATAACCTGCTGCCCAAGCGCGCGGTCAATTGCACCATCACTAAAATCAGCAACGCATCTTCTAAAGTTACATTGTTCTATCGTTCCCCTTCCACCATACATAAGCACTCCGGCTCCGCTCTTCGCACGACAGTTTACAAAAACGCAAAGCTTGATATTTCCATTCTGAGAATAAATGGCACCATCCTGACAAAGATTAAAAATACACTCCCGTATCTCTGGAGAATACGCATCATAAATAGCCCTTCCTCCGGTGATATTGCGAAACAGAGATTTCGTTACTGTAATCCTGCTGCCTGCTGCACTTAATCCACTATTTCTGCCCATACCGTTAAACTCACAATGATGAATACGGCAATTTCTGGAATGCTCCAAAATTACCATATCCCCCTCATCCATATGGTTACTGATTATTTTTACATTTTTCATCTGCAGGCTGCCTCTGCAGCGAATTGGATAATTCAAATAAATATTGGCATCCTCTATGATAAGGCTGCCCTCTGCCTCTACCAGAAGCGGACAATCTACGATTGTAGATACCTTGATAGGATACTCTCCTGTCACCTGAAACGTTCCCATTTTGGCAAAATACTGAACCGTCTCTGCCCCTTCGGGACAACAGTCTTTATATTGCAAATGGTGTACATTTGCTCTGACAAAACCATGATAGAAAACAGCCGCACCAAATTCTGCAACATTACATCCGTCAAACTTACAATTTGTAATCTGGTTCCCTTCTACACCAAAAACAGCACCGCCTCTTCTTGCCTCACAATTACGGAACCGGCAGCCCCTAACAATCCCATTTGGCGTACGAATCATAATCGCTCCGCCATCCTCCGGCGAATAGCATTCATAAAAATACGTATCAAACACCTGAATGGAATTTCCCCAAAAACGGATAGCGGCACCTCTTGTAGTCCGGTAAATCATACTCTTTCGTACTTTTAACTCTCCTGCTTCAGCCCGCACAAGCATTCCCAGATTACGACAGTCCATCTCGCTGTTGGAAATAAGCACCCTGCTGCCAACAGCTTTCATATTGATACAGGCACGATGGGAATCTGACTTACGAATCACCTTGCTATCCTCTATCACCAACTCTCCTCCATTTAGAAGGATATTGCCATAGATTCGAACCTGCGCATGGTCAAAGATTAGCCGCATTCCTCTATCCAGAACCAAATCCTCCCGTATCTGGCAGCGTTCCACAATACGCACTTCCCCTTCTTTATCAAGCATTTCCTGCGTACAATCCATAGTTTCCCATAGCTGCATGATATAATATTTCATATCCACAATAGACAGCTCCATATGCTGTAAATGCATCCTGTGTATAATCTCACGACATTTGGCATTCTCTTCCTCCTGCGCACTCTGAGCAAATTCTGTAAGAAGTGTCAGCCGGTCTGACGTTACATGAAATAACTTAGCAAAGGACTGAATAGATTCTTTTTCCCTCTCCTGCATTCTGGAACTGTCACCACGTATACATACATTAATAATATCAAGCATCAGCAGATACTTTTCCCTGTCGGATTCAAAATTTTGAAGCAAATAATCAACAACCTTATTCTTTTCTTTCGATAACCGCAAAACCTTTCCCATCTCCTCCGAACCAAGCTGAAAACCGGAGGAGAGCAGACGTTCCACTTCAAAATTATTTAACGGGCTCTCCATGCAGTTCAGTTCTGCCTGCATAAACACCGCTGCACCATACATCCGCCTGAATTCAACAGATTTTGTATATAATGGATGTTTTGGAGTCATCCACAATTTCTTCTTCTGATTAAATTTTGTTAAATTATCTAAAATCATGTCTTCCTCGTCTCTGCGCTGCTTTTTGCGCATAATGCAAGTTTGTGCAAGCAACGCGCAGTCACAAACTTGTCGAGTGAAAAATTTATTTTTCACTCTCCCTCCTTTTTTATCTGACCTTTAATTCAAAATCATCTTCGTATGTATTAAAAACTGCCTTACTAGCCGGTTCACATAACCTACAGGTACATTCCTTTACCACCTGCCCCAGCTTTTGATATTGAAAATACACTGCTGCCCCCAAATACTTTGCTTTACAGGAACGGAATGAGCACCTCTGAATGGTGACATTGTCAATCGTATCAGAATAAATAGCTCCACCATATTCCGCATTTGCTTGATAAAAATCGCATTCTTCAATATTCATTTGGGAAGAACCCTGAATCGTCAAAAAGCCATCCCTGCCTTCCAAAAAGCTGCTGCGCAGAATTCTGGCATATCTCCCGGAAAAAGCAATCATACGCTTACCTGACGATTGCTGAAACTCACTCTCTTCAATTAAAAGCCTGCCTGCATTCTGCCATAAAAATCCACACTGCAAATTGCAGTCAAAGGAAGAATTCTCAATCTGCACGACTGCTGCATCCTGAATTGTCAAAAAATAATCTTTTTCGCACTCTTCAATAAATACTTTGGCATCCCGGAACTGAATTCTGCCCCCGTCTACCAGCACAGCTCCTTTGATAGAAATCTCAGCCCCATCAACCAAAAGAGACCCTCCACGTTCTACTACAATATCGCCATTAACAGTAGCCGGTTTATCAAGATAAAAGGTCTTACCTGGCGCAATAATTAAATTCTGGTAAGCATCCTCATCCTCAAAACCAGGAAAGAAGTACTGTAATGTTTTATATGAAATCTCAAATCCTGCTTCTCTAAAATTATGGTAATAATTTCTTGCTGCTACTACATCCCGCTTTGTTACTGCATCATTAAACATCCTAAAAAATGCAATTTCAGGTTCCGACGCATGAAAAATCTGTAGATAATTTGCAATCACTTTTTCACAATACTCCAATGACCATACTGCTAAATTATATAACTTATACAAATCCACCAAAAAGCAGTACTGAACTTCCTTTGTCCGCAATGCCCTGATACAGTCTGACAAACGAAATTCAAAATGGTTATTGATATCTATCAGAATTTTATCACGCTGCTCCTTTGGCAATGCAATGCATTCTATGAAATAATTAAACTTATCCTGTAGTTCTGTCATAGATTTCATACTGCCAAGTGCCAGCACCCCTACACCATAAGAATAGAGGTATCGAAAATTCAGACTGCGGTTAGACATCGGATGATTGACTCGCTCCAATTCATTCTGCCTGCTTTTCAGATAACCTAATATATCCATTCCTTCCATACTTCAGAATCCTTTCTCATCTTTAATCCCCACCATTTCTTCTATTATACATCCTAAAATATGGTAACGCAAGAAAGACTCATGCCAGCCACTTTGTCTTTCCTTTCCGAGTGATTTCATCTCTGCGCAGCACCATCGCATTTTTTCGTATCATTTTACCTGCTTTCTTAATATGGCGGATTAAATATTCATTTTCACTATCTGAGGCTTTATAGTAATTACGGTTTAGGAACTGCAGCAAACGCCCCTGTGCCATACATTCAGACAGTTCCATATTAAATGGAATGATTCCTATCTTATCCCTGTTAATATGAAACTCTTTACAAATTCTACTGACATCCCACTCTGCCTCTGTATGATAATTGCCAATTAAATAAACTGCCTTTTCCTGCATGGATTCATAATTTGTAAAAAAATCCCGCAGATGTGCAATATCCTGATCTAAATTTACTACAATAATATCGGATTCTGATAAAATAACATTTGAACTAAGATTCTGATTTCTTTCTGTATCAATAAAAACATAATCAGAAAGTTTTTCCAATGCCTGGAACAATTCCTTCTGCACCAGATTGAACTCATAGTTAAAGACTTCCTTATTTACCACCCTGCCTTGCGGTATATATAGCATAGATGAAAATAATAATGGAATAGATGCGCGGTGGACCAGCTTATCACCAGGTTCTCCCGAATATAGCCGCTTTAAAACATATTCAATTCCATAGCGGTTGTAATACTCCCCATGCTCCCTGAGATGTTCCACCTGCTCCGGGACTAAAATAATATCCCCAATACTGTTC
This sequence comes from uncultured bacterium, assembly GCA_947643145.1. GTDB lineage: Bacteria > Bacillota > Clostridia > Lachnospirales > Lachnospiraceae > Butyribacter. Next base: position 28,999 of record CANRVD010000032.1, on the reverse strand, counting down.
GTACTGTAGTGATTTTCCAATACAACAGTCTTTCCGGCCCCTCCGATTGCCATAATCGCAGAAACACATGCTGCATTTGTTGTTACACCTGCTGCCCTGTGAACAGGACTCCAAAAACTTATCTTCATTTTTCCTCCTAATCCCACAAAAAAGCACCTCTCCCTGCAGGCTTTCCTGTGCTTAATCCTTTGTTCCTACTTTCCTTACTGGATTTCCCTCACGTCGGTACCTATTTCTCCAGTTGTAAAACACCAGAGTGATATCTTCTAAACACTATAATAATAAGCGTTTCTTCATTCGTAAAGTACTTTTTCTAAATATCTTAAATTTCTACCTTATTTACAAATAATCCCCTGTTTTTTTGTTTAATACGTAAAAAAACACCCTCTTAAAAAAGGTGTTTTTATCTTTCTGCCACAATGATACAGTCGCCTCTTTTAGCCGCACCAGCACAAGTAATTTTCTGCATTCATATGCGGTATATTTTATACTGATACCAGTGTACTGACACGCTGATAATTTGATAACCCCACTTGCCTATTCATCCATATGCTATGTTGAATTTTCTAACCGTAGCCATCGCTGCACTGTCGAAAATCCGCCTTGCAGATGAATGAATATCCTGCGTGGTTTTATCAAATATCAACGTATCAGCGCTCGTTTAAAGAATCACATAAGTCCACAAAAGATTCTGTTTAAAAAAATCTGATAAAATGCGCCCAAAAGCATCTACACTCTTCTTCCCATGTGCACAGAACCGATATACTCTTTGCAATAAATCCGCAAAATCCTCCTCTGACAATGTTCCATTCTGTACGTGCCGGCAGAATGCCAATGTTCTGAAAAGAAATAGTTCTCCCTGTGCCCACAAAAGACAATCCCACACTGCCTCGGAAGGAAACTCAATTCTCCGGCTGGGAATCCGGTAACTCAAATAATTTCTGACAAGCCTTTCCCAGACTGCCTCATATTCTTTTATAAAATCCTCCAAATAAACAAAACAGTCCTTCTCCAACGCTTCCAACAGCTTTGCAGAAAGACCATTTTCCTGATAAACAGGCATACTATTTAATATTTCGTCTGCCATTTTTTCAAAACAGGAATACAGCACATTTTGATTTGTCGCTTTTTCTAAAAGTTCCTCTGCTGCCGCAAACTGCTTTTGGCATAAATCCCACACATCTTTTACAAATCCTAAATCTTTTGCCTGTACTCTTTGAATCTCCCCAGATTCATTGGAAAGAAGCCAAAACACCTCCTCCTGAAGCAAATACCTTGCAATGACAGGGCATGATGCTGCCATTGACAGATACAGCTCTGTATCCCCTTCTCTGATTAATCTTGGATATTTGCGGCAGGTGTTACAAAGCGTCTCCTCTGATGTATTTCTCTGAATCCTGCAAAGCCCATCCGTATCCAGCATGGCACAACTGCCATCTTCCCGGTTTTTAAAATAATACTGCTCTTCTCTTTGGAAAAGATTGGATAAAATATCTCTACGCAGCCATTCTGGATCTAGCTCTTGAAACCGTCTGACATCCTTTTTACCAACGGCAATACGCCAGCCAGAACAACAGGTAGAAGGGCATTCTCCTGCCAGACAGCAGAATAATTTGTATTTTTCTAAAATAACCGCTTCCATTAGAACATAATGTCTGACTTATGTTTTAAAAGCTTTGCTCCCTTAGCAATCACAAGGATTCCAAAAGCGATGCCGGAAACTATCATAAGAATTCCCAGTACAACATTAAAAGAACCAACTGATTTCATTGCCTTATATATCTTTTCCACACAAATCACCTCCCAGCTTTTTTCACTTTTAAAAAAGGGCACCGACTTTATTTCACTCCATATTCCTCATAATACGCATCCAGTGCCGCCTTTAAGGAGTCATCAATCCAAACCCTGCCCAGAAATTCTTTATTGTATAAGCATTCTACAACATCTTCCATCGTAACAATTGCATTTGCACCAAAACCATATTTCTTTTGGATTTCATCCAGAGCACTTGCATCAGAAGAAAGTCCACGCTCCATACGATTCAGGGAAACCATAAGGCCAACAATTTCTACCTCTCCCTGTGCCTTAATAATTGGAAATGTCTCCTCAATAGATTTGCCGGAAGTAGTAACATCTTCAATAATAACCACCTTATCACCATCCTTTATTTTGCTTCCCAAAAGGATTCCGGTATCTCCATGATCTTTTATTTCCTTGCGGTTTGAGCAGTAGCGGATTTCCTTGCCATATAATTCACTAAATGCAATTACTGTAGCAACACTTAAAGGAATTCCTTTATAAGCCGGTCCAAAAAGCACATTAAAATCATCCCCGTAGTGTTCATGGATTGCCGTTGCATAATACCTGCCCAGCCTGCGAAGCTGCTCTCCCGTAACATATGCTCCTGCATTCATAAAAAAGGGTGATTTTCTTCCACTCTTCAAAGTAAAATCACCAAACTTTAATACATTACTTTCTACCATGAATTCAATAAATTCCTTCTTATACTGTTCCATACTACTAAAACCTCCTTATTTTATGAGCTTTTCTACTATTTCTTATCTTTTTGGAATACTGATTTACACCATTTATACACCATTTGCTTTTTAGATGCACCTTTGCTCCATTTTCTTCATTTCCTCTATCAATGTACCCTCTGTCTGCTTTAAAAATGTTTCTGTTTCACCGATTGTTAATACCCTTCTTTCCTTTTTCTCTTCTTTTGACAAGTTGGTAATAATCTGTTTCGCCAAATTTTTGTAAGCAAATCGGTATCGACTGCTTTTTCCAACATATCCATTAAAATCTTTTTCATCTTTATACTGTTCTTCCCGTAACTTTGTTCTTAGCTCATTCAATGTTTTTGCATAAATAGCCTGTCTTTTACCAAATCTGTTGACAAACCTTGCCATATAAGTACCGTCTTTATGCTGGCAAATATTGTTACCTAGTACAACGAATATTAAGTAATTGGCAGTTTAACTTGCTTAATTTTCGTTGTACTAGTTCCTTCCCTCTGAGTGATTTTCCCATCAGCAACTCCTTCCTGCATAAAATCAAGGAACAAACTATTAAATATTTCCCTAATTCTATCATATCTTCCATTTATGTTCAACCTGCTATCTCTTTTTTTAACAACTACAGTATCTGCTTTGTTACTATTCACGGGAATAAAGGAAAGAAAAATACGATTTAACTTGACAAGGATATCAATCCACCATATAATAGTCCGTAATTCGAAATCATAAAGACGATGACGGAGACGGTATATTTATTTTGAAAGTCACAGAGAGCCGTGTTTGCTGAGAAACGGTACTAGTAGAGTAAATATATAATCCCTCCTGAGTTGCAGCACGAAAGCAAGGACAAGTAGATGCTGACGGTTTTCTCCCGTAATAGAGAACGCATATGTTGGTATGTCGTAAATGGATCGAGAGCATTAGAAGTTCCTGCCGTTTACGGTAGGATTTTTTATATTATTCCAGTATCAGGACAGCCAACAATGAAAGGGGCTGTTCTTTTTTTGCTTCGCGGTAATAAAAGATATTTTGGTGACAATGCGAAATGATTTCGGAAATCGCTGTTTATTTTAAGAAAGGAGCAAGATATGAAAACAAAGCCAAAGTATCCTGAGTTAGATTCAAAAATGGATATCGTAGAAATTCAGGACAAAGTATTAGCATTTTGGAATCAGAATCACATTTTTGAAAAGTCTGTTGAAGAAAAAAAAGGAAGGGAAATTGTTTTTTATGATGGACCTCCATTTCCGACAGGGAAACCACATCATGGAACAGTACTTGTCTCTTTTATCAAGGATATGATTGCAAGATATTGGACAATGCGGGGGTTCTCTGTTCCACGAGTATGGGGGTGGGATTGCCATGGTCTGCCTATTGAACATCAAGCAGAGACTTTGATGGGAATAAAGGATAAGAATGAAATAGAGAAAAGTATAGGAATTGACAAATTCAATGAAAAATGCTTTGAAATCGTATCGAGTAACAATAATGCTTGGATTGACTATGTGAATCAAATGGCCCGCTGGGTAGACTATGATGGGGCTTATAAGACCATGAATAAACCCTTCATGGAAAGTGTAATGTGGGCATTTAAACGATGCTATGAAAAAGAATACATTTATAGAGATTATCGGGTAACTCCATATTGCATGCATTGCGAAACCTCATTGTCTATCTCGGATACAAGAGAATCGGATTCGACAAGACTTCGCCAGGATCGTTGGATTATCGCAAAATTCAAATTGGATCATACTCTGGAGATCAATGGTAAACCGACGTATATGCTCGCGTGGACAACTACTCCTTGGACGCTTCCCTCAAATTTATGTTTAGCAGTTGGTAAAGATTTGGATTATTCATTTGTTGATGTAGGAGAAGAAATATTTATTGCGTGCACCAATATTCTTTCTAAATTTGAGAAAGTTTTTGGAAAAGAACCTTTCATTGCAAAAGAATGTAAGGGTATGGATTTGATTGGATTAACATACGAACCACTTTTTCCATACTTTGCAAAACTAAAAGAAAAGGGTGCTTTTCGTGTTGTAACGGCAGATTATGTTGGTTCAGATGAAGGTGTTGGTATTGTCCATACCGCACCAGCTTTTGGAGAAGATGATTATTGGACATGCAAGGCTAACGATATCCCCTTTGTGAATCCTGTTGACGAAAAAGGACATTTTACTGAAGAAATATCGGACTTTTATGACCCTAATTCTGAAAAAAATGTTATTGAGATGAACTCGATCATTATCAGGTTTTTATATGACTGTGGAAAAGCGGTTGCAGATGGTACTATAGAACACAATTATCCGCATTGTTGGAGGTGCAAGCGTCCTTTGATATACAAGGCGATGGATGCCTGGTATTTTGATATTGGAAAGGTAAAGAATCGCTTAATACAAATAAATGAAGACATTAATTGGATACCTGAGACTATCAAGCATGGGAGATTTGGAAATTGGTTAGATAACGCAAGGGATTGGAACATTTCCCGTAATAGATATTGGAGCACGCCTATTCCTATTTGGCAGTGTGATGAGTGTGGTGAAAGAGTAGTTTTAGGAAGTATTGAGGAAATCCGAGAGGCAAGCGGAATAACACTCGACAACCTGCATAGACAATACATGGATAAAGTAACATTTCCCTGTAAGTGTTGTAAAGGTACAATGAGAAGAGTACCTGAGGTTTTGGATTGTTGGTTTGAAAGCGGGTCTGTGCCTTTTGCACAGAAGCATTATCCGTTTGAGAACAAAGAGTGGTTTGATTCTCATTTCCCGTGTGATTTTATTATAGAATATACTGGCCAGATACGTTGTTGGTTTTATTATTTGCATGTATTGGGTGTTGCACTTTTTGATAAGCCGGCTTTCCAAAATTGCATTGTACATGGAACTATTTTGGCAAAGGATGGGAAAAAGCTTGCTAAGTCCTCGAAGAATTACACAGATCCAATGGAGCTGATGCGCAGATATGGAACTGATTCCTTTAGGTTATATCTTTATCAGACGAATGCAATGCTTATCGGGGATTTGTTGTTTGATGAAAGCGGCATTCAAGACGCATACCAACAAATTCTTTTGCCATACTGGAATGCATGCAAGTTTTTTGTTTCTTATGCGGATATTGATGGTTATTTTTCCACAGAGCCCAAGATTCCATCAAGCAGCAATCAGCTTGATAATTGGATGCTTGCAAAACTTTATGAAACAGAGGAAACTATTCGTCAGAATATGGATGATTACCAAGTTAACAGATATGTCGGATATTTGGGAGAGCTTATTGATGGACTAACTAATTGGTATATCCGTAGGTCCAGACGTAGATTCTGGGGAAAAGATATGACTGAAGACAAGAGAAGTGCTTATGAAACATTACACTATGTATTGATAAATACAACTAAGCTGCTGGCTCCGGTTGCACCAATTATTTCTGAGGAGTTGTATCAACTTCTGATTGGAAAATCTGCATTAGAGGAGAATGCGTCAGTTCACCTGACTGACTGGCCAAACCTGCCAGAAACTATGAAGGATGGAGAACTGTTGCAAAAAGTGGAATTAGTTCGGGAAACGATTTATCTGGGACGTTCGATCAGAAACAAAAATAAGGTTAAAAACAGGCAGCCTCTTTCTTTGCTTTATGTTGCCCTTCCGGATCACACACTGGATGAAATTATTGTAGAATTTTCAGATATTATCGCTGATGAGTTAAATGTGAAGAAAGTTGAAGTTCTTGATGTAGTGGATGAAATCGCAACGGTGAATTATGCTCCAAACTTTAACGAAATCAAAACTCTTTATCCTGATAGAATACCAGTTATTATTGCAGCTATTAAAAAAGAAAATTTTAAACTTCAAAAAGACAAAATTGTAATTGATATTAATGGAAATGAGGAGAAGCTGGATCCCAGGGTTGTTTTGGTTACTTATCAAGCTAAAGACGGTCATAATGTTGAAAGCAAAAATGGCATAGTAGTATCGTTAGAGTTGACTTTGAATGACGATCTTATTCAAGAGGGCATAGCAAGAGATGTGATCCGAAATATCCAAGATGCCAGAAAGCAGCTTGGGTGTGATATTACTGAGAGGATAAACTTGTCGGTTAAACCTATGCAACAACCATGGATTGATGTTATTTGCACGGAGACATTGGCTGATATACAAGATATTAGTATAGCTGATATAGAGTTTGAAGTGAAGAATGATTATGGCAATAGTATTGTTGTTAAAATAAGTCGAAAAACAAAGAGATGATTAAAAGCGATATCAGAGAGGAAAAAGAGCTATCTAAAACTTGCTTTCCTAAGGACACAGGGTAAAACATATATGCAATATGGGAGGAATTATGGCCTTTTCGTTGGAAAGAGAGAGCCTGAGAAAAGGCCTATACTCTGGTAATATTACTTCCAAATGTCATGGGACAGTTTTATATGGGGCACGCTGTAGATTACACACTGCATGATGTGATGTTCAACCTGCTATTTCTTTTGAATCCTCTAGTGTACCATCGGATAAGTTAGGGAATTTTTTGCATTCCTTTCGGAAAAAGAAAACAGAAAATACCATAGCGATTGTCCAGCCGCTGGGCCATGCACACCATATACCCATTGCAGAATTTGTCCAGTCAGACAGCACAAAGGCGAAACATACACGTAAAATCAAGTCAATAAACGTGGCAGTCATAAACTGGCGCATCGCACTGGTTCCCCGAAGGATACCATCTGCAACTAATTTAATGGATATCACAAAATAGAATGGGGACAGTATCCATAAAAACTGCCTGCCAGTCATCAGCGCTGCCGAAGAACCCTTTTCCATAAACAAAAGCAGCAAATATCTTCCAAAGAAAATATACAGGATAACAAACGGAACACACAGACACCACACCATTTTGATTCCTGCACGAAAACATTCCCGAATCCGTCCATATTTGCACGCTCCGAGGTTCTGCGCTGAAAAATTGGAAATTCCATTGCCGATTGTCGTAAAGGATGTAATCACCAAATTGTTCAGCTTTACTGCGGCAGAATAACCTGCCATAACGGAGGCGCCAAATCCATTGATAACACTCTGAATCAAAATATTTCCCACAGAAATAAAGCTCTGCTGTAAAATACTTGGAATCGCAATAACCAGAATCCGTTTTAAAAGTTCCCCATCAAATAACGGGGATTTTTCCGGAACCTGGATTTTACCAAGTCTTCTCCATACCGTAAGAACAGCCATAATACAACTGACTCCCTGACACAAAAAGGTTGCCCATGCAACACCTGCCACTCCCATATCAAAAGCCCTTACAAACAAAATGTCTACAGCAATATTTGAGGTAGAGGACACCGCCAGAAAATAGAAAGGTGTTTTGGAATCACCTAACGCAGAAAAAATTCCGGTTGCAATATTGTAAAAAAATACAAATGGCAGCCCCCATATGTAGATATCCAGATACAGCTTCGAATCGTAAAATACCTCCTGCGGAGTCTGAATTAGATGAAGTAACGGACTGCATCCCACAATACCAATAAACATCAGTACAACACAAATAATAGCACTAAAAATACAAGCTGTAGATACCGCTGTTTTCAGTCTGCCGTATTCTTTTGCACCAAACAATTGTGAAACAATAACGGAACATCCTATATTACAGCCAAATGCAAAGGCAATAAAAATCAATGTGATTTCATAGCTGTTTCCAACCGCCGCCAGCGCATTTTCCCCAATGAATTTTCCCGCTACCAGACTGTCCGCTATATTGTAAAGCTGCTGAAAAATAATACTGCCAAACAAAGGAAGGCAAAACTTCCATAATACTGTTTCTGGTTTTCCCACCGTCAAATCCTGATTCATAACATCATATCCTTTCTACTTTACTTCCTCCCGAAGATATATTATAATACGCTTCATAAAATATGAAAAATGTATATAATGTATGGGAGAAATATAAAAAATATATGGATATTAATTTTGAATATTATAAAATCTTTTATTTTGTAGCGAAATATGGAAATATCACCAAAGCCGCCAAAGCATTAGGCAGTAATCAGCCGAATGTAACACGAATTATGAAACTGTTAGAGTCACAGTTGAATTGCAGATTGTTTATCCGTGAGGCAAGGGGAATCAGCTTAACAGAGGAAGGAGAGCTTCTCTACTCACACGTAGAAGTTGCATACAGACATTTACTGAACGCACAGGAAGAGATAAGCAGACAGGACTCAAGAAGCGGTGGTACCGTAGAAATAGGCGCAACCGAGACAGCGCTGCATCTTTTCCTGTTAAATGCGTTGCATGATTTTAAACAGGAATACCCTGCAATCAAAATTAAAATCCATAATCATACAACGCCAGAAACCATAAAACATCTGATTAGCGGCAAATTAGATTTTGCTGTAATCACAACACCATTTGACGCACCAAAAACGCTTTCCTGTGTCAAAGCACTGGATTTTGAAGAAATATTAACAGGCGGACTACAATATGCGGATTTAAGTAACGCCACCTTAGCATTGAAAGATTTCAAAAAGTATTCCTGGATTGGTCTGGGCAAAGGAAGTGCAACCTATAAACTCTATAAAGACTTTTTTATTGAACACCGAATCGATTTGGAGCCTGATATGGAAGTGGCAACGTCTGACCTCATACTACCACTGATTGAAAACAATTTAGGAATCGGTTTTGTACCGGAAACGCTTGCCCTGCCCTTACTGAAAAAAAAGAAACTGGTACAAATCCCCCTCAATAGTAATCTTCCGAAACGCTCGATACAGATTGTTTCTGATAAAGAACGCGGAAAAAGCCTTGCAGCCGATACGTTTTATAAATACTTGAAAAATAAGATAAAATGAAAATTTATTCCGTACATGAAACAAAGACATTTGGAAGTCAGTACGCTAGATTTTTAGCATCACATCACAAAAATCATTTTCTTCCCGCAATAACTCAGATTCCATAGCATCAAAAAGCAGATTCAGCTTTTTATTGTCATTCTGATATTTTCTAAATGCCTCAATCTGTCTGTATTCAATACAGGAAATATATTTATATAAGGGTAAGACGGGCTGTAATATCCCAGACTACGGTATGTATCTATAATTTCCACCCAGCCATCAATACGTTCTTTTGAAGTGAAGTCATTTGCGGCAATTTTGATAACAAACTGATTCTTTGGGAAATCAACAAAAAGAACCCACCTGCTGTCATCCTCTTCCCGGCGGATTTCTTCTAATTTATATCTGATTGCTTTTTCCTTATGAAAAAGTCCGATAATATCCTCTATGTGCTCACACATAATCCTCCTCTTGCACCCTTCCAGCCGTGCCGCTTTGCGGCACAAACAACCTATGACTTCGTTCTTTAGTCCCTTGATTCCACGACAATTACTATTCCCTCTTGCAGACTAATAGAAGCGCTGTCTTCGCCTTCCAGTAACTCATTACTAACCCCCAGGCTGTCACCACTTGTCAAGGTTCCATTCTCCAAACCATAACGGAAGCCCTTCAGGCAGACTCCTGTTACCTGTTCCGTGAAAGGAATCAGAGAAATATATTTCCCAAATAATTCTTCTCTCTTCAGGAGATAATCATGGTCTAACAGATACAATTTATTATGCTTATCCACCATATAAGTTGGAATCCCCTGTAATAACGGCTGCATCAGAATATGGACATTGGCAAGAAAATGGTCAAGCCGCTTTCCGGTCGCCCCAAGAATGACGATTTCTTCCGGCTGCCTTTTTACCACCCAGTCGAGAACGATATGGGTATCTGTTGCATCCTTTTCCGGAGGATATGGCGTAAATTCTGTGCGGATTCCCTGCTTTTCTTCCGTTTTGTAACTGGCAAGAACCGCCTTTGACACACTGTCAAAATCTCCCATTGCATAATGAACCGGCAGCCCAAGCTGGCAGGCGCTGTCAAGCCCTGCGTCTGCACATACAACTGTATCAAACTTTTGCCGGCTCAGGTATTCCTCTGCAAATCCGGTATCTACCACACCACCTGAAATCACAAGTGTCCTGCCTATCATTTCACCCTTCCTCCCATGCCCCTGTTCTCACTCACGGTCTTCGATTTTCTTTTGGTTTTTCAGCCGTTCCCTCTGCAAATCGTAAATATAACGAAGCAGTTTCCTGTCTGACTGTACCAAAGCACAGCCGTAATAATAATCATAACGGCTGTCCGGTGCCTGTATCTTTAATTTACGCACCACTTCCGCTTTTGCTGCAAGCTTCCCATAACTTGACGGAATGTCAAAAAATATGCCATCACCTATCTCAAATTTAAAATCACTGTAAATCCCGACCCCATTGTCACTGACATCTTTAATCATTCCTTTGGCAACCTCAGGACTTAGCGGATTCTCTACCCATATCCTTTTTTCATTTTTCGTTTCCAAAACACTCTGCGACGGCCCCGGAATATCATAATATTTACCGGGCTTTCCAGAGATTTGGTAATAATTAATTTCAATTTCTTCTAAAAGTCTTACTCTGTATGCGCTCCTTCGATTAAAGCTTCTACCCTTGTCGCTTATTTGAAAATAATGAACCGGAAAATTATCTAACTTCGCTAAACCTGCCTTAACATTATCCCATTCCCACATAAATTCCTGATCTCTGTATACCAGCCGAACCTTATCTGTAGGTAAAAATTGAAAAAATCTTCCATTGGATGAAATTGCTGTTACACAGACCCGGCGTTCATTTGTATCTTCCACTTTACTAACCAGCCGATAACGGTAATCTTCCCTTTCAACAAAAATTTCTAAAGTTCTTCCAAGTGAAATATTCTCAAGAAGCATTTACATTACCTCCTTGATTTTCTTCATATTTTCAACAATACTGCCACGAAATACTGCCGTTCCGGCAACTACAACATCAACTCCCAAAGAAACAATCCTGCTTAAATTTCCCTGATTAACACCACCATCAATTTCAATACGGAACTCCAAATTTCTCCCTTCCCTTTCTTTAACCAAATATGTAACCTTATCCAACGTCTCAGGAATCAGCTTCTGCCCGCCAAAGCCCGGATGGACACTCATGATTAGAACCATATTGACCATTTCCAGATATGGCAGAACTTTTTCTACCGCTGTCTCCGGGTTGACGGAAATTCCACATTGGATTCCCATTTCTTTTATTTTATGAATGGTAGCTTCCACATCCTTGCATGCTTCTATATGTATCGTAATAGAATCGGCTCCTGCCTTTACAAATTCCTCAATATAACGGATTGGTTCCTGAACCATTAGATGTACATCAAAAAACAGGCGGCTCTCCTTCCGAATCGAAGTAATTACCGGCATTCCGAAAGAAATCGAAGGAACAAACATACCGTCCATTACATCCACATGCAAAATCTTCACATCATTTTCTTCTAATTCTCGAATTTGCTTTCCCAGACAGTTAAAGTCTGCTGCTAAGATTGATGGTGCTATCTGACTCATATCTTACCCCATTTCTGCATACCATATGTTTTAGGTTTTGCTTTTAATACTTTTTTTTCTTACTGATTTCTTCAAAAAACTGCTTATAATTTTCATAACGGACAGAGGAGAGTTCTCCTGCCTCCAGTGCCTGCTTTACGCTGCAATCTGGCTCACTGATATGGGCACACCCTAAAAAACGGCATTTGTCACGGTAATCTGCAAATTCCGGATAATACTCTTTAATCTGCTCTTTTTCCAAATCCGGCAGAGCTAACGAGGTAAAGCCCGGTGTATCCATAACATAAGTATCCTGTCCCAGATAGAACAACTCTGAATGACGTGTTGTATGCTTTCCGCGTTTGATTTTCGTGCTTATCTCTCCTGTTTCCATATTCGCTTCCGGAAAAAGTGCATTCATAACAGAAGATTTACCAACACCAGATGGCCCGGCAAATACCGTTGTCTTTCCAAGAAGGCATTCTCTCAATTCCTCAATCCCTTCTCCGGATACCGTACTGGTAAGACACACCCTGCAGCATCTTTCATAATGCTTTGCAAGCTGTCTGATTCCTCCCTTCTCTGCATCATCTGTTTTGTTGAAGCAGACAATTGTAGGAATATCCTGTATTTCCATCATCAGCCAAAAACGGTCTAACAGGTTTAAATTGGGCTTAGGGAAGGAAGCAGCAAAAATCACAACTGCCTGATTTACATTTGCCACAGCCGGACGAACCAGTTGGTTTTTCCTGGGACAAATCTCGGTAATATTCCCTGTTCCTTCCTCCTCATTCAAAAGCTCCAGTTTCACATTATCGCCAACCAAAGGTTTTACCTTCTGATTACGGAATATCCCCTTTGCTTTGCACTCCAACGTACCAGTCTCTGGCACATTTACATAATAAAATCCTGCAATTCCACGAATTATCTTTCCCTGCATCAGTCTGCAACCTTTTTAAATTCCACATCAAATTTACCATCAATCATCACGCCGTCTTTGCTCATTGTCAGCATTCCGGTATTCTCACTCCATCCGTTAATCGTAAATTTCTTAGGAAAATCATTATAGCTTAATGTACCGCTGTATACTGTCTGTGTCCTTCCGTCCTGTGTCAGAATCAACTTAATCACTGCCGGCTCCTCATCCTCATATTCAAAAGGATTGACACTGATTGTTTTTGTTCCCACATAGCGGTACTTTGGCGTAGGCGTAGGTGCCGGAGTCTGCTCTGGGCCTGCATTCTGCGGCCCCAGACTGACAGTAAAGTCAATCACCGTACCAACTGCCACTTTTTTACCTGTCTTAATCGACTGGTTTACAACTCTGTCTTTCTTATACTTATTGGAATATACATACGTAATATTGTCTTCATTGTAATCCAGCCCTGCAGACGCTAATATTTCTATAGCAGCTTCTACCTTTTTATTTACAATATACGGTACCGTAACCATCTCACTTTCCGGCCCTTTGCTGATTAATAAATGTACAGAACTGCCCTTTTTCACGCTTGTGCCGACAACCGGGTCTGTACCGCAGACCCTCCCTTCTGGTACGGTATCACTATACGCTTTTCCAGTACCTGCAAAGATAAGTCCCATGCCCTCAAGCTTTTCCTGAGCCTCTTGTACCGTCAGATTTTCTACTGAAGGAATAACAACACCACTGTCTTCCTTCGTGTAATAAATAGTTACCTCCGTATACTTTTCAACTTCTTCTTCTGCTGCAGGCTCCTGATTTGTAACAATGTTTGCCTCTTTCTCCGAATCCTCAACTGGCTCCAGACGGTATTTCAAATCAAGGTCTACTAACATCTTCTCTGCCTCTTCCAGAGTGTGGTCAATCAGATTAGGAACTGTAACCAGCCCCTCTGCATCCTCGGTAGGATTTGGGGAAGCACTGACTTCCGTCTGGTTATCAGAATCCTTATCTTTATCTCCACCGCCCCACCAGCCGGCTACCTTTCCTATCAGCAGAATAATCACAACAACAATAATAACAGCTACCACACCGCTGCATATTTTTAAAATACGCTCCAGTTTTGGGTCAAGTGCATCTTCATCTAAGAAATCTTCCTCCTTAGGGACTTCATCTCTGACTGGTACCGTCCGCTTTGGCGGTTCCTTTACGGCCCGGACAACATCATCTGATATCTTAATCGTCGGAGAATCGTCCAAAACTTCCGTAATTTCCACATAATCCCCATCTGGCTCAGACACGGCACGGCGCAAATCCATAATCAGTGCACTAGCACTCTCATAGCGCATATCCGGCTTCTTCTGCATACATTTCTGCACAATACGCGATAAGCTGCGGGGAATTTCAGGGTCCAAATCATTTAAGTGCACTGCCTCTTCGTGCACGTGTGCAAAAGCAACGGATACGGTACTTTCCCCCTCAAAAGGCACTTTTCCAAGAAGCATCTCATAAATGGTAACTCCCAGTGAATAGATATCGCTTTTCTCGTCACTATAGCCGCCTCTTGCCTGCTCTGGGCTGATATAATGAACAGACCCCATTGCATTGGAAGTAATCGTATTCGACGTTGCTGCCTTGGCAATTCCAAAATCCGTTACTTTTACTTTTCCTTCTTTTGAAATAATTATGTTCTGAGGCTTAATGTCCCTGTGGATAATATGATTCTTATGCGCTTCTTCAATTCCCTGGGCAATTTGTATTCCAATCCCAATCGCCTCATTTAATTCTAACTTTCCCTTTTTCTCAATAAACTTTTTCAGGGTAATTCCTTCTACCAGCTCCATTACAATATAATATAAATTATCATCCTCACCAACGTCATATACATTTACGATATTTGGATGGGATAATCCTGCAACAGACTGCGCTTCTGCACGGAATTTAGACACAAATTTCGCATCACTGCTGTATTCCTGCTTTAAAACTTTAATGGCTACATTGCGGTTCAGCCGCAAATCCTTACCGTTATATACATCTGCCATTCCGCCAGAGCCAACTTTATCGATTACCTCATATCTTTCACTAATTAACATTCCCGGACTTATCATTGTTCTCCTCCATTCGCACATACTCTAATCATGCCGCTTTGCGGCATAAACAATCCATAAAAAAGCATACCGACTTCGCTTATGCCCTAACAAAAATTTCCTTGGAATTTTGTTGGCGTACCACTACACATCGAGAACTTTCCTATAAGTTGAAAAAGGGCACAAACTTCGCACCCTTTATTCTATCTGTGCAAGCACAACAGTAATATTATCATCTCCACCATTCCGGTTCGCCTGTTCCACAAGCGCTGTGCCTGCCTCTTCCAATGTATCGCTGTGCTTTATAATATATGCCATATCTTCATCATCTAACATATTAGATAACCCATCACTGCATAAAAGGACAATATCGCCCTTCTCTACTGTGATTTCAAAATAATCAGCATTTACCTGCATATCCGTTCCCAGGGCACGTGTAATAATATTTTTCTGCGGATGTACCCTGGCCTCACTCTCTGTGATATTGCCTTGCTTTACCAACTCCTCTACCAAAGAATGGTCGTTGGTAATCTGAGACAAACTTTCCCTTAACAAATACAAACGGGAGTCGCCAATATTGGCAATGTACATTATCTGATTAAATATAGTACACGCTACCATTGTAGTTCCCATTCCATCAAATTCCAAATGCTCATTTGCCTCACTGTAAATTTTTTCATTCGCTATATTTACTGCTTCTTCAAATATTGTTACCGGTGTCTTATGACTGGATTTTTCAATAGATTCCACCATGCTTTCCACACACAGCTTTGAAGCATGATCTCCTGCTTTATGCCCGCCCATCCCATCTGCAACAATAAACAGGTTATGGAAACTACCTATTGCTATTTCACTACAATAAAAGAAATCCTGATTCATGCTTCTTTTGCTGCCAACATCAGTCTTTGCATAAGCTTTCATGTAGTTTCCCTCCTTCGTTCTTATTTCTCAATTGTCCACAGGCAGCATCAATATCCCTGCCCATTTCCCTTCTTATAGTAACATTTATGTGATATTTTTCAAGTATTAATTTGAATTCTTCTATCCGTTCCCTCATGGAACGCTGTCCCATCCTGCCCTCCACCGGATTTAAAGGAATCAGATTTACATGGCAGTTCAGCCCATGAAGCAGGCGGCTAAGCTCCTTTGCTTCTGCTGGAGAATCATTTTTTCCTTCCACCATACTATACTCAAAAGTAACCCTTCTGCCAGTTTTTTTTATATAATATTTACAGGCATCTATAATCTCGTCTATAGTATACCTGCCTGCAACTGGCATCATTTCCCTGCGAATCCTGTCATTTGGCGCATGAAGAGAAACTGCCAGTGTAATAGTAAGATTTTCCCCTGCAAGCTGCCGCATCTTTTCTGTCAGGCCACAGGTGGAAAGGGTAATATTTCTCTGGCTGATATTTAGCCCCTGCTCGTCCGACAGCATACGAATCATTTTTACTACATTCTCATAATTATCAAGCGGCTCCCCAATTCCCATCAAAATCACATTGGAAACCCTTTCCCCGGTTATTCTCTGGATTTCATAAATCTGGTCTAACATTTCAGAAACACGGAGGTTTCTGATTAATCCTCCTACCGTAGAGGCACAAAAACGACATCCCATCCGGCATCCTGCCTGCGTGGAGATGCAGACACTGTTTCCGTGTTTGTACTTCATCAATACACTTTCCACATGGTTTCCATCGGATAACTCCATTAAAAACTTATTCGTTCCATCACTAGAAACCTGACGCTTAACTGCCTTTGCCCCACATATGACTGCCTCGTCCGCTAACTTCTCCCGAAGTTCCTTTGACAAATTTGTCATTTCCTCAAAAGAGCAGGCTAACTGCTTATGCATCCACTGGTAAATCTGTTTGCTCCGGAACGCCTTCTGCCCCATATCTGCAATAAAAGTATTCAGTTCTTTGGAATCAAAACTTTTTAAATCTGTCTTCAATCTGTCCCCTATTCCTCTCTCTTCCTGACAAATGCAGAGATAAAAAAACCATCTGTCCCTGTCCTGTCAGGCAGAACCTGTAAATATCCCCTCTCTCCGGTCTGCCCTTTTAACCTATCTGGAAGCTCCTTTTCTATCGAAACCGGAAGCAATGGTAAATTTTCTTCTATCCATCTGACATTTTCTTCATTTTCTTCTTTGGCAATAGTACAGGTACTGTAAAGAAACCTTCCGCCCCCTTTCACATACTGCGACGCCACACGAAGTATTTTTCTCTGTATTTCGGCTAATGACGTAATATCTTCCTCTTTTGTTTTATATTTGATATCACACTTCCTGCCGATTACTCCAAGCCCAGAGCATGGCAGGTCTGCAATGACAACATCTGCTTTTCCAATCCATTCCTCCCGCAAAACCGATGCATCCTGCCTGAATACAGTAACGTTTTCCACCGCAAGCCGTTTTTTATTTTCCTGTATGAGTGCTGTCTTTTCCTGACTCAAATCCGCAGAAATCACGGTTCCGGTTCCTGCTAAAATATCTGCCGCATGAAAGGTCTTTCCGCCGGGAGCTGCACAGACATCAATCACCGTATCTCCTTCTTTTATGCAGGAAATCTGCCCTACTAACATAGAACTCTCATCCTGAATCTGAACCATTCCCCTCTGAAAAGCCGTAAGCCCTGTCAGGGAAGGATACCCCTTCATATGCAGCGCATAGGGCAATAACCTGCCCTTTGATACTACAGCGCCTTCCTCCTCTAACAGCCCTTTTATCTCCTCTACGGAAAAACGGCTTGTCATACAGCGCAGGGAAACGCCCTCTTTTTCCTGCAAAAAACTTTTCAATATCCTTTCTGTCTCTGTAACGCCATATTCCCTGATAAACCTTTCTACAATCCATATCGGCATGGAATAGCACACTGACAAATAGTTTACCATATCTTTTTTATCAGGAAAGGACAGCTTTTCTTTATTTCTGACGATGCTTCGCAGTACCCCGTTGACAAAGCCCTTCAGATTTTGCAGCTTTCTCTGTCCTGTCAGCTTAACCGCCTCGTTACAGGCCGCGGAGTCTGGTATCTGCTTCATGTAAAGTATCTGGTACACAGAGATACGCAAAATCCCACGAATTACCGGTTTCATGTCAGAGGTTTTTACTTTGGAAAACTGATTAATAATATAGTCTAACTGGATACAACGCTCCACACTGCCTTCTACCAGACGCATCAAAAAACTCCTGTCCCTTTTTTCCAAATCATGCGTTTCAAAGGCAGCATGCAAAGCCTGGTTACAGAATATACCATTTTCCATAATGTCAAGGAAAACTTCCAGTGCCAGCTTCCTGACATTTACTGTCTCTCCTGTGTTCTGCGCCATAATATAACCTTCCTAACTATTTTTCGTTTTTGAGTACCGTTCCTTCCTGTAGGGCATAGCCTCTCAAAAACGCACCTGTTTCCATCCGTTTCTTCCCTTCCAGTTGTACAGACAATACCTTTAACAAGCCATCTCCTGTCTTAACGGTAAAATATGATTTTCCTACCTCTGTAACAGCTCCGGTCTCCATATTGTCTGTATTGGCTGTCTCTGTTAAGACATCTGCCTCCCATATTTTAAGCATTTTATCCTCTAAATAGCAGTATGCACTTGGCCACGGATTCAGCCCCCGAACCAGGCGTTCTATTTCTGCTGCTGATTTTGAAAAATCAATCTTTCCTGTCTCTTTTGTAAGCATTTTGGCATATGTGTGCTCTGCATCGTTCTGTGGAACAGGCTTTAAAGAGCCTTCCTCCGCAGCATCCAAAACCTTTAATATCATCGGTCCGCCAAGCTCTGCGAGCTTTTCAAAAAGACTTCCTCCCGTTTCCTTCTCGGCCAGCGTGTATTTTTCCGCCAAAAGGATATCTCCGGTATCCAACCCTTCATCCATCTGCTGAATTGTCACACCGCTTTCTTTATCTCCCTGAATCACAGACCACTGGATTGGTGCGGCTCCACGCAGCTTCGGAAGCAGGGATGCATGGACATTCAGACAGCCATACTTTGGTGTATCCAGTATTTCTTTCGACAGAATCTGTCCAAATGCCACCACTACAATGACATCCGGGCATATTTGCCGCAACTCAAATAAAAATGCCTCATCCCTCACCCTTTGCGGCTGGTACACCAAAATCCCATATTCCAGAGCAGCCTCTTTTACAGGTGAATACTGCATTTTACCACTGCGTCCCTTTGGTTTATCCGGCTGTGTCACGACACCAATCACTTCATGTTTGCTCTGAACCAGCGCTCTTAACGTCTCTACCGCAAAATCCGGCGTTCCCATAAAAAGAATCTTCACAGACAGCCCTCCCTATTCTTCTTGTGGTACAGGCTGCAATTCTCCCTCTACCTTCGATACATACAAGATTCCTGACAAATGGTCAATCTCATGCTGCAATGCCCTTGCAAGAAGTCCTTCTCCTTCTATTATAATCTCCTGCATATCCTCATTGTAAGCCTTGACCTTTGCGTAGTTTGCCCTGGTAACTGCTCCCGACACCCCCGGCACGCTAAGGCATGCCTCCTGGTCTGTCTGTTCCCCTGAAAGTTCTAATATTTCAGGATTAATCAAAACAAGCGGACAGTCTCCCTCTTCACTGACATCAATCACAACTACTTTTTTTAAGATGCCAACCTGTGGCGCTGCAAGCCCGACACCATTTGATTCATACATTGTATCAAGCATATCCCTGATTAACACCTTGGTTCTATGCTTCATCTCCGTAATTTCCCTGCATGGTTTGGTTAATATCTCATCCCCCATTTTTCTGATTGTTCTAAGAGCCATCTTAATCCTACCTCCAACATATTTCTATTGCTTTTTCTGCTGCTCTCAGTGTAGTTGTCCTGACAGCCGGCAGCCGTTTTACCGGTTAAAGCTAAAACTTACCATACAATCCTTATAGATTTCTTCCTTTTTCATAAAAAGCTCCAAACGGTTTTTGATGTCACACAGAACCGCATAATCCGGCGACTTAATATACATCACACGGCGGTACCAGTCTCTTAATTTAACAACCGGCGCATCATTCGGTCCCAAAACTACTGCCTTCTCCCAGCCGTCTATTTCTTCCCTGAGCTGAAGCGAAAGCTCCACCGCCTTTTCCTGCTCCTTTGAAAAAGCCAACACCTCTAGTATATTGGAAATCGGCGGATAATGCAACATCTGTCTTATAGCAAGCTCCTGACGGTAAAATAAAGGGTAATCTGCCGTCGCAGCACTTGTTATGCTGTAGTGCTTTGGCTGGTAAGTCTGAAAGATGACTTCTCCCGGTATTTTTCCCCTTCCGGCCCTGCCTGCCGCCTGTGCCAGAAGCTGAAAAGTTCTTTCTGCCGCACGGTAATCATTTGTATTTAAAGATAAATCTGCCGCCAGAATTCCTACCAGTGTTACATTTGGAAAATCATGCCCCTTTACAATCATCTGCGTTCCTACCAGAATGTCGGCTCTGTGCTCGGAAAAAGCCCTTAGAATCTGATCATGCCCCTCTTTGCCTGTAGTCGTATCTGCATCCATCCGAAGTACCCTTGCCGTTTGAAAACGCTTTTTTACCAGCTCCTCTACCTGCTGTGTCCCAAGCCCAAATGTTCCTATGTATTTAGAGCCGCAGGTCGGACAGGCCTCCGGCATTTTCCTTTCTGCCCCGCAATAATGGCATTTCAGCAAAGAAACCCTGCCTCTGTATTCATGAGGTTTCATGGAAACAGAACAGCTTTCACAGCGAATCACCTCTCCACAAAGACGGCAGGAAACAAACCCTGCATATCCCCTGCGGTTCAAGAAAAGAATCGTCTGCTCTCCCTTTTCCAGCCGCTCCTCTATTTTTCCCTGAAGTGTCCGGCTGAATATAGAGTAATTTTTAGCTTTCAGCTCTTCACGTAAATCCACAATCTCCACTTTTGGCGGTACTGCGCCCCCTGCCCGGTGCTTTAAGGTAAAAAGATGATATTCTCCTGTCCCACAGCGGTAATAGGCCTCCATAGACGGAGTGGCAGAACCAAGAACCACACTTGCACCTAACATCCTGCCACGCTGCATTGCCACCTCTCTGGCATGATATTTTGGCATTGTATCACTCTGATAACTGCTTTCATGTTCTTCATCCATCACAATAAGCCCCAGATTTGCAAAAGGAGTAAACAATGCTGAGCGCGGTCCTATCATAATCTGGATTTCTCCGCGTTTTGCCCTTAGAAACTGGTCGTACCGCTCTCCTGCCGAAAGCTTTGAATGCATAATGGATACCTTCTCACCAAAACGTGCGTAAAAACGTTTTACCGTCTGAAAAGTCAGTGCAATTTCCGGGATTAGCATAATGGCCTGTTTTCCTTCCCGCAAAACGTGTTCAATCAGGTGCATATACACCTCTGTTTTTCCGCTTCCCGTCACTCCATGAATCAGATAACCCTTTCGTATCCTTCTGTCATATTCCTCACAAAACTGATTCACAATTTCCTGCTGCTCTGCATTTAATACTGCCCTGCTGTCATCTGCTTCCTGCCCCGTCAACGGATTCCGGTACAGCTGCTTTGTTGATACCTGAATAAGGCCCTTTTCCACAAGCCCCTGTACTACACTTGCCGATACCTTCAAAGCCTTTACTGCATAATCATAATCCATTCCATTTTCGGATTCAGACCCCTTTTGCAACAGACCGTCTAACAGTCTGACTCTTGCAGCATTGTGCTTCCTTTCAAACGTCTTTCGTTGCTCTGCCAACGCCTCCCACGATACTACCGGGAAGATAAAACGCTCCACCTTTTCTTTTATTTCCCTTCGCACCGGCATCACTGCCTTGATGGCATCATTCATGGATGCCCCGTAATTTTCCTTCATCCAATAAGCCAGAGAAAGCAGGTGTGATTCTGCAACCACTCCCTGCTTCTCTACCTTTAAAATACTTTTGGTACGATTGATATCATACAGTGGTGTTTCTGACAGACCGATAATAAAACCCTTCATCTGGCGGTTTCCCTTTCCAAAAGGAATCACCACAGGAGCTCCGACAACGGCCTCCTGCTCCATTTCCTCCGGTATTTTATACTGAAAAGGCCGGTCCAGGCTTTTCACCGATATATCAACAATTACCTCCGCAAATAGCATATCTTTCCTCATTTCTGCACTGCAAACTTTGTTCTTGGCGCATTTTATATTTGTTCTACCGGATAAAATTGCCATCTTTGACAATGTCCGCTACAATTTCCCGCTCATCCATATGGAACTTCTGTCCGTTTATTTCCTGATAGTCCTCATGCCCCTTTCCTGCAAGGACAATGACATCTCCCTCTTTTGCATTTTCAATCGCATAACGGATGGCTTCCCGTCTGTCTGTAATCGTAATATATTCTCCATCCGCTTTTTCCACACCTGTAACAATATCCTGAATAATTGCTTCCGGCTCTTCCTTTCTTGGATTATCTGATGTAACAATTGTAAAATCTGCTAATTTTGAAGAAACTTCCCCCATCTCAAAACGGCGGTCTCTGGAACGGTTTCCACCACATCCAAAAAGACATACCAGACGTTTTGGACGATACTCCTTTAATGTCGTCAATAAACTATTCAGGCTCATTGCATTGTGGGCATAATCTATCATCAGGATAAACTTAGAGGATACCGGCAAAATCTCCACCCTCCCTTTTACATGAATTTTGGAAAGTGAGGAACGAATCGTCTCTTTCGACACCCCAAAATGGCGGCAGATTGCAATCGCTGTCATGGAGTTATAAACACTAAAAGCACCCGGTATATCAATGGCTACATCCATATCCATAACACCACTCATATGGTAAGATACCCCGATGCTTCCTCCTTTATCATAAAGCTTCACATCGGATGCTTTCATGTTCACACCTTCTGAAAAACCATACGTCTCCACTTTACAGGTGTGCCCCTCTAAAATTTCTTCCAAATGGCTGTCATCTCCATTTACAATTCCCTGTTTGCACTGTCTGAACAACAGACTCTTACAGTGGATATAATCCTCTAAATCCTTATGTTCATTTGGCCCGATATGGTCTGGCGACAAATTTGTAAAAATGCCGTAATCAAACACAAAACCTCCTACCCGGTAAAGCATCAGGCCCTGAGAAGAAACCTCCATCACCACACATTTGCATCCTGCATCTGCCATTTTGCGAAAGGATTCCTGAATTACATAGGACTCCGGTGTGGTGTTTACGGAAGGAATGGTTTCTTCACCAATAATGGTTTCAATCGTTCCAATCAAACCGGTTTTATAACCGGAAGCCTCTAAAATAGAACGTATCATGTAAGTCGCTGTTGTCTTCCCCTTTGTTCCGGTAATTCCAATGGTAACCAGCTCCTTTGCCGGATGCCCAAAATACACGGCGGAAGCCTCTGCCAGTGCCAGTCTTGTATTCTCTACCTGAATCACCGTTACCGATTCCTCCACTGTTACATTCTTCTCTACAATCAGCACACCGGCACCATGCTCCACAACCTCGCCTGCAAAATCATGCCCGTCACGTACCGCTCCCGCAATACAGACAAAGACACAGTCCTTTTCCGCCTTACGGGAATCATATACCAGCGAAGTAATTTCCCTGTCCACATCCCCCTGTATACACTGGTACTCTACATCCTTCAATAAGTCTTTTAAATTCATACTTTACACCCCGTCTTTCTCAACTTTGATATCAATTTCGCCGTCATAGACAATCGCTGCCGGCCCTGTCATCCATACGGTACTGTTTTCCTCATCATAATGCAACAGCAAATCACCGCCTAACAGATGAACCGTAATTTCATTTTCTGTCTTTCCATTCAGCACACAGGCTACGGCAGCCGCACAGGCTCCCGTACCGCAGGCGAGTGTTTCCCCGGAACCGCGTTCCCAGACACGCATATTGATTTCTTTTCTGTTCAAAACCTGCACAAATTCCGTATTCACATGGTCAGGAAATACCTCATGGCATTCAAACTTTGTACCAATCTGCTCTAACGGCAGGTCATTTGTATTTTCCACAAAGGTTACCGCATGTGGATTCCCCATAGATACACAGGTAATCCGGTAATCTTTCCCATCCACAGTAAGCGTCTGGTCAATGCAGGTATCTGTCCCAAGTGTTACCGGAATTTGTTCTGGTTTTAAAATGGGTGCGCCCATATTAACCTTTACCAGTACCACCTTATCATTCTCAATCGTCAGGTCGAGGTATTTGATCCCTCCCTTTGTCTCAATTGAAATCTTATCCTTCTTTGTCAGTCCATATTCATAAACATACTTTGCGATGCATCTTACCCCGTTTCCACACATCTTCCCCTCTGAACCATCTGCATTATACATAGCCATCCGGAAATCCGCCACTTCTGATGGACAAATCAATATCAAACCATCTGAACCAATTCCAAAATGTCTGTCGCTCACCAAAACAGCAGTTTTCTCTGGATTTTCAATAATACCCTCCATACAGTTTACATAAATATAGTCATTTCCACAACCTTGCATTTTTGTAAATTTCATAAATTCCCCTCCATTCGTTACTATTCACGGCTGATTTCAGAACACAAACAGACTCGCCGTGCTTGCACGTAAGAGACTGACTGTTTTCATACTAACACTATATTAATACCAGCACATTGCTGCCTGCTTTTGCTCTTATATCTATCTTACTAAACACTTTTTGTTATAAATACTAAATTTATGCTTTTTTTCTTGCAAAAAGTGCTGTATACTTGTTACAGGAGACAAAAACTATGAATAAACAACCAGATTATAAAGAACGTGGCTATCTAAAAAATACCTTCCAAATCTTTCACCTAAAAGATGCACTCCCGAATGATGTGCCTTTTCATTACCATGAATTCTTAAAAATCTTCATTCTGCTTCATGGTAATGTCAGCTACATCGTAGAAGGAAATGAATATGAGCTTCGCCCCCATGATATCGTCCTTATCAATGCCGGTGAACTGCACCGCCCCGTTGTACATGACGCAAAGGGATACGAGCGGATTATCATCTATCTTTCCCCTGCATTTTTTAACAACTATCCAAAAGCCGGGCTTGGCGGCTGCTTCCAAAAAGATTCTGACTCCCATACCCATGTGATACGTTCTTCCAGAAAGCAGACCGGCTTTTCTGTTGCCGAATTAACAAATGCGGCTGACTTCACCTGCGAAAATCCTTATACCAAACGACTGCTCCAGCAGTGCAAAATATTAGAATTTCTGATAATATTAAATGAGCAGATGGTTTCACAGCAGGAACATTATGTCGCACCGATTACCCAAAATGAAAACGTGTTAAAAATACTTCACTATATAAACAGGCATCTGACACAAAATCTTTCTGTGGAAGAAATTGCAGCAGCAGTACATTTAAACCGCTCCTACCTAATGCATAAATTCAAAGAGGAAACCGGATATACCATCAAGGAATTTATTACAGAAAAACGCCTGCTTCTTGCCAGAAATTATATTAAAAAAGAAATTCCGCTGACAGAAGCCTGTTACTTAAGTGGATTTTCCAACTATTCAAACTTTTACCGGGCTTACACCAGCAAATACGGCTATTCCCCAAAACAGCAAAAAAACATTTTTTCTGCTTCCGAGACTAAATTAAATGAATAAAGTGTGTACGAAATGAAGATTTCCTAAGGCACGAAAGAACCGCGCCAAAGAAAATCTAAATCATTTCTAAGAAGAATGCAAAACCAGCATTGTTCATTGGTTGTTTGTGCCAGCAAAGCTGGCATGACTGAAAGAATGAAAGGAATACAATATTATGCGTAAAAAAATCATCCTGATGACTGGCGGAACAGAAACTTTGGATTTCTTTTCCAGACAGTTAGCTTCTGCCTTCCAAAACATGGGCTTTCAGACTTTTCTGTTCGACCAGACCTGTGAGGAAGAAAGTGCAGAGGCTCTTTCTCACTTTGCCGGCTTTTCCGACAGTATTCTGATTACCTTTAACTTTGAAGGTCTAAACGACGCTGCCGCCCTGTACGACGGATTTGGCAGACTCTTTTGGGATGTCCGCGATATCCCCTGTATCAACATTGCAGTAGACCATCCCTTTTATTATCCTGAGCTTTGGAATCTGCCAAAAGAGAAGTTTTATGCGGTATCCATTGACGGCGGCCACAGGCGGTATCTGGACAAATACTATCCTGAAATTAATAACAGCCTTTTTCTGCCGCTTGCCGGAACCAGCCTGACACCAGACGGTAATTACAAACCACTGACCCAAAGAACATATGATGTTGTATTCACCGGAAATTTTGCGCCAAAAGAAACCTTTCTGTGCCATATGAACCGTCTTGGTAAAGAATATGCTGCATTCTATCAGGAGATTCTTACAGAACTGATTGCAAACCCGGATTTGCCGGATGATATCGTAATGGAGCGGCATTTACTCCGGGAATTCCCGGATGCCTCCAGTGAAGAACTACGGCAGACCATGGGAAATATGATATTTATTGATGCCTACATCCGCTTTTACTTCCGTGAAAAAGTTGTTCAGACACTTGTAGACAGCGGCATCCATGTACACTGTATCGGTCATGGCTGGGATAAGCTTTCCTGTGAACATCCTGAATATCTTACCCATGAAAAAAATACCGATTCCTTTCACTGCCTGGAGCGCATGGCTGATGCCAGAATCTCCCTGAATGTAATGCCCTGGTTTAAAGAAGGCGCCCACGACAGGGTATTTAATTCTATGGCAAATGGAAGCGTCTGCGTTACAGACCACAGTAACTATCTGGACAAAATCCTCGCAGATGGAGAAAACGCAGTCTTTTATGATTTAAAGGACTTAAATGCCCTTCCCCCGAAAATAGATGCCCTTCTGAAAAACCCTGAGGGAATGGAAGAAATGGCCGCAAATGGATACCGTTTTACCATAAAAGAGCACATCTGGTATGCACGCGCAAAAACCCTGCAGGAAGAACTTTTTTCCAAACTGCACTGATTAATCCTTACTCAGCCCAAAATGGAGATATGCGGCATCCGATGCCACCCTGCCCCGTGGTGTCCGTAACAGCAGGCTGTTTTGTACCAGATATGGTTCATATACATCTTCCAGAGTTCCTGCATCCTCACCAATTGCAACCGCCAGAGTTTCAAGCCCTACAGGCCCTCCCCCAAACTGCTTAATCATAGTCAGGATGATTGTGCGGTCTGTACGGTCTAGTCCCAGTTTATCTACTTCCAGTAAATCCAGGGCAAAATCTGCAACCTCTTTTGTAATCACCCCGTCATATTTTATCTGTGCAAAATCCCTGACACGCTTTAGAAAGCGGTTTGCAAGCCTTGGTGTTCCTCTGGAACGTCTTGCAAGCTCCATAGCGCCTTCCTCATCAATTTCCACTTCTAACAGTCTGGCAGAATGCGTCACAATCTCCTTTAGTTCCTTTGGTGTATAAAATTCCAGACGGTTTACCACTCCAAACCGGTCCCGTAAAGGTGCTGAAAGCATTCCTGCCCTGGTCGTCGCCCCAACCAGCGTAAACTTTGGCAAATCAAACCGAATCGAGCGTGCTGCCGTCCCTTTACCGATTACCACATCAATCACATAATCCTCCATAGCAGGATAAAGAACTTCTTCTACCTGCCTTGGCAGACGATGGATTTCATCCACAAAAAGAATATCCCCGTCCTTTAGATTATTTAAAATAGCAGCCATCTCACCAGGTTTTTCGATTGCCGGGCCAGCAGTAACTTTTAAGCTGCTCCCCATCTCATTTGCAATGATTCCTGCTAAGGTTGTCTTTCCCAGTCCCGGCGGGCCATATAAAAGTACATGGTCAAGCGCTTCCCCTCTCTGCCTTGCCGCTTCTATATAAACTTTTAAATTGCTTTTCACCTTTTCCTGCCCGATATATTCCCTTAAATACTGTGGACGCAGGCTTGTCTCTATCTTTTCATCCTCCTGTGTAAATTCCGTTGTAATCATTCTTCTTTCCATGAAATATCCTCATTCCTGCCGCACCTCGCCTCTTGTGTACTGCTGCTATCCACGACACCATGCCAACACTTCCAAATATGCCAGCTTTTCTGGCAAAAACCATTCACATTTTTTTTAAACTGCATTTTAACAGTTCTTCCACTGTCATTTCTTCTGTCAATTCGACTGCCCGGACTGCCTTTGCCGCCTCCATCTTAGGATAGCCAAGTACTACCAAAGCCTCTATTGCATCCTGTACAATTGCCGTTGTCTGTCCACTGTCTAATCCATGCGGCTGGGATATCTCTTCTTCCCCCTCCGGCAGCAGTGCTTCCCAGTCCATCTTGTCCTTAAGCTCCAAAATCACTTTACTGGCAGTTTTTGGTCCAATTCCCGGCGCTTTGGCAATACTTTTTGCGTCACCTGCCATAATGGCACACCTGATATCATATGTACTCATAACTCCCATAATTCCAAGCCCTGCCTTTGGGCCGATTCCATTTACCGTAATTAAAAGCTTATACATATTTAGGTCTTCCTGTGTCAAAAAGCCAAAAAGCTGCATAGCATCTTCCCTGACATTCAGGTATGTATAAAGCATAACCTCCCCGCCCGGTCCCGGAAGTCCCTCCAAAACCGACGATGGCACACTAATACCAAAACCAACTCCATTATTCTCTATAATTATTTCGTTTTCTCCTGCAAAAGCCAGTTTTCCTTTTATAAAACGAATCATATTAATCCTCCATGCCGCTTTTAGCGGCATAAATAGTGATGAAAATTTAGTCCGGTAACCTGCTGAACTCTCCCTTTGATTCCCCAAGCCATCCTTCCTCCATAAATTTTATTATCTCAAAAGGATGGATTCCCAGCTCCTCCGAAATCTGCAGCGCATTGCTGTTAGGATATTGTTTCAGATATTTTACAATATCATCTAACTGGTCTTCATCCAGATTCCTGCACTCCTTACAGCAAAGGGTACGGATTTTTGATTTAAAAACTTTATGGCAATGTTTACACACATTTGTATATAGCATATTTTCCCTCATTTCTGCAAGATGAACAAAGTCCATCTTTACTTTATGTGAATAGTATTACTTCGGAAGTTAAATATCCCATGATTTTACGAAGTATAAATTTTCGGATACAT
>CANRVD010000031.1 GCA_947643145.1 uncultured bacterium | reverse complement strand
CTGTTTTTATGTCGTCTGTAACAGATTGTTATAATTCTTTTGAGGAGAAATATGGCATCACAAGGAAGATATTAGAGCAACTTGTAAATGCAGATTGCCAAGTTACAATTTCAACAAAATCAACACTTATTTTACGGGATATAGAATTGCTGAAAAGGATATCCAACCTTAAAGTAGCTTTTTCAATCAACACTTTAGATGACGCTTTTAGGGTGGATATGGATAAAGGCAGTTCCATAAAGGACAGGCTTCATGCAATAAAGAAATTATACAATGCTGGTATTCATACGGTTTTGTTTATGTCGCCTATTTTCCCATATATCACAGAATGGAAAGATATAATTGACTGTACAAAAGAGAATGTATACGAATATTGGTTTGAAAATCTGAATCTTAGAGGGGAATATAAAAGCAGTATCCTCTCTTATGTCAATACACATTATCCAGACTTAAAAGAAAAATATGAAGCAATTTATTTACAGAAAGATAGTACATATTGGAATACATTGGCTGATTTGCTCACTACATATTGTGATGAACTGGGATTGGATTATATCAATTATTTTTACCATGAAAAACTGGTGTGCAGACACAATGATAAATAAATATCCAGCGTGGTTTCCAGTTGTAAAAACAGCATTTATATGTTCTGCTTGTCAAAAAAACTAAAACGGAAATACTCGTTACTGGTCTGGAATGAACAGTAACCAATACTCTGATTTGAACACATACAAAAGCATAAACAGTCCGAAAATCAAAGCCAAATAATCAAGGAAATAAAAAATGGGAGATATCCAGTGGACATCTGATAAGCACGGACCGTAGCAGAGCGTAGACCAACGCGGCAGATAAAAATTTAGTCAAGTAAAAACATTGATATTTAACCGCCTTAGTAATATAATAAATCTTGACATAGGGTGTCAGGTTTTGGGAGCTATAATAGTATCAAGGGGGGCCACAATGCAGGAAAGCAGATTATTTAAGATTGTGTATCATTTACTTAATAAAGGACAGGCTACAGCTCCAGAATTAGCAGAAAAATTTGAAGTTTCCGTAAGAACTATTTACAGAGATGTTGATGCTTTAAGCGGAGCTGGTATCCCTATTTTTGCAGAGGCAGGTCGAAACGGCGGTATTCATTTGATGAATGATTTTGTTTTAGATAGATCCGTATTGTCAGAAGAAGAAAAGCAGGAAATATTAACGGCCTTACAAAGCATAAACTTTACACAAAATATTAGCAGCAGCGAGACATTACAAAAACTTTCCGCAATATTTCATCTTAGTTCGGAGAATTGGCTTGAAGTGGATTTTTCCAGATGGGGAAATAAAGGAACTGACAATGAGAAATTTGAATTACTGAAATCAGCGGTAATTCATCGAAAATGCGTAAAAATAATCTATGTAAATTCCTATGGAACAATTAGAGAAAGAATTGTCCAACCGTTAAAAATGTTATATAGGTCTATGTCGTGGTACTTAAAAGCGTATTGTACGGAAAAGCAGGATTATCGTATTTTTAAACTAACCCGCATTATAGATTTAGAAGTTCTTACGGACGGTTTCTGCAAAAGTTCCTTTCCAGAATTAGATGAAACACCAAGTCAAGCCTACAATACAATTATATTGCGTTTCCCGAAATATATGTCCTATCGGGTTTATGATGAATTTGATATAACGAGGGTAAGCAAAAAGGAAAACGGAGATTTACTTGTATCTGCTGAAATGCCAGAAGATGAATGGTTAATAGGGTATTTGTTATCATTCGGAACGCAAGTAGATATTATAGAGCCTGCGTATCTGAGGGATATTGTGGCAGAACAGGCAAAAAAGATTTATGAAAAATATAAATCTTGACATAGGGTGTCAGTATTTGCGTGTTACACTATTTTTGTAACGAAACAAATTCTAATTTAGGAGGATGGAATATGAACGAAAAATATTGTCAATGTTGTGGTATGCCAATGGGCAATACCGATGAAATGTATGGGAGAAATATGGATGGAAGCAAAAATGAGGATTACTGCAAGTATTGTTTTGAAAATGGTGCTTTTACAAGTGATTGCACAATGGATGAAATGATAGAGTTTTGTATTCCTCATATGGTTAAGGCTCATTCTGATATGACAGAAAATGAAGCCCGCAGTATGATGAAAAAGTTTTTTCCAACACTCAAGCGGTGGAAAACAACGTAATTTTAGCTGCGTTGGTATATTGTTACTGCAAGTCATTATGGTTGGGTAATGAAAAAACAAAAAGCACATAGAAAATTGTGCTAAAATGTAAGGAGGACATATAATGCACTTCGTGAAAGCAAAAGGAATATTATCGGATAAGAATGGGATGAATTTATACCGTGGCTGCTCTCACGGGTGCATTTATTGTGACTCCAGAAGCAAATGTTATCACATGGAACACGCTTTTGAGGATATTGAAGTCAAGGAAAATGCGATTGACTTGTTGGAGTATGCTCTTACTCATAAGCGTAAAAAATGTATGATAGGCACCGGCTCTATGACAGACCCTTATATTCCGTTGGAAATGGAGATAGGAAATGTCAGGAAGGCTTTGCACTTAATATATGAGCAGGGGTTTGGATTTACGGTCATTACAAAATCAAGCCGCATTTTGAGAGATATAGACCTTCTGCAGAAAATAAATGAAAAGACAAAATGTGTTGTGCAAATAACTTTGACTACTTATAATGAAGATTTATGTAAAAAGATTGAGCCGAATGTAAGTACAACAAGTGAACGCTTTGAAGTATTGAAAAAGCTGCGGGATGCAGGAATACCAACAGTTGTATGGCTGACGCCTGTTTTACCATTCGTTAACGATACAAAAGACAATATCTGTGGCATTTTGGATATGTGTATTGAGGCAAAGGTTTATGGTGTCATCTGTTTCGGAATGGGGCTGACTCTCAGAGAAGGAAACCGAGAGTATTTCTATGAACAGTTAGAGCGATTGTTCCCTTATCTAAAAGAAAAATATATGTACACATATGGAAACAAGTATATGATTGAAAGTCCTAATAACAGAGATTTAATGCGGTTTTTTCATCAAAGATGTGAGGAAAATGGAATTTTGCATTCTAATGAGCAAATATTTAATTACCTGCATGCTTTTGAAGAAAAGGACAATAACAAACAATTAAGTATTTGGGACCTGGAAGTGAAATAAAGTATGAGTAATATGTTCCATATCCAAAATTGCTGAAGATTTATAAGGAACGGAACCGTCAGAACGGGATTATCTTTGACGCAGAGAGGGAACGTAATGTTTTAGAGTTCAAATATGACATCTGAAATGGCTTGCGGAACTTGACAAAAAAGGGAATTATTTTATAATATTTTACGTGATATTGTTTCTTAGAGACTTGACTAAGCCATAAGGGAATGTAAAGTACTTCTTGCAAAGCATGCATATGGTAATTGATTTTAAAGGAAAAAGGCATGCAGGAGGTGAAATGATGCTGATAAAAGTTGGTGATTTTGAATTTACAGAAGTGTGGGACGGAGTTTTGTATAAAAAACTTTCAAGTTATCCACAGATTACAGATTGGGAGATACGTAATCTTATTGATTTTATGGAATATGAAAGAGCAAATGGACGTAAGTGCGAAATCCAATGTGATAAGGAAGAATTGCTCACCGTCATTAACCAAAAGCTTATGGATAAGGATAGGTATATTAATATATCACGTCCGAGTCTGATAACAGAATGTACGGCATGTCCTCATAGGAAAGGATGTGTTACGGAATATGTATGCCATACAACATCTCCTGATAATGCAGTAAAGATTTTAGAATCTGGAAAGTTGTTATCTGCACTTAATGCGAGAAAAGTTCCAGTGGAGGAACTGATAGCAGAAAAGAGAAATGCAGCTAATGATCCAGCTGATTATTTTGAGTATGTCATGCTGGCTTGGGGGAATTGTCAGGCGGGCGACAGACTTGTAATGGAGAGAAAGCTTGGAAGATTTCCTGATGAAGAAGACTTGGGTGCGAATTTTACACCTGGAGTAAGATTCTATTTCGAATATGACAAGTTGGTTCAGCATCCGCAAGTAGTCTTTGATGGTGTTTTGCCAATGAAAGTAAAAAACGGGATTATACTTAAGGATTGGGTGGATGCCATTGTTATTCCAACAGAGTTAAGAGATGAAATGGAAGCGGCTATTCCAGATAATTTACTAGAGCGTGTTATATATGTGGAAAATGACTGTAAGGATATTTGGGAATGGTCTGAAAAAGTGTATTGTATTATAGAAAATATGTAGCATGAAAACGATTCAATGGAAGTGTATAGGGTGTTTGCGATGAGAATATTTTTAAATGGTGGTGGTCGATGAAAACAAGCAGATTACAGATATTAATGTTTGGGCCAGGTCAGCAGCATATAATAGAGTCTGGCTGTTATCTTCTGTCTTAAGATAACAGCCAGACTCTATTTGCTTTTACGTTCCTGCGATATATGCTGATAAACCATAGGTTACAGCGGAACTGAAGTTAAGCCTACAACTTGAATTTATCAACAATATCCTGTAAGGTATCAGCCATTTCGCCATTTCGTTTAACCTGATTATAGGTATTATCCGATAGATTAACAACTTCGGTTGATCTGTCTGCAATGGTTACGATACCTTCTGAGGATTCACTGATGGTTACGGTAATTCCGGAAATCGCCATTGCAATATCATTGGTTGCCACTTCGAGGCTCTTCAGGGAATGGGTAATCTCTTCCAAGGTAGACTGGAAGGATTCGGCATCCTCGTGATAGGTATTGCTGATTTCTGTAAAGTTATCATAATCTTTCATAACGGATTCATCAATGAAATTCAGGGTATTTGTCAAGCAGGCGTCAATATTATTTACAGCGGCTGTTACTTCGTTTACAATAGCAATAATATTGGAAACGGTATTGGAGGATTGTTCTGCAAGATTACTGATTTCCTTTGCTACAACAGCAAATCCCTTTCCGTATTTACCGGATTTTGCAGCTTCAATATTTGCATTCAGGGCAAGAAGGGAAGTCTGCTCGGCAATGTCAAGGATATTCTTTGTCAAATCATTAATCTTTGAAACTGCCTTTGACTGCTCTAAAGCGGTGCGGGCTTCAACACTGACCTGACTGTACATAGCGCGTGTACTGTTTGCGGCCTGTATTGCTGACTGTTTTGCATTCGTAGCACGTTCCATAATGGCTTCCGAAAGGTCAATCGTGTTGTGCGATTGTCTGTTGATTTCGACTGTACGGCTTTTGATGGTATCAACCTGCCCCTTAATGGCATTAACTGTATTCGTCGTTTGCTCCATACCAGATGCGAGTTCTTCGGATACAGCAGAATTTTCAGAGGAGCAGTCTGTCAGACTGGAAGCAATATCATTAAGAGCAGTACTTCCTGTGCTGATGTTTTCTGTGAGTTCATTCAGATTGCTGATAACATTTTTAATGTTGCTATGCATCTTCTTGATTTCTCTTGCCATAGTACCAATCTCAGTTTGCTCCTTAGTAAGTTTATCAATAGATTCTGTTGATGTAAAATCCAAAGAAGAAATATTTGTTATTTCCTTTGTCATCAAAGCAATTGGATGCAGGAATATGTAGATAGCAAGGTAAGCAAAGACTGATACTAAGATGGCAATAACAATACAGAAGGTAATGGATTTTAATGCCGTGTTCGTTACAGGCGCCAAAAGCTCACCCTTATCTGCCTGTATAATCAGTGTCCAGCCATTTGTTGTAGAGGTTGCAAGACCTGCAATTTTTTCTCCTTCATAGTTGAAATGAAGTACCGCAGACACTACGTTCCTCTTGGAAATCATATCACGTATAATTTCTTCACCTGTAATCTGTCCGATATACGTACTGTCGGGATGATATAAAAAGTGTCCCAAAGGAGTCAGAAGATAAGCAAAGCTGGATTCCATATCCTGTAATTTAACAGAGGCGAGTTCAGCCGTAAAATTCTGTACTGGAACGGTGATAGCAACACATCCAAATAGAGTACCCGCATTAATTAACGGTACAGCGCAGATAATACAGTGTTCATCACCAGCTTTTAAATAGTCGCTTTGCATAGGCTGCTGCATGGATAAGGCAGCATTCACATAATAGGGGTTGCTGTCCTTGGAATAACTATCTTCTGATGCAGTGACAAAGTTGCCGTCCTTATCATAAACCGCAGCAGATAAATAGCCGGGGTTATCTTTGATAAAGGATTTTAAGTTAGCCGTAATCAGAGAAGGCTCACCGCCCTGTATCAAACAACTGTAGAAGTCACCGTCGGTATTCATGTATTCAGCTGTATTATTAATGGCACTGATTTTGGCTTCCAGAATTTTAATATAGGACTGGGACAAATCCAGCATATTATTTTCTGCC
Source organism: uncultured bacterium (assembly GCA_947643145.1). GTDB lineage: Bacteria > Bacillota > Clostridia > Lachnospirales > Lachnospiraceae > Butyribacter. The sequence goes on along the minus strand of CANRVD010000031.1, from coordinate 27,769 downwards.
TGATCTGAAAGTGAACTTCTTGCACCGGGAATTGTAGTCAGATAGGAAGCTATCAGTACAATGATAATCGATAGCAGTGCAGTATAATATCCGCGGGCAATTACACTTTTTACAGGATTCAGAGAAGTGAGGGAAAACTTCCCTGTTCTCTTTGAAGAGTCAATTATCTTTTCTTTATTTCGCAATCGTTACACCTACTTTCATGTTTGGTGGCGCCTGAGTTTCAAGCGCTTTAGTATTGGCGGTTTGGAAGTTCCTGCGCTGCCATATCAGCAGTGAACACACCTTCATCTACATAATTTGTTTTGTCTATTGTCTCACCGGCAATCATTTTGGCAACTAATTCTTCCGTGGCCGGGCCGAGGAGAGGGTTACACTCCACGCAGAGGTCTACTTTCGCATTATCTACCATCAGCTTAAATACTTCTGCCTCGCCGTCAAAGGACATGATTATATAATCATTAGGGTCAATGTTCTTTTCATTCAAAACTTCGATTACACCATAACACATAGTATCATTATGTGTTACAATAACATCAATTTTATCACCATATGTATCTAAGTACTTTGACATAAGGGTCTTTGCTTTTGCCTTATCGAAATCAGCCATCTCTTCTGCAAGGATTGTGAAATTCTTCTCTTTTTCGATAATCCTGTTAAACCCGTCATGGCGTCCAATCTGGGCAGATGCTCCCTTTCCACCCTGAAGCACTACAATATTCATTTTTTTGCCATCAGCCTGCTCCACCAGCCATTTGCCGGCATTTTCGCCTTCCAGGTCAAAATTAGAACCAAGCCAGCCTTCATACAGACTTTCATCTGCTGATACCATTCTGTCTACAAGAAAGACCTTACAGCCGGCATCTTTTGCGGCTTTTAAGACATCATCAAACCCATCTTCCTGAATTGGGTCGAGACAGATAACGTCTGCTTTATCTGCAATAGCATTATTCATTGCCTCAATCTGCACATTAAAGTCTCCTTGTCCGTCTACAAAGGTATAATCATAAGCATCCGTATCAAAGGTTCCGTTCATGCTTGAGGTGAGGGCGGCTGACCATCCGATACCATTGGCATTATTGATAAACCATACATTTGGAGCATCACCGGAAGAAGTCTTATTAGAAGCTTCCTTCTTGCTGTCGTCCTTTGAAGCCCCTCCAACATTTGTGACTGCGTCACCTGAGCCAAATTGCGTAGATGCAAGAATCTGTTCGTCACTCGTCTTTACTTTTGTGGAGTAAGATTCCTGCGTTCCACCAGCACAGCCTGTTAATGACATGGCTGCGATTAACAGTAATGGTAAAATTTTCTTTTTCATATTCACGTAAGCTTTTCTGATACGCTATGGTTCACGGTCATTCTAAACACCATGCATAAAACCAGATTGCTATATAAAATAGCCTTTACTTCCCACCAGCTTCGCGGTACAAACAAGTTAGCAGTTACTAATCCTTACTCCGAATGGCGCTAATCGACATCATTCAGAGGTTCGTAAAATATTCTTCCTTTAGTATAGCACATTTTTTGGTAATAAGCTATAATTTTGAGTGCCATTTGGTTTTTCGCATGATGTTTAGAACAGCCGTAAATAGTAACTATGTATTCTTGCTTGAAAATGTGATATACTACTGATGTTTTTTAGTAATCACATGGTTTGGAGGGGAAAATGAGTTTTATAGAAAAACACTTGTCCACGACACAAATTATTATATTAAGTTTTTTATTTGCAAATCTTGTGGGTGCCGTTATGCTGTCTTTGCCAATATCTGCGGCGGATGGCCATGCAACGCCGTTTATTGATGCGCTGTTTACTTCAACTACCAGCATATGTGTGACCGGACTGGTAACAGTAACAACAGCATCACACTGGAGTCTGTTTGGTCATATTGTGATTTTAGTGCTGATTCAGACAGGAGGGCTTGGAGTAGTTACCATGACCATGACAGTAATGCTGGCACTGGGAAAGAGGATTTCTATGAGAAACCGTATGTTATTAGGAGATTCTTTTAATATGGATACCCTTAAGGGGCTTGTCAGTTTTTTGAAAAGGGTATTTCGCGGGACATTTATTGTAGAGGGCATTGGAGCGGTATGCTATCTTCCGGTTTTTGTGCCGGAATACGGCTTTACAAGGGGAGTCTGGTATTCTGTATTTCATGCAGTTTCTGCGTTTTGCAATGCTGGAATCGATGTACTTGGAGACAGCAGTTTTATGCCGTATGTGCATAATGTATGGGTGAATATTGTTACGATGTGTCTGATTGTGCTTGGTGGGATTGGGTTTATTGTCTGGTGGGATATAATTTCTTTTATTCGGCTGAAGTTGTCCGGGGATACCAGAAAGTCAGCCGGGTTTCATAATATTTCACTGCACAGTAAGGTTGTGCTTTCTATGACATTTTTTCTGATTGTGTCAGGAAGTATTTTATATCTGGTATTTGAATATCATAATCCGGGCACTATAGGAAATTATACGCTCGGAGGGAAGCTTCTGGCGGCGGTTTTTCAGTCAGTAACAACAAGGACAGCAGGTTTTGCAACCATTTCACAGGCAGGGCTTTCGGCGCCTTCTGTTATTCTGTCGGTCATTTTGATGTTCATTGGCGGGTCTTCTGCAGGAACGGCAGGTGGTGTAAAAACCGGTACCATTGCCGTTATCCTGATTACTGTAATGGCAACTGTCAGGGGGCAGACGGATATTACATGTTTTCACAGACGGATATCTGCAAAGACAGTAAGAAAAGCAGTTGCGATTGTATTAATCAGTTTTATGGCAAGTATTTTGGCGTTAATGGGCATGTTTCTATTGGAGCAGGGAAATCCGGCAGATATTATTTTTGAAGTGTACAGCGCGCTTGGGACGGCAGGCTTGACCAGGGATTATACCCCATTGATGGCTTTGCCTGGCAAAGTGATAATTATTATCTGTATGTTTCTTGGTAGGATTGGCCCGATTTCCATGGTGCTTGCATTTACCATGCGGGATAAACAGTCCGCAGTTCGTCTGCCGGAGGAATCCATCACAGTAGGATGATAAGTAGTGAAATTGGGCAGATGCTCTAAATGTATTTTAAGATGGAGTTTGTGCCCCAAAGCGGTAGAGTTGAAAGTGATTGTTTGTATCAGAGGAACTGGCGCAGCAGGAAGAATGAAAGAAAAATCAAGAAAGGGAAATATATAAATTATGAAGAAATCAGAAGGAAAAAAATCATATGCAGTATTTGGGTTAGGAGAATTTGGGCGGAGTGTTGCATTGGAGCTTATGGCAGCAGGTGCAGATGTTATGGTCCTCGATAAAGATGAAGACCGGATTATGGATATAGCGGATAAGGTGACACTGGCTATGGAGATTGATGCTACAGAAATGCACTCGTTTGAAAAATTGGGACTATCCAATATGGATGGGGTAGTGGTTGCAATGACCGGATGTCTGGATGCCTGTCTGATGGCAATTCTGGCGGCAAAAGAGGCAAATGTACCGTTTGTTCTTGCAAAATCTCAGAATAGTACCCAGACCGCAATTTTTGAGAGAATCGGTGCAGATAAGATTGTGATACCAGAGCATGATGGCGCTGTCAGGGTTGCAAGAAATCTGATTGCCGGTAATTTTGTTGATTTTATTGAATTGTCCAGACGTATCCGTATGGTGGAGATGCCGGTAAAGGAGGAATGGGTTGGGAAGAATCTGGTGGAGCTTTCCCTGCGTCAGAAGCATAAGATCAACGTAGTGGCGTTTCGCAGAAATGGAGAGCTGGACACAGATATCAACCCAAAGATGCCATTCAGGGAGGGGGATAATGTTTTGATTATTATTGACAAGAAATATATCGATGAGCTATATAACTGATATTAATCTTCCTGTTTCAATATTTGATTTATCTCATCAACCATTTCGTTAATTGCGTTAATTTGTGTAGTCATTAATGAAATATCATTTACATTGCTTTCCACCATAGCATTGATAGAATGAAACTGAGCATTTTCGTTTTTGATATTTTCAGCAATCTCTTTATTAATCGATACGGTATTTTGGATAACCATCGCCTGTTTGCTGTGAGCGTCCCCCATTGTATTAACGGCATCTACAGATACTCCAAGCAGCTGTGTCATATCCTGTATTCCCGCAAATACATTTGTAAAATAATCATTTTGCTTTTCAAGTTTTTTTGAATTTTCACGTACATACATTGTTATCTCATGTACGTTATTTTGTACTCGTTCAATTACTGTTTCCACTTCTTCAAGGGATTGCTGCGTATTGCTGGCCAAATTGCCTACCTCCTGTGCAACTACGGTAAATCCACGGCCTGCTTCGCCTGCTCTTGCGGCCTCAATCGATGCATTTAAGGACAGTAAATTTGTTGACTCTGATATTTCATTAATCAGACTGAGGGTTTTCCCAATCTGCTCCACAGCTTCTGATAATTTTAGTGCCACATCTGTTGTGGCAAGCATGGAAGCGGATACTTCTCCATTGATTGCTTTTAAACCAGCCAGCAGTTTCTCGTTCTCCTGCGACTTATTCAATAAATCCCGTGATGTCATTTCAACTTTTTCTACATTATCAGCCACAACATTTTTCCATTCATCAAGTTCATTGAGGTTTGAAATACTTTCCTCGGTTTTGCTGCCAAGCTGGTTGCTTCCTTCCAGTAATTGCTCACTGGTAGCAGATAATTCTTCTACAGAAGCACTCTCATTTTCGGAAATCTGTGAAAGCGCTGTTCCTGCACTAAAAAGATTTTCCGATAAGGCTTGTACAGAGGTCAGTACATTCTGCACCTTTTCATTATTGTGCTCCATCTCATCTTTCTTTGCATTGACAAGAAAACGGCCGATAAGATAAGTTAACAGTATCGTTGTTGGAAGCGATAAACTAACACAGACAATTCTGTTCAGCAGATTTGCAATGAACATGGAATCTTGTGGTGGCAGTAAATCAGTTCTTACAATCCATGATACAATGAGTGAGACGGCAATTTCAAATGATGTTACAGCAACCATTTTATAGTCTAAAAAGAAAGTGGTAAGCACAACAAAGAAAAATGCAAACCCCCAAAAATCTTTAGCTGGAACCATATACAAGATGAAATTAAACTGAATAAGCATGATTATAGTAAGAAAGATTTTTCCGGCTTTGCGTTTGGAGTCCTTCAAAAGTCCGTTTGAAAAACCTGTCTTAATAAAAAATATTCCGATTGCCAGATAAATCAGGCATGTGATGTCAAATAGAATCAATGCTGCCCAGCTAACAGCAGGAAGCCAACCCATGAATTTTTCAAATGTATAGAGAAGTCCTGCACACTGACAAGCTCCTGTTACCAGTAATAGAACTAAAACATATACTTTATTTATGTATTCATCTAATGCAGATAAATTAGTCTTTTTGTTGTCAGCCATAATTCGCCTGTACCTCCTGATTTCTTATTTATTAAAGACTAATTATACAAAAAAAACAGATATATGTACATATTAGTGGTGAAATCGGGGGATTTATAGCGAAATCGGATATTTATAGGAGCAACAGAAGATTGACACTGGTAACATTTGGTGGTAAAGTTGTTTTAACTAGGTGTATAAAAAATACACATTTTGGGCGGAAAGTTTAAGTAATAATAGAATAATGACGAAATAGCAGGAGCTTCTTTGGTGTGACGTTTGTGCGGCTGATGGGGCTTTGTTTTTTGCTGTGGATTATGGCGTTTTTCATCACTATTCATGACAATAGGTTTGCTGGCGAAGCCTGCAATCTATTGTTTGAGCCGCAAAAAAACGCGGCATGGAGATTACAGTGAAACAAAATATTTTATGGCCCAGAGGAGCAGGATGCATGAAAGAATTACGGATTGGCATTTGTGAAGATGATATTACGCAGTTAAAATATCTAAAGCAGGAGGTTGAGAATTATTATACTCAAAATGGGATTTCTGTAGTGATTGAAATTTTCGAAAGTGCAGAGCAGTTACTTTTCCAGTATCCGTCGGATTTGCCATTTCACTGTCTTTTACTGGATATTGGTTTAAAGAAGATGGATGGTATGAATCTGGCGAAAAGAATACGTGAACGGGACAAGGAGCTGACGATTATTTTTATTACAGGTGAAAGGGATTATGTATTTGAGGGCTATAAAGTAGGAGCGGTCCGTTTTCTGCTAAAGCCGTATCGTCCAGAGGACTTGGCAGAGGCATTATCCTGTGTGGCGAAGTTAGAGGAAGAAAAATCATCAGAAGAGTATATTGGTTTCAGGTATCAGGGTGAGTATGTAAAATTAAAGAAAAATGATATACTATATGTGAAGGTAAACGGCCATTACCTGTACCTGAAACTGACAGACAGGGAATACAGCTATAAAGGTTCTATGAAGCAGTTAAAAGAGGAATGGAATGAGCCGTGTTTTGTTTATGCAAACCGTTCTATGCTGGTGAACTTAGAAAATGTAGAGCGGATTACGAGAACGGAGTGTGTTTTAAGTAATGGAGAGAGTTTACCGGTAAGCAGGGGCTGTTATCAAAATCTGAATCAGGCCTTTGTAGAAATGTTTGTGTAGGGAAAGGAAGCGATAAGTAATGTGGATATGGTTATATGCGATTATTCTTACTGTGATTTTTATTGTTGTCTGTGTGGTAAATCATAGACGACAGGAAGATAAGTATTATGCCTATCAGAATAAGGTGATGGAATCTCAGTTAGAGGAAATGAATCATATTTATATGACAATGCGCGGATGGCGGCATGATTATCATAACCACATGCAGAAAATCCGGGCGCATCTGGCCTTGCGGGAATATCAGGAAGTGGATAAGTATATCAACCTTATGGAAACGGAACTTTCAGAAATTGACTTTATGTACAAGACAGGAAATACCGGGGTAGATGCAATGCTTAACAGTAAGCTGTCTCTGGCAGAAAAGAACGGGCTTCGTATTAAATGCGACGCCATGCTGCCAAAAGAAATTTCTATTAATCAGGTAGATTTGTGTGTGCTGCTTGGCAATCTGATTGATAATGCAATCGAGGCATGTGATAAGCTGGAAGAAGAAAAAAATCGTTTTTTAAGAATATATATGTGTGTCAGAAAGCAGCAGCTTTATATCTCGGTCAGTAATGCGACAAATGAGGTAATCCGAAAGCTGGATAAAGAGTATATTTCAAATAAGCGGGGCAATCATGGTCATGGTTTAAAAAGGATTGATTTGATTGTAGACAAGTATCAGGGATATATTAACCGGCAAAATGAGCCTGGTGTTTTTGCAACAGAAGTGATGCTGCCCCTGTATTAAAACCGTTCATGGACTGTAGGGCAAACAGTCTATGAACGGTTTTTTGCAGTTTAGGAACTTTTTGCTGTATAAAGTTTAAGGGATGGTATACTGTTATTACCGCAAAATGGTGGGCGGTGCATGTGTTTGCCTGCGGAGGGAGCCTGGGGGAAACAAGAAGGGAGAGATAAATGAAACAGAAAAAATATGGTTTGTTTTCAAATTGCAGGTTTTTATTAAAAGAATTGTTCCGGTATCAGCCATCTGCAAGATTTTGGCTGCCGCTGCTCATTATGGCATGGCCGCTCCAGTATATCCTGCAGATTTCTATTCCGTCAAGGGCAGTATACATCATTGAGGAAAAGCTTGGGGCGGGGCAGTTTATTCTACAGGTAGGCGGCGTGATTTTTCTCTATACCGTAATCATTTTAATCCGTTGGTTGGCACAGCAAATGTATCATGATGCAGGAGTAATGACAAGGATATATGATTTTATGGGGAAAATGATTATAAAAAGCCTGCAGACCGATTATTGTAACAGGGAAAGCCATAAATATGTTAAGAAAATTAATCAGGCAAATGCTTCCCTGAATGGCAATTTCGTAGGAGTTGAGATGGTGATAAAGCAGTTCCCGCTGATTGCAGCTAATTTTATTGGGCTTGTGTTATACGGAGGAGCAATTCTGCTGATAGATATTCGGATTTTGTTTGTGTTGGCAGGGATGTTTGCTGCAAATGTGTTATCGAACCGGTATGCAAGAAAATATCTTGAAAAGCACCGGCAGGAGGATGAGGTAAGGAGTACAAAGTTTTATGCGCTGCGTCAAAAAGTATCAGATATTGTATGTGGTAAAGATATCAGAATGTACCGGATGGAAAAATGGTTTGGAAAAATAATGCAGTCCTATATTGATGCAGGAAAACGCTGGCAGAAAGGGGTTGAAAAACACTTCTATCTTCCAGTATGTTCGGATAGTGTCTTTATTGCTTTGCGTGACGGACTGGCGTATGCACTCCTGATTCATAAGGCAGCAGTGGGAGAAATCACACTGGCAAATTTTACATTGATGCTTGGTGTGATTGCCGGGTTTTCGGAATGGCTGTTTGATTTCTTAAACAGTCTGATGGGATTGTTAAATGCCAATGAAAGCGTTGCACATTTTCGGGAAGTGATAGATATGGAAGACCATTTTCTACATGGGAGAGGAAAAAAAGCGGGAGCAGGGGAACTTTGCAATCCTCCTGAGATAGAGCTGTGCCATGTATCCTTTAGTTATGAGGAAGAGGATGGAAGTAAAAAAGAGGTACTGTCAGATATCAGTTTAAAACTGCAGGCAGGAGAAAAGATTGCTCTGGTTGGCAGTAATGGAGAAGGAAAAACGACACTCGTAAAATTATTGTGTGGATTTTATCATCCAACGGAAGGAAAGATTCTGGTGAATGGGGTTGATTTGGAGGAGTATGATATTGAGGAGTATTTTAAGATACTTGGTGTGGTTTTTCAGGATGTGGAAGCACTGCCATATCAGCTTGTCAGCATTGTATCAAATCAGGAAAAAGAAATGACGGATATGGAGAGATTTTGGAATGCAGTGAAACGGGCGGGACTTTCCCGGAAAATTATGGATTTATCCCAAAAGGAAGATACGTATATTTCCAATATTTTTGATGAGAAAGGGATTCTTTTGTCGGGTGGGGAGATGCAGAAGCTGATGTTAGCAAGATGCATCTACAAGGATGCGCCGTTTCTGATTTTAGACGAGCCGACTTCTGCTTTGGACCCGCTGGCAGAAAGTGCGATGTATGAGGAATATGATAAATTAACAGAGCATAAAACCAGTATTTTTATTTCCCATCGTCTGGCAAGCACCAGATTTTGTGACAGGGTTCTCTTTTTGGAAAATGGGAAAATTGCCGAGGAAGGGACACACGAAGAATTGCTTCGGAAAAAAGGAAGATATGCAAAAATTTATGAGATACAAAGTCATTATTATAAAGAGGATACAGAGAAGGCAGCAGATAGAAGTATAATGGAGGCATCCTATGAGTAAAGAAGAGAAGAAAATGGATAAAAGCTATGAAATCAAAAAGACATCGGCAGCAACGATGTTTAAACTTATTTTTGATATCAAACCATTATTTTTGCCGCTTACTATGCTGGAACAATTACTTTCTACAGCGATTGTGTTTATTAACATTATACTGGGAGCAAAAATTTTAGATGGGCTGGCAGTACAGAAGGAGGGGGCCTTAGTACAATTGGCTGTGATTATGGTTAGCTGCAATCTGTGCTTTGCACTCCTGCGTTGGGGAATCGACAAATGGCTGATTATTATGCGAAGGGAAATCAATGAAAGGATTTTAAAACAGATATCTGAGAAATGCCTGACATTAGATTACCAGATTATGGAACGGACCGGGACGATGGATTATATTCAAAAGGCAAATGTTGGTTCACAGTCACAGGGAGGAATTGTGGCATACTGTGAATTGCTCAGCAAGCTGTTTTCTAATATTACAACAATAGTTTATTCTGTTATCATTCTGGCTGGTTTTTTCAAAAGTGCAGAATTAAAGGGAGAAAGTAAACTGCTTTGTTTCTTTAACACGCCACAGGCGGGGGTTTTATTGGCCTTTTTATTGATTTTAATAATTTTATCAAGATATTCTTTTTCGAAAAAGAACCAGCAGTTAGCTTATGAGTTTTTTGAAGATAATGTAAGGACAAACAGGGAAATTTCCCATTATGGAAGCTTTCTTTGGAATTACCAGATGGGAAAGCAGGTACGTATTTATCAAATCCTTCCGTTGATTCGCACAAGACTGCAAAAAAAGGTGCAGGAAGCAGTGCGGTTAAACCGGAAAAACAGAAGAAAATTAATTCATGTCGTTATTCCTTCTGAAGCAGTAACAGGAATCTTTTTTATCCTTTGTTATATGTTTGTTGGATTCAAGGCGATTAGCGGTACAATTAGCATTGGAAGCCTGTCACTGTATGTTGGTGCGCTGACCAGCTTTTCAGATGCGCTTGGCGAAATCTTTCAGAATCTAAATGTAATGTCGGTTCAGAACCAATATTTGGGGAATTATACTTCCTTTCTGGCACTTGAAAATGAAAAATATAATGGGACACTGCCTATCGAAAAGAGGATGGATAATGATTATGAATTGGAATTTAGAAATGTATCATTTCATTACCCAAACAGTGAAGATATGGTATTAAAAAATATTACAGCGAAAATCCATGTGGGAAAAAAGATGGCAATTGTAGGAAAAAATGGTTCAGGAAAATCTACTTTTATTAAATTGCTATGCCGCTTGTATGACCCGACAGAAGGTGAAATTCTTCTGAATGGTATTGATATTAAAAAATATGATTATGATGAATACCGGCGGATATTTGGCGTTGTATTTCAGGATTTTCGCCTGTTTTCCTTTTCGGTAGCACAGAATGTGGCAGCAGATGTAGAGTATGATGAGGAGAAGGTGTGGAAGGCGCTGTGGCAGGCAGGAATGGCAGAACGTGTCAGGGAGATGGAAAAGGGCATAGAAACAGTAATATATAAACAGGAAGATGAAGGAGTTGAAATCTCAGGCGGAGAGGCGCAGAAGCTTGCGATTGCAAGGGCACTTTATAAGGATGCTCCGGTTGTTATCCTGGATGAACCAACTGCAGCATTAGACCCGGTTTCTGAGCTCGAAATTTATGAACGCTTTAATGAAATGGTGGAGGAAAAGACAGCTATTTATATTTCCCACCGGATGTCAAGCTGCCGTTTCTGTGAGAATATTCTGGTGTTTGATGATGGTGATATTGTGCAGATGGGCGGTCATACCAAGCTGGTGGAGGAGGATGGACTGTATGCAAGGCTTTGGGAGGCACAGGCACAGTATTATCAGGGATAGTCTAATACATTTGGCTGGTTAAGTGAAATTGAAACAGGTCGTTATCTGTATGGTTCTGCTTATGAAAGATGGAAAAGGGAAGATACCAGAAATAATACAGGCATCTTCCCTTAAAGAGATAAAATAACTTATACGGTTACAGAAAATGGAACTGTTGCAGTTTCTACAGAAACTGCCTCGCCAGTTTCGTTATAAGTCTTTGTCTGTGTAGGTTCCATTTGTGGTACATTTTCGGCATGACCAGACTGCTCAAGGGAAACCTTGCCATCTTCACTGATTTCCACATGAACGGTATTGCCACTTTCCAAAGAATTTTGAAATTCCTTTGTCTCCTCACGCTGCTTTTCAATGGCTTTTTCCTGCTCCAGTTTTTCTTTTTCGCGGTTTTCTTCCATTTCTTTTTTCAATTCTTCTTCTGCCATATCTTTATATGCAGTGGCTCTCCCTGCAAAATCTGCGGCATATCCCATTGCACGTTCCATTTTAGCAGTGTCTCCTTTTCTTTCTGCTTCATGGTAAACGCGCATTGGTACATTAAGTATTTTCATATTGGAATTGGCTCCAACCAATCCCTCCATTACACCTGCATTCATATTGCAACATCCTCCTTCTTCATAGATTTTGGCGGCATTGATATTTAACCATCATAGATTTTAACAGCTAAATATCAGCGTTCCTGCCTGGTAAAAGTTTCAAATTATTAGTGGCTTATTGCTATTTTCGTCATGTCTATCAGATGAAATGATAAAAATGTTACAAATGGCCTAATCGGTGTCATGAATGGCCGGGTAAACATCTGGCAGTAAAATGGATACGCTGAAAACCTGATTTTCTGTGGAGATATCCAAAACACCGTTATACTTTCTGACAACGGTTTCTACATTCCACAATCCGGTATTATAGTTCTGTTCGCTAAAGATGGTTTTTCCATCTGTACAAAATTCATTTTCTATTTCTATCAATAAATTTTTCTTCAGAATTTCCGTCCGGCAGCAGACATGATATTTTTTAGGGTTTTGACCTGCTGCTTCGATGGCATTATCCAGGAGGTTTCCAAATAAGATGCATAAATCAAAATCGTTTATTTTAAGCTTTCGCTGAAAATAGACATCAAAAAAGAATTCTATCCCTTCTGCCTGCATTTTTTCTTTCTTTATTCCCAGCAAGGCATCCAGTATACGGTTTCCTGTTGCAAGGTCGGAGTCTGTAAACATACCAAAATCAAATACGTTATCCATATATTGTTTTAATGCATTCCAGTCTTCATTTTCCGTGTATTGTTTCATGGCAATTAAGTGATTTTTGAAATCGTGGCGCAGTTTTGTCTGGCTGTCTCTTTCCTTTAAAAGGTTCTGATAATAATGGATTTTTTCCGTTTGCTGCTTTACTGCTATGTTTTGATACATAAAATGCTGTATTCCAAAATACAATACCAAAATGATGGAAAGGCATAATACAGATGCAATCATAATTTCTGTGTGGGTTAAAATCATATCCAGCCATATATCTGAATAATTGGTATTAGATGTCACCATTATGCTATGCGTGATTCCATAACCAATCAAATTATATAAAAGCAATAATCCGCCGGTTACAAAAAACAGTACATAATTTCCAGTGTCTTTGATGATATGGACCAGTAATTTTTTTCGTAAAAATATCAGGTAAATTCCGATTCCTGTAACGGCATATGTGATACAGTCAGTCAATAATTCTGTTTTGAGCTGCAAGGATTCATATGCGGAACTAAAAGTATCTGCCGTAGATGTATTTTTGGTATAAATAAGCAGCCCTATCGAAAGTAAGGAGCCTGCCAAATTCCATATGATGTTCTGGCAGGCTGCCAAAATACATGCATTTGCTGCTTTGCTCCATGCTGTTCCAAAGAATAGAAAATGCATAAGAAAAATAGTACTTGCCTGTCTTAGGCTTTCGTAAAAGAAATAGTTAGTTATATTTTGTGCACTGACGCTTACTGCCAGCATGATACTTGTATAGAGTATTCGGGATAACCATTTCTGGTACCGCATGGAAAAATATTTTTCCATAACATGAAAACCAATCAGAATATAAAGGGTATATGTCAGCAGAATCCTTGCACAGTTTATTAAAGTCGCTGAACTTAACATATAATATTGCCCCTTCTTTTGATATATTGCATAATTGCTTTTGTAAATGCCTCATGACGCCTTTTGGCAATGGGCAGAGTATCCCCGTTATCTAATACGGCTTCTTTTCGGGTATAGGTTTCTGCATGTTCCAGATTAACGATAAAACTTTTGTGTATACGGAAAAAGTGTTTATCAGAAAGTTTATGTTCTAATTCCCCAATCTTACAATAATCAGTGATTTCTTCTTTGCCGCAATGAAAGACTACAGTCCGTCCATAAGACTCTATATATAATATGTCTTTCAATAAAATTTTCCGTTTGCTTTTTCCAGTTGACAAAATCAGATATTCCTGATTTTCATCTGTCTGCATATCGCTGACGGCACGGGTAATAATATTTTTCAATTTATCCTGCTTTACCGGCTTAATTAGATAGTGGTATGCTTCAACATCATATGCTTCAAAGACGTAATCTTTGGTTACGGTGACAAAAACTATTTTGCTTTTCGTTTTATTCTTTCGGATTTGTTTTGCTGCCTCCATACCATTGGTTTCCGGCATCAGTATATCAAGAAAAATTAAATCAAAATTATCATGAGAGACAGTGATATCCTTTGCACGGTAGAATTGTTTAACAGATACCTCCGTATTCAAAGTTTCACAAATGCTCTTAATTGTTTTAGCAAGAGCAGAGCATTCCAGTATTTCATCATCACATACAGCTATACTTAGCATGACGGTCCCCCCTTCCTTTTGACTCTGGTATCGTATTATCTTAATATATAAAAATATAAGATGTCAACTCAAATGGAAGGTGCGTTTGAAGTTTTTTCCCTGCTACTTGACTTCCGAAGGTATTAAATAGCGGGGGATTACATGATGAGGAGGAGACCAAATGAAGAAAAGATTTTTGTCACATTCTAGAAAAAAAGATGAAAAAAAGTGCAACGGATGCTTCTGGATTCTGTTATATATTATGAAACCAAAGATTACTGTGAATAGTAACAACTAATTTCAAAACAACAAAGCATTCTATCATATGGGCGCAAAATACAAGAGGACTGGAGGTGGAAAATGAGGGAGGAAGAAATTATAGATTTGTTTTGGCAGAGGAAGGAGGAAGCGATTCAAATTTTACAAAAGCAGTATGGAAAGCTTTGTTATCAGGTTGCCTTTAATATCCTGAATAACAGACAGGATGCGGAAGAATGCGAAAATGACGGCTATCTGAGTTTATGGAACAGCATACCGCCAAAACGTCCGTTACCACTTTTGCCATATCTATGCAGGGTAGTGAAAAATCTGGCTTTGAACCGTTATGCATATAACCATGCACAGAAGAGGGGCGGGGAAATTGAGGGGATTTTTGAAGAGTTAGAGGAAACAGTTGCTTCTCTGGAACAGGTTGAAGATGCGCTATGGACAAAAGAACTGCTGGAAGAAATTAATCGGTTTCTAGAGGGGAAAAAGGTTCAGCAGAGGAGAATTTTTTTGGCGCGGTACTATTTTGCGGCATCAATAGGGGAGATTGCAGGCAGGTATGGTATCAGTGAAAGCAAGGTGAAAAGTGCGCTGTTTCGTATGCGGAAGGATTTAAAAGCGCAGCTTGAGAGGGGAGGATATCTATGAAAGGGAAAGAGTTTTTTGACAAGCTGGGGGATATAAGAGAGGATTTTATTCAGGATACAGCAAATAGCCTGTATGGTGAAGAGGAGAGGAACGAGGAAGCAGGAGAGGGGAAAATAAAGCTGCTTCTTGGAGGAGGAAGGATATGGAGAAACCGGAGGAAGACTGGATATCTTTTTTGTGGCACTGCAGCAGTGATTGTGCTGCTGGTTAGTATAGTATATGTGAAGGTGCATTTTGGGGCAGAGGATAAAAAGCTGCTAAATACAGCAGAAAAGCAGCAGGATATGGAATTGGCATACGATGCAAAGAAAGGCGGACAGGAATTGCCGGAGGGAGATGCCGATACAGCAAAAATCGCAAAGGGGGGGGCTTCTATCGAACAAGGGGCTGCTGTATATCAGGTGCAGTCTGTTAGTTATCCAGAACAGGTTGACTGGCTTGAAGATGAAGGATGGGAGCCTGACAGCAGTTACTTAAAAAGCCTGAAGAATTTTTATCAGGAGTTTTTTAAAGGGACGCTTATTTCGGAGACACAGGAAAATACAGCGTGTTCCCCAATCAATCTCTATCTTTGCATGGCGATGCTTACAGAAATGACATCAGGGGAAACGCAGTCAGAGCTTTTGGGAGCATTAGGTCAGGATAGCATTAAAACCGTGCGGGAACAGAGTCAGAAGATTTGGAGTACAGTATATGAGGACAATGAGATATCAAAGTGTACTTTGGGAAATTCCATTTGGCTGAATCAGAATATTCCCTTTCAGAAGGAAATTTTAAAGACCGTCTCAGATAACTACTATGCTTCAACCTATCAGGGAGAAATGGGAACAACGGCAATGGATTCGGAAATCCAGAACTGGGTAAACGATATGACTGGAGATGCTTTAAAGAAGCAGGCAGAGGGGATTGAGACGGAAAAGGATACAGCGGCTGTATTATTATCGACGGCATATTTTTATGACCAGTGGATAACCCCTTTTTCAAAAGAGTTTACGAAAAGTGCGGTTTTCTATAATGCAGATGGAAGTCAGACGGAATGCGATTTTATGAAGCGGGTAGATGATTCTTTGTATATTTGCAGGAAAAAGGATTTTACATCGGTATCGATTGGATTTGAAAACCGGAAGTCTATGTGGATTTTTCTGCCAAATGAGGGAGTAACGGTGGATGAGATGCTGGAAAAGGATATGGAAGATGTCCTGCATATCGTTTCTGATCATACAAATAGCGATAAAGATGGCGAATATGCAGAGGTAACCATAAAGCTGCCTAAATTTCAGATTGAAACAGGAGAAGTTGATTTGATTCCTGCTATGAAAAAGATGGGGGTGAAAAATTTATTTGATGCTAATGACGCAGATTTTACACGCCTTGTCGGGGAAGAGAAAGAGGATGAGTATAAACTTTATGCAGATAAGGTAGTGCAGGCTTCCAAGGTAGCAGTGGATGAAATTGGCTGTAGCGTGGCATCTTATACGGAGGTAGGTTTACGGTGTGGTGCCGGGATGACGAAGAAAAAATATACGGTGGATTGTAATCGGCCATTTCTTTTTGTGATAGGTGATTCCTATTATGGGATACCTGTTTTTGCAGGAGTGGTGAATGAAATGAATTAAATAGTTACAGTGAATTTTTAAAAAAGTCAATAACCCCGCTGCTTGCAGCGGGGTTATTGACTTATGCAGAAGAATAGAATATAGTGATATTTGTGCAAAGCAAACCTGTGTTTGGTTTGCAGTATTAAATGCCGGGGTAATAGGAATGAATTGTGGCAGATTTCACAGAAAGGCAGGATACATATGGAATCTATGGAGAAGAAACTGAAACGGAAAGTAAAAAGAAGGATAAAAGCACTTGGGGCAAGTATTGTTCTAATCATTGTGGCGGTTGCCCTAAGTATTGGAGAAGATATTTTAAAACCGTTCTTACCAGAAGATTCGGCTATGCCGCAGGATTCTGTTGCAGAAAATGGCTATCAGGTAGAACGGGTAGTAGACGGAGACACTTTTGTGATTGATTATAATGGGGAGGACACGAAGGTGAGGCTGATTGGCGTTGACACGCCGGAAAGTGTATCAAATGATAAGGACAGTAATGTAAAATGGGGGGACAAGGCAAGCGCATATACCAAGAAATTACTTACGAATGAGACAGTATATTTGGAGTTTGATAAAGAAAAACAGGACAGGTATGGCAGGCTTTTGGCATATGTATATCTGAAAGATCAGGAAAATGACTACATCATGCTGAATCAGACATTGGTGATGAATGGATATGCCAGAGCGGCATATTATTCTCCGAACGGAAAGTATAGGGAAACCTTTGAGGAGATGGAGGAAAAGGCGGAAAAGCAGAAAAAAGGCTTTTGGAAAGATGGATTTAAAGCTGCTTTTCCTAAAAAACAGAGAAATTAGAAGGGAGAATTGGTATGCAGATAGAAGATATAAAAATATCACATCATAACAGAACAATTGACGGAACATTCTATAAACCAGAGGGAAGTAAATGTTTCCCGCTGATAATTTTTAGTCATGGCTACAATGGGCACAAGGAGGATTTTGAGATTTCAGCGAGGTATTTTGCAGCAAATGGAATTGGAGCAGTCTGCTATACCTTTTGTGGCGGCAGTACAAGAGATAGCAGTGGTTTTCCAACAACGGAAATGACAATATTTACAGAAAAAGAAGATTTGAATGCTGTGATAGATGAGGTGAAAGGATGGAAATGTGTTGATAACAGTAATATTTATCTGTTCGGTGCCAGTCAGGGAGGAATGGTTTCAGCATTAACTGCTGAGGAAAGAGGGGATGATATCAATGCGCTGGTTTTGCTGTATCCGGCGCTTTGTATTGCGGATGACTGGAACGCACGTTTTGAAAAAGAAGAGGATATCCCAGATACAGAGGAACTGTGGGGGATGTTGTTAGGACGCAGATTTTTTGAAACGATACGTGGTTTTCAGATAAAGAAGCAAGTTGGTACATTTCCCAAAAGTGTGCTGTTGATGCATGGGGCAGAGGATAGTGTGGTGATGTCAGATTATGCGGTATGGGCGTCGGAGCAGTATCCAGATGCCAGATTAGAAATATTTCCGAATGAGGGACACGGATTTTCGGAGGAGGGCAATCGGCGGATGGAAGCCATGACATTATATTTCATACATGAATGTATGAACTGCCGAAGGAATAAGTATCTGGCTTTGGAATAAAAAGAAAGTAATCACGTATTTGAACTTAGTAGTTATAATTAAAACAAATTATGCCGATATAACTATCAGCTAAGGAGAGCGCTAAATTTCAAGGGATTGTGTCTGAAGTTTAGCGCTTCTTTGTTTAGCGGGATGTCAACAAAAATGCTTTAGCATTTTTGCTAGGGCACAAGCGAAGCCGGTGCCCTTTTTGGCTTAAAAAAATAGAAGCCACTTGGACCTTAACAGGGAAGTGGTGCGGTCCCGACTGCCTGACGGACTGCAGAAAGGAGAGATATGGCAATAGGAGCATTGCAGGCTGGTTATTCTGAATTAGGATATGCCAGGAACAAGCAGAACCAAATGTCAGTGGAAGAGTTCTATCAGGGCATTTCTTCTGCTGCAGAATGTACGGAAGAACAAAATGATAGTGATGTCATTGGCCTTACTATGATTCCATATGAGTACAATGGCATAACATATGGAATGAGTGCAAGGTATGCGAAAGAATCTACAGAAGAAAATCCAGTTGTACAGGTCACATCAAATTATGGCGGGAAGGAGGTGTCTTACAAAGTTGCCATCAAAGAAGTGAATCCAGAAAATGCATCAGAGCTGGAGATGTTTGCATTGTTAAGCTATGCAGATGATAAGGGAATTTCAGATGGCGGGACATATGGCTCTTATCAGAAGATGAAGGCATATGCCATGAATGCTGAGCAGAATGGTTATATTTTACCATTGTCAGATTATAATGAGTTTTTAACAGGAAAACGGAATTGGATGGATATTATTGGTAAAATGGGATATGACTACGAAGCAGCAGGTGTATATGAGCAGAGTCAGAACTGTAAGAAACTTCTGTGGACATTTTTTTCGTTCTATGACGAGGAGAGTTGTGCCGACAGATTATCGGAAATAAGCGCTGAAAGGGATAAAACATGGAATTCGGGAGATATGGAGAGTTACCATAAGTGGACAAATATTTATAATGCGCTGAATAACTATGTGCTTGATAAGAATGGCAAAAACAAGTATCTGGAAACAGAGAACGGGCGGTTTCAGGCAGAAGTAAGAGTTGGGAATCTAAGCAGCGGCATACTGGGGCTAGGCGGGACGATGGACGGAAAGAGCAGTTACTATGCACGCTATGCGAATGATTCCACAAAAGAAAGTCCTGTGATAGAAGTACATATTACCGGAGAGGATGGAAGTGAGGATATTCGTTATATTTATGTCAATACCGTTAATCCGGAAAATGCGACAGAGTTAGAAATGTTTGCATTTTTACTTCATCATGAGAAGCAGGGGACGTTAGGAACAGATAAAAATGTCTATTCCCAGGCAAGGCAGGCGGATTTCTTTGGCTCCGAGACGCAGTCAGATTTTACCAGTGCTAAGATAAACTGGCAGGAAAGGCTGGCGAACTATCAAAATTTTGAAGTAAAAGGCGCATTACAGAAGTTATTTGAAAAAGTTGCTTCTGAACAGACGGAACGGGATGAAGCATTTTCACGTTTTGCACCGAATGCAGCAGAGGAAGTGCGGAAGGCATGGATGGAAGCGGCAGAAGAAATAGGAATGGACGGCATGGGAATGGACTTTTCCGGCAAGCTGACACATATATCACAAATGATGGTTATGCGTATTATGAAGTGGTACAATGACGGGGAAAATTCTGCCGATGTCTTAGGAGATTCTGTGGAATCTGCGTTACAGGCAGCAAAAACCGCATTATACCAGTTAGAACATCCACTGTCTGATACAACAGGAAAGTCAGCAGAAGAGAAGAGGGCAATTAACAGGGAGAGGGCGTTTTATAAAGCATTTATAAAGAAGTTGGAAAATCTTTCAGAAGTCTCAGATGTCAAGGAAGAGACAGTAGATTACAGGAAACTGCTGGCAGAAAAAATAGAAGAGCTTTATGAAAGGATAAAAAAGGGAGAACCAGAGACTTCTTATCCGATAGGAGCAGCGTCTTTTACAGAAAAGGAATGGGAACAGCTAATCAGGAAGTTTGATTCGGTTCAGGAAGCTGTAAGAGAAGAGCAGGAGGCGCGTTTGGAAAAAGTTGAGAAAAAGGAACAGGAAAAAGAAAGAGATGCCAGAAGACGTACAACAGAGGAAATGATAGAAATGCTGTTTATGGATGTGGTCTGATAAATTAAAGCAGGGTAAGAAATCAGAAATGTCCCGTAGAGAAAATCTCTATGGGATGTTTTTGCTGTTACTGTTCAAAAATAGAAGTGCTCAAAACATTGTATTTGTACTATGATTCGTGTTATACTTTATTTAAAATGGTATTTGGAGGGATATAGTGGGCGCATCAGAAGAAAAACTTGGGACAGCACCGCTTGGGCGGCTAATGCTGTCAATGGGAATTCCTACATTAATTGCTCAGTTAATAAACTTACTTTATAATATTGTGGATAGAATCTATATTGGACAGGGAGTTGGAAGAGAAGCACTGACAGGTGTTGGATTGACGCTGCCTGTTATTATGATTGTTTCTGCATTCAGTGCCTTTGCCGGAGCAGGTGGAGCGCCACTGGCTGCGATTGCACTTGGACAGGGAAAGAAGGAGAAAGCAGAAAATATTGTGGGCAATGTATTTACCATGCTATGTGGTTTTTCTGTCATGCTTATGATTGTATTTTATATTGTAGGCAAACCCTTTTTGTATTTGGTAGGAGCCAGTGACAGCACATATCATTTTGCAGGGGCTTATTTGAATGTCTATTTGATCGGAACATTATTTGTGCAGATTGTAATCGGACTCAATCCTTTTATTACGGCACAGGGACAGTCTAAGATTGCAATGGGTTCCGTTCTGATTGGAGCTGTTCTTAATATTATCCTTGACCCGGTTTTCATTTTTGGATTCCAGATGGGGGTTCGCGGAGCGGCGTTAGCAACTGTTTTATCACAATGTGCAGGTGCTGTATGGGTGATGCGTTTTATGCTTTCGCGTAAGACCTCTCTGCGTCTTAAGATACAATTTCTACGCCCTGAACTAAAAATAATTGGCAGTATCATGGCATTGGGAATTTCTCCTTTCATCATGCAGAGTACGGAAAGCCTGATATCCGTTGTTATGAGCAGCGGGCTGCAAAAATATGGTGGTGATTTATATGTTGGCTCCCTTACTATTCTGCAAAGCATTATGCAGCTTATTAATACTCCGATTCAGGGATTTACACAGGGTGTACAGCCTATTTTAAGTTATAATTTTGGTGCTGGCAATTTGGAAAGAGTAAAGAAGGTATATCGAAGAATTATTTTGATGACGACAGCATTTTCTTTTCTGCTTACTTCTTTCGCAATGCTGTTTCCTAAGCTGCTTGCAAGAATGTTTACCCAGGATAAAGAGTTGATTGAACTGTTAGGAAGGGTAGCTCCTGTTTTTCTGGCGGGAATGCTGATTTTTGGAATTCAGATGGGATGCCAGACAACCTTTATGGGTCTTGGACAGGCTAAGATATCGCTATTTATGGCGCTTTTGCGCAAAGTAATCTTACTGGTGCCGTTTGCATTGATTTTTCCAATAGTAACACAGGATGTTATGAGTATTTATTTTGCAGAATGTATGGCGGATGCTTTGGCAGCAATCGTTTGTGGCAGTGTATTCCTACTTACAATTCGGAAAATTTTACAATCGGGTTATGCATAGGTGCTTGATAAAAATAGTCTAAAATGATATTTTTATATTGGATTTATATAGGAGGAGATAAGCTATGGAAGGGAGAAAGGTGGCAGAAGAAACATATGTCCATCAGGCATATACGGAATTTAATCCGTTGACCGGTTTATATTATAACCGTGCTTTTCTGAAAAAGGCAGATGAATTTCTCGAAGAGATTGTTCCGGGTACATATAGCTTAGTTGCAATTGACATTGTTAATTTCAGACTTTTTAATAAACTGTATGGGCGGGAAGAAGGAGATAAGTTTTTAGTCCATGTGGCAAATTGTTTAAAGAAGCAGCAGGATATGTATCATGGCATTGCAGGATACCTTGGCGGGGATAATTTTTGTATTTTGCTGCCTGAGCAGGAAGAACTTGTAAAATCACTGGAAGAGGAGATATTACAGGCATTGCAGGGGTACAATAATACAGTCGGTTTTTATCCGGTCTTTGGAATTTATCCGATTGAGGATAATACGGAGGCGGCAGTGCTGATGTATGACCGTGCAACCATTGCAATTGCCCATTTGGCGGGGAAGTATTCCATAAGAATCTGCAAATATTCTTCCAGTATGGAGGAAAAATTTGAGGAAGAATTAAAACTGCTTGCTGATATCCAGAGAGGGATTGAAGAGGAGGAATTTACCTTCTATGCGCAGCCGCAGTGTGATATTTCTACTGGTAAGATTGTAGGCGCGGAATCACTGGTGCGCTGGAATCACGGTACAAAGGGTCTGGTATCGCCGGGGATATTTATTCCGGCGCTGGAAAAAAATGGCATGATTAGTATGTTAGACAGGTATGTCTGGAAGAAGGTATGCGAGTGGCTCAGAAGCTGGCTTGACAGGGGCTTTCATCCTATACCTGTATCCATTAATGTATCGCGCCTTGATATTTCTTCTATGAATGTACCGGTATATCTGAATGAGCTGCTGC
This sequence comes from uncultured bacterium, assembly GCA_947643145.1. Taxonomy (GTDB): domain Bacteria; phylum Bacillota; class Clostridia; order Lachnospirales; family Lachnospiraceae; genus Butyribacter. The sequence goes on along the minus strand of CANRVD010000031.1, from coordinate 5,055 downwards.
AGACATATGATTTACCTGCTAAGCTGCTAAAAGTGGAAATAACAGAAAGTGCTTATGCGGAAAACAATACAGAAATTATCCAAACAGTGAAAGAACTTCGGGATGCCGGGTTTATGGTAATGATGGATGATTTTGGAAGCGGATATTCTTCTTTGAATATGCTTAAGGATGTTTCTGTAGATGTATTAAAGCTAGATATGCGTTTTTTGGATATTGGGGAGCAGCAGGAGGAAAAGGGAATTGGTATTCTGGAGTCAGTTGTCAATATGGCGAGGATGATGGGGCTGCCAATTATTGTAGAAGGTGTTGAGAACCAGAAGCAGGAAAAATACCTAATCCAGATGGGATGCAGGTATATTCAGGGATTTTATTATTACCGACCACTTTCTTTGGTGCAGTTTGAAGAGCTTTTGTCGGATGAAAGAAGACTTGACTTTGGCGGCTTGCTGTGTAAGCAGGTTGAGTCAATGCATGTCAGGGAATTTTTAGATGATAATCTGTTTGATGACAAAATGGTTAATAATATGCTGGGGGCAATTGCCTTTTATGAAATATATGACAACCAGATAGAAATCACCAGAGTCAACGAGCAGTATTATCAGCTTACTGGTTTTTCTGCGGGGAAAGCGGATTCTGATGCAAAGGTGTGGAGCCATGTGCGTGATGATGATAAAATGCTTTTATTGTCTATCTTTGAGCAGGCATATGAGAATCCGGAAGGCGGTGCTCATGGAAATATTCACTATCTTCGGGCAGACGGTAAGGTTTTGTGGGTGCATATCAGTATCTTTTTCCTGATGGAAAAGGATGGGCATAAATCATATTATGGTTCGCTGGTAGATATTACCTCAACCCGCAAAAAGAAGAAAAAGGTTGTATTGTCAGAGCAGGAGATAACAGAGCTAACGGAAAAGCAATATCACCGGATGGAAAAGTATTATGGAAATATGCCGTTTGGTTTTGGTATTGCAAAAGTCCTGCTGGATGAAGCGGGAGAGGTCAGGGACTATGAGATTACATATCTGAATCATGAAATGGCAAAAATCTGTGGTGATAATATAGAGCGTTTCCGTACATTAATGAAGGATACTTTTGATGAAGAGGAAGTATTGGGAATTATGTACAGAGTTGCCTGCCTTGGGCATGGTGAGGAAAAATATATATACAGTTCTATATCCAACCGCTATCTGCAATTTAATTTTTACCAGTATGAGCATGGATATGTGAGTTGTACCCTGCGTGATGTGACAAAGAAACAAATTTATGAAGATGCCCTGAACAGCATTCTTCTGCTATATCAGGAGGTATATTTTGTTAATTTGCAGGACAATTATCTTCGGATGATTTATCCCGATGGAAATAATATGCTGGAGCGGGGCAATTTTGAAGAAAGCCTTAACCGGCATATTGGAATGGGAAAGATTGCAAAAGAAGATGAACAGAGAGTCAGGGAGTTTTTATCCTTAGAGAATCTGAAAAATGAACTGAGAAAGAAAGATACTGTGGATTTTCGTTATAAACGAATATTAAATGATAAGGAAGAGTGGAATGTTACAAGCATTACTGTTAGTGAACGCGAGCAGGGAGTGCCTAAGACAGCAATCATTACAGTCAAAAGTATTGAGGCGATGCTGTTGGAAGAAGAGGAAAGAAAACGAAAGAGCATGACAGAAATGTTAGTAAATATGTCAGATGGTTTCTTTGTTTACCGGGCAGCCGGGGATGAAAAGATTTTATATGCAAATCCTAAAGTAGTACAGATATATGGCTGCAATTCGTTAGAAGAATTTCTGGAAATGGTGCATCACTCTTTTCAGGGTATGGTTCATAAAGAAGATATCAACCGTGTGGAATGGGAAATCAATGAACAGATTCAGCAGTCAGAATCGAACATGGATTATATCAAATATCGTATTATCCGAAAGGATGGAGAAGTTCGCTGGATTGATGACTGTGGTCATTTGGAATATTCCGGCAGCGGGGCAGATGGACAGTTATTTTATGTCTTTATATCTGATATTACGGATACAATTCCAGAATCAGAAAAAAGGAGGCTGCTGACAAAGAGCCAGTATTATTAAATTTTTTATGGTCTTGCACCACAAAGGGATGGAGATGTGTCTGTGTGCACCTGACATAAGCTCAAAAGAACTTTAAATTATTATCAATAACAAAGAATGTGCGCAGAAATGGAGATTATTATGAAAAAATATTTATACTTATTTGTGATAGCTGTCTTGGGCCTTGGATGTCTGACAGCCTGCAGTTCAGAAAAGGAAGAGGACAAGAAGGAGACACAGCAGGATGGAGATTCAAATGCAGAGGAATCTACGGAGAAATTGCTTTCTGGAAAGTATTCCATTGAAATTGATATCAAGGATTATGGTGTAATCAAGGCAGATGTAGATGCAGACATTGCACCAATTACAGTAACTAATTTTATTAACTTGGTAAAAGAAGGATTTTATGATGGATTGACGTTTCACAGGATTATTAATGGATTTGTGATGCAGGGAGGCGACCCGTTAGGAAATGGCAGTGGTGGTTCTGATAAAACAATAAAAGGAGAGTTTTCGGACAATGGAGTAGAAAATAAGCTTTCCCATAAACGCGGCGTATTATCTATGGCACGTGGTGCATATGATTATGATAGTGCCTCTTCCCAGTTTTTCATTGTGCATAAGAATAATACAGTTCTTGATGGGCAGTACGCAGCTTTCGGAGAGGTGACAGAAGGAATGGAAATTGTGGATAAGATTTGTGAAGAGACGCCGGTTACGGATGACAATGGGACAGTAGAAGCAAAGAACCAGCCTGTAATCACCAGCATAAAGGTGGTTGAGTAAGCCATGTCTGATGATAAAAATGATTTTACACAGGGAAATATATCGTATAAAAATTTAAGAGAGTAATATTTGGATTTTATCATATACTATAATACGCTAAGGTGTGCATTCAGCACGGAAAGCACACCTGTTACTGGTGAATTGAACAGTAATAGATATCCCAAAAGACGATGTGCCTGTACAGGCATGGGAGAGGAGTATGTATATGAGTAAGGAATTTCCAAAAGAATTAGAATTTTTAGACAAACTGAATGACACAGACAGGAAAATTTTTTCAAAACTGACAGAAGAGGAAAAACAAAGAGCAATTACAGAAAATAAGATAGCACAGGAAGAGGAAGAAATCAGAGGAGATAATGAGCAGATGAACCAATTGACAGACAGGATTGCCTCGAAAAGTTTTCAGGGGTAATATTTGTGAATAGGCAGTGTAATATTGTGAATACGGTTGGTGCTTAAACAGCGTTGTTTGCTGTTTTATGCACCATTACGTGCTTGCCAAGCGAAAGCGTGTCCTAAATGAAAATTATTATTCCGCTTTCTGGATGATTGTATCATTGTGCAAACAATAGATTGCAGGCTTCGCCAGCAAACCTATTGTCATAAATTGACGAAGCCACTAAACAATTGGGACTTTTGACCATCATCATGATATTTAACCGCCAAAGGAATAATAAGAAAGTTGGTAAGAAAATGTTATGCGTTAAATTTAAGAAGTTGTCTGTTATGTTTTTTCTTGTAATCTGTATTTTTGCAGATGGGGCAGTTCTGGCTGGCTGCCATGCAAGCAAAGTTCAGGGGAGGCAGAGCAGTCAAAAGGCAGTTGCAGCAGGACAAAAGAAAGAGTCTGCTGACGAAAAGCCAAATGCAAAAAAAATTGTTATGGATTTGGGAGAAATGATTTCCCTGCCGCTTAAGGAAGAGGAGGAACTGCTTTCTGTCAGCAGTAACCGAAAGAAGGTAGTGCAGGCAACTGAGAATGGAAATCTATATGCCATGAAGCAGGGAGAGGCTAAAGTAAAAGCGGAAATTGCAGTTGATGATGAGGTTTATAAAAGGATCTACCATGTAAAAGTAAAGAAATATGGCATGGTATATCCTGCTTTTCAGATGATGAAAGGAGAGCATCTGGATTTGCAATTTAACGGGGATGGTATAGAGGCGGTTTGGATATCTAAAAATCCCAAAGTAGTACAAGTTTCGAAAAATGGCAGAGCTGTCGCAAAGAAAAAAGGTACTGCTGTGCTTATGGCAGAAACGGATGACGGAAAAATATACCGTTGCAAGTTAAAGATTAGCCGTAAAATCAAAGATATCATTTATCTTACGTTTGATGACGGACCTAACCGCTATAGTACGCCTAAGGTGCTGGATATTTTAAAGAAAAATGGCGTGAAAGCGACTTTCTTTGAGCTGAAGCCGGCAAAAAGCGATTTTGATTTGACAAAGCGCATATTAGATGAAGGGCATGCGCTGGCTTTACATGGTTATCAGCATAAATACGACATTGTCTATCAGTCACAAAAAATATACCGGGAAAATCTGGATAAGCTTCGCGCGCTATTTTTTAAGAAATTTGGTGTATGGTGTACAGTCAGCCGTTTTCCAGGCGGCAGTTCCAATACAAAAAGCCGTTATAATCCGGGGATTATGACAAAGCTGACAAAGAAAGTACATGGATGGGGATATCATTATTTTGACTGGAATGTGGATAGCGGTGATGCAGGAGGAGCGAGAACAGCGAAAGATACATTTGCCAATTTTAAGCGAGGCCTGCAAAAAGGACGTGGAAATGTTGTGCTGATGCATGATTTTAATGGAAATGATAAAACAATTGATGCATTAAATAAGATGATACAATACGGTAAGAAAATGGGATATCATTTTTTACCGATTACAGCCAGTACAAATGAAGTTCATCATGGTGTAAATAATTAGAACAGCCTGCACGTTGATTATAAAAACCAGTCAAAATCCTTGACTTTTTCATGAAAGTGTGAACGGTAACCTGAATTTAACTGTGAATTGTAATTTGGTGTAAAAAAATGTTGACAAATAGGGAAAATGGTGGTAGTATATATTTCGCTGTCGCAGAAAGCAAGACAGTCTAGAAAAAATTAAAAAAAATAAAAAAAAGTCTTGACAGTTAGTAAGAAGCGTGGTAATATATATCTCGCTGACGCACAAAAGCTGGAAGCAACTGGTACAG